>NZ_JRGK01000287.1 GCF_000764645.1 Aeromonas finlandensis
CCGTGATTCAGAGCCGCTCGTAACCGGGCAGCGTCAGAAAATCGATCAGGGTGTCGGCGCAGGTGATCTCTTCCATCAGGTCACTTGCCTCGGCAAAGCGTCCTGCCTGCCAGCGCGCGGTGCCTACCTCGGCTTTGACCACCTCCAGCTCCTCGGCCAGCATCTGGCGGAACAGCGCCTTGGTCACCACCTTGCCATTTGACAGGCTCTTGCCGTGGCGGATCCATTGCCAGATGGAGGTGCGGGAGATCTCGGCGGTGGCGGCATCTTCCATCAGACCGTAGATGGGCACGCAGCCGTTGCCGTTGATCCAGGCCTCCAGATATTGCAAGGCAACGCGGATATTGGTGCGCATGCCTGCCTCGGTGCGCTCGCCCTCACAGGGGGCCAGCAGGTCGGCGGCAGTGATGGGGGAATCCTGCTCGCGCAGCACGCCAATCTGGTTCTTGGCGCCAGCCGCAATGGTGGCGTTGAACACCGCCATGGCAGTATCGGCGAGGCCGGGGTGGGCGACCCAGGTGCCATCATGGCCGTTGTTGGCTTCGCGCTCCTTGTCGGCTTTGACCTTGGCAAACACCTGCTCGTTGACGGCGGCATCCTTGGCCGGAATAAAGGCGGCCATGCCCCCCATCGCCAGCGCACCGCGCTTGTGACAGGTCTTGATCAGCAGCCGCGAGTAGGCGGAGAGGAACGGTTTGTCCATGGTCACCACCTGGCGATCAGGCAGTACCCGATCCGGATGGTTTTTCAAGGTCTTGATGTAGCTGAAGATGTAGTCCCAGCGGCCGCAGTTGAGGGCGACGATGTGATCCTTCATCTGATAGAGCAGCTCATCCATCTCGAACACTGCGGGCAGGGTTTCAATCAGCACGGTGGCCTTGATAGTGCCACGGGGCAGACCGAACTTGTCCTCAGTCCAGGCGAACACTTCACTCCACCAGCGCCCTTCCAGATTGCTCTGCAACTTGGGCACGTAGAAGTAGGGGCCCGAGCCTTTGGCCAGCAGTGCCTGATAGTTGTGCAGAAAATAGAGGGCAAAATCGAACAGGCCGCCGGGGATGGGCTCGCCATCGAAGGTGACATGTTTTTCCGGCAGGTGCAGACCACGGACCCGGCAGATGAGGACGGCCGGATCGGGGTTGAGGGTATAAGCCTTTCCTTCCGGACTGGTATAGGAGACGGTGCCGTTGACCGCATCGCGCAGGTTGATTTGACCCTCGATCACTTTATTCCATGCGGGGGCCAGTGAGTCCTCGAAGTCCGCCATGAACACTTTGACGTTGGCGTTGAGGGCGTTGATCACCATCTTGCGCTCGACCGGGCCGGTGATCTCCACACGGCGGTCTTGCAGGTCGGCGGGAATGCCGCGAATGGTCCAGTTGCCTTCACGGATGTGGGCGGTTTCCGGCAGGAAGTCCGGCAGCTCGCCGCCATCGATACGGGCCTGGCGTGCCACACGTTGTTTCAGCAATTCCCCTCTTTGGGGAGCAAAACGTTCCACCAGTTCGGAGACCAGAGCCACCGCGTCCGGCGTCAGAATTTGCGCGTATTCGGGCAGTATCTCGCCCTGGATGCGAAGGCGGGCGCTGCAGTGGGTCTGAGCCGGTGCCGACATAAGGTTCACTCCTTTGAGAATTACATTTTGAACTTACTAACTACGACTAAAGTCGAATCCCTGTTTCTGAAACGTTCCCGCAACAACGGGATAACACGATTGATAAGGTGCGAAATATTGTCGATTACGTCAACAGTTTTTTTTAAACGCCTGTTTTCTCGCTATAGTTAAGTTGATGTTTTTTATTGTTTTATTGGATTGGTATAAAAGCTCTACGCAGATGGTTATGCTCCTGCTTTTTCACATAGGACAACGGCTAATTTGGGCCATTACCCAGCCCCTCATTTCGTAACTTATTACGTAATAAAATTACAAATGCAAAAACAAATCCCGACCTAACTCCAGGCTTTGCCAAAACGGTCGTATAAAGTGCGTTTGAATGTGGCAATGAAGGTTTTGCTATTGCTAGGTCTGGTTGGTGAACGTGCGTTTTAAACTTGATGTGGTGGTGCGGGCTCTGTTGGCACCAGCGGTTGCAGCGATGGAAAGTGAAGCGCAATAACGTAGGTTTGTATCAGTTGTCGGGGGGAATGCCGGGGAGGCAAGGGGGAGAAACATCAGTCAATAATACTGCCATTCTTGATAGAATTAGCAGCTTGTCGTTTTTTGCTGATTTCTCGCCAAGGGCGGGAAACAGAGGGCGATGAACAGGTGACGAGCAGGGGATTGAGCGGCCATCTGGCCGGGCTCAATAGTCATCATCCGGTTCGGCAAGATCGATCACATCCAGCTGGATGACCTGTTCATCTTCGCTTTCGGTATGGCAAGGGGTGTCGTGAGGAACGGAATAAAGCGCAATGGCGGGTGTGAAATCGGTGGTCTGGTTCATGGCTGGTCCTGTGTTGAACGCAAGCCGGACAGTGATCCCTTCACTGGTGTTTCCACCTCCCTGTTTTGTCTACCGGCGGAAAGGTGCGCATCTTAATGAGTACGGAAAAAAGATTCAAGTGGTTCTGAGTGTTTTTTGTGCTTGATGGGCAGGTATCGTCAGGAGGATAAACCGGAGGCAAAAAAATAGCCCAGTCGTTTGACTGGGCTATTCTCGGGGAAAATGGTCGGTGTGAGAGGATTCGAACCTCCGACCCTCTACACCCCATGCAGATGCGCTACCTGGCTGCGCTACACACCGACGGAGTCAGACTCGGCTGACGGGGAGGAAGTCTAATAGCATGGCCAAACGGGCGCAACTCCTTTTTTATCATAGAGATGCCGATTGCTTCTTTATTGCTCAGTCTGGATGCAGCTTGGGTCTGAAGCGCAGATTTGGCATAATCGCCGCCCTGTCATCGCGAGGTATCATGCCAGCTATCTATGGAATTATCTAAAAGGTTTGGATAAAGGGAATGCAAACAGCACACGTGAACAAACAGAGGGGATGGGCGTGAAACCATCAGAGGTCCCAGAGACGCCGAGTCAGGCCCAGAGTCAGACTTCGCAGGATGAACAGTGGATGCGCCATGCCATGGCATTGGCCGCCCGTGCCGAAGGGATCGGCGAGATCCCGGTCGGCGCCGTGCTGGTGCTGGATGGCGAGGTGGTGGGTGAGGGGTGGAACCGCTCCATCAGCGAGCACGATGCCTGTGCTCATGCCGAGGTGATGGCGATCCGGGCGGCGGGCAAGCAGCTGGCGAACTACCGCCTGCTCGACACCACTCTTTATGTGACGCTGGAGCCCTGCTGTATGTGTGCCGGTGCGCTTATTCATAGCCGGGTCAAGCGGGTGGTCTATGGGGCCCAAGATCTCAAGACCGGTGCCGCGGGGTCGGTGTTCGAGATTTTGCAGGACCCGCGCCACAACCACAGGGTCGAGCTAACCGGCGGCGTGCTGGCCGATGCCTGCTCGGCCCAGTTATCTGCTTTCTTCAAGCGCCGCCGCGCCGAGAAAAAGGCGGCCAAACTGGCACTGCAACAATCAAACGATACCCTTTCCTGAATCATTCGGGGGCAGCGCAGGCGGCCCTCGCTGATTATCTTCATAAATATCTCTTTATAAACAATGCGTTGTAATTGTCCTTCCTCAAAATAACCCCCGTCCACTTTTCCGCTCACAACCTCTGTTAAAGCGCTCTCGATGTAACAAAACTGTCATGCAACCGCCATATAATGCCGCGAAGCCTAGCTTACATTGAGGTCTTGCATGTCATCGGAATCGTTAAACCTGGTCATGGCGGGCAGTAGAAAACGCCGGATCAAGGATAAATTGGCCAAATATGGCGTCACCACAGGCGGAGCCCTGGTACTGGTGGCGCTGCTGCTTATCTTCTTTTATCTGCTCTATGTGGTGAAACCCATCTTCAATGGCGCCTCCATGGAGCCGACCGCCTCGTTTACCCTGCCTGCCGCAGGGAAGACCGCCTGGCTCGGCGTGGAAGAGCAGAACGAGATTGGCTATCGCTTCAGCGATAAAGGGCTGGTCAACTTCTTCGCGCTGCAGGGAGATGACAAGATCAAGGTCGGCCAGTCACTGGGCCAGGCCCAGGTCGCTGGTGATATCACCACGGTGGCGGCACCCGCGCCGGGTCAGCGGCTGATCGCCTACGGCTTTGCCGATGGCAAGGCGCAGGTGGTACAACCCTCCTTCAAGGTCTCCTATCCCAACGATGTGCGGGTGATTGAACCCAGCCTGCAATATCCCTTCGGCGAAGAGCCGGTGGTGATCGACCCAGAGGGCAAGGCACTCAAGACCATGGTGTTTGAGGCGACCAAGGAGAAGATGGCGACTGCCGCCGTGACCGAAGATGGTCGTGGCGTGATGACGGTGATGAGCGGTGAGGAGAACTTCCTCTCCGGCGAGATCGAGTGGAGTGCCCAGAACTACAGCATCCCCTCCCTGCCGCGTCACGTGGATCAGATGCTGTTGACCCCCAATCTGCGGATCCTCTTTGTGCGCGAGGGCAATCGCCTCTCGGTCTATGACATTCACAACCTGAGCGAGATCTCCCTGCGCAACGTGCTGGAGATCAATGCTCCCAACGCCAATGTGACCCGGGTCGAGCTGCTCTCGGGCGCCTCCTCCCTGTTGGTGGGCAATGACAATGGCGTCATCTCCCAGTGGTTTGAAGTGGCCAAAGAGGGCAAGCGTCAGTTCACCCAAATCCGTGACTTCAAGGGTGACGGCGCGGTGGATCTGCTGACCCCCGAGCACTTTCGCAAGGGCTTTATCAGTGCCGACAAGCACGGTACGGTCAGCTTCTTCCACGCCACCGGCGAGACCAAGCTGCTGAGCGAGCAGGTCGAGGGCGGTGAGCTGTCGGCGCTGGCCATTTCGCCGCGTCACAATCTGCTGTTGTTGCAGCAAGGGCAGGCGTTCAAGCTGTTTGCGGTAGAGAACGAACACCCCGAAGTGACCTGGTCCGCCCTCTGGCAACAGGTGTGGTATGAAGGGTATCCGGAGCCCCAGTATGTGTGGCAATCCACCTCTGCCAGCAATGACTTTGAAGCCAAGCTGAGTCTGGTGCCGCTGGTATTCGGTACCCTCAAGGCCTCCTTCTACGCCATGATGTTTGCAGTGCCGCTCGGTGTTGCCGGTGCCATCTATACCGCCTACTTCATGTCGGCGGGGCTGCGCAAATACGTCAAGCCGACCGTCGAGATCATGGCGGCGCTGCCGACCGTTATCCTCGGTTTCCTGGCGGGTCTGTGGCTGGCGCCGATCATTGAGGGAGCTCTGCCCGGGGTGGTGTTGCTGCTGGTGCTGCTGCCGATGGGGATGCTGCTGACTGCACTGATCTGGAACTATCTGCCGGAGCGCAGCCGTGCCTGGTTGCCGGAGGGGTGGCACGCCATCCTGCTGATTCCGGTGCTGCTGCTGATTGGCTGGGGCGCCTTCGCCCTGAGCCCGCTCATCGAGAACGCCTTTATGCACGGTGATTCGCGCATCTGGCTGACCCACGAAATGGGCATCAAGTTTGACCAGCGCAACTCGCTGGTGGTCGGTATCGCCATGGGCTTTGCGGTCATCCCCACCATCTTCTCCATCGCCGAAGATGCGGTCTTCTCGGTGCCCAAGCACCTCACCCAGGGTTCGCTGGCACTGGGGGCCACCCCGTGGCAGACCCTGAGCCGGGTGGTGATCCTCACCGCGAGCCCCGGTATTTTCTCGGCGGTGATGATGGGCCTTGGCCGCGCCGTGGGCGAGACCATGATCGTGCTGATGGCAACCGGCAACACCCCCATCATGGACTTCTCCATGTTCCAGGGGCTGCGCACCCTCGCCGCCAACATTGCGGTGGAGATGCCGGAGTCGGAAGTGGGCAGCTCCCACTATCGGGTGTTGTTCCTCGCGGCCTTCGTCCTGTTTGTGTTCACCTTTTTGTTCAACACCCTGGCCGAGTTTGTCCGTCAGCGGTTGCGTGAAAAATACAGCTCGATGTAAGGGGCGACTCTGTAATGGACAAGGAATCGACAATGGGTAAGTGGTTTAAATCAGGGGCACCCTGGATCTGGATGACCGGCGGCGCCGTCAGCCTGAGTCTGGTGGCGGTACTGGGTCTGCTGCTGCTGATTGGCTGGCGTGGTCTGGTCTACTTCTGGCCGCACCCCATCTATGAGTGGCAACTGGAAGACGCAAGCGGCAACAAGAGCGTGCTGATCGGCGAGATCAACGATCGCGAGCTGGTGCCGGTGGAGCGACTGCGCGCCGCAGGTCTGCCGCTGGAAGGAGAGGAGCGCGAGCTGCTGACCCGCTATCTGGTCAAGACCGGTAACCGCGAGTTCGTCGACCTCGATTTTCGCTGGGTGCTGGAGACCGATATCAAGTCCCAGAGCCAGCCGGCCGAGCTGGCGATGGTGGAGCGTGCCACCAACGGCAACTTCTACGGCTACATCGCCTCGGTGAAAGAGGATGGCCGCGAGGTCACCACGGATCTGCATCCTGCCCTGCAGCGGGTGCTGGCGCGCGCTAATGCCCTCTCCGAACAGGCCAACGATCTGCAAAAAGGGGATATCGGCAGTATCAACTATCAGCTGGAGCGGCTGCGCCTCAAAGAGCGCAAGGCCGAGCTGGATGACAAGCTGACCGATCAGCTCAAAGCCGAGCTGGCCAGTGAGCGTCAAGCCCTCAACGATCGCTATCAGGTGCTGGAAAAAGAGCTCTTCTCCCTGCGTGCCCAGGCCGATCGCGATGCCATCACCGTCAAGGATATGCGTGGCGAGCTGGTGACCATGCCCATGTCCAAGGTACTGGATGTGGTATGGCCCAACGACATGAGCCTGCTGGCCAAGGTGGGCCACTGGTTCCACCAGATCGGCAAGTTCGTCTCTGACGATCCCCGTGAAGCCAACACCGAGGGCGGGGTGTTCCCGGCCATCTTCGGTACCGTCTTCATGGTGTTCCTGATGGCGATCATCGTGACCCCGCTGGGGGTGGTGGCGGCGGTTTACCTGCACGAGTATGCGGGCAAGAACAGCCTGACCAAGATCATCCGCATCGCGGTGATCAACCTGGCGGGCGTGCCCTCCATCGTTTACGGCGTGTTTGGTCTGGGCTTCTTCGTCTACACCCTGGGCGGTTCGCTGGATCAGCTGTTCTACCCGGAAGCGCTGCCGAGCCCGACCTTTGGCTCCCCCGGCGTGATCTGGTCGGCGCTGACCCTGGCCATCCTGACCCTGCCGGTGGTGATCGTCTCCACCGAAGAGGGGCTGGCGCGGATCCCGAGCACCATCCGTCAGGGCTCGCTGGCACTGGGGGCGACCCAGGCCGAGACTCTGTGGCGTATCGTGCTGCCGATGGCGAGCCCGGCCATCATGACCGGCCTTATTCTGGCGATTGCCCGTGCGGCCGGTGAAGTGGCGCCGCTGATGCTGGTGGGGGTGGTGAAACTGGCACCGACCCTGCCGATGGATGGCAACTTCCCGTATCTGCATGTGGAGCGCAAGTTCATGCACCTGGGCTTCCACATCTATGACGTCGGCTTCCAGAGCCCCAACGTCGAGGCGGCCCGCCCGCTGGTCTACGCCACCTCCTTCCTGCTGGTGACGGTGATCGTGGGTCTGAACCTGACCGCTATCGGTATTCGTAACCACTTGCGCGAGAAATTCCGGTCGCTGGAGCATTAATCCGGCGCCGCTTGAGTGATACAAGAGTGAGATAACAGAGGGGCGGCCGAGCGCGAGCCGCCATCTCTCTGCACCAATACGTGAGGGGCGCCGGCAGCAGTCCGGCCACTCCAGATTGATTTTGAGGTAACAGATGATCAACGTAACGACCACGTCCACCCAGCACACCGCGCTGGACCTGCTCAACCTGAGCCCGGAGCAGACCGCGCTGGAGGTGAAGGATCTCAACCTGTACTACGGCAGCAAGCAGGCGCTGTTCAACGTCAACATGAAGATCCCCAAAGGGCAGGTGACCGCCTTTATCGGTCCGTCCGGCTGTGGCAAATCGACCCTGCTGCGCTGCATCAACCGGATGAACGATCTGGTGGAGATCTGCCGCATCGAGGGGGAGATCCAGCTGCACGGCCACAACATCTATGACAAGAGCGTGGATGTCTCCGCCCTGCGCCGTCAGGTGGGCATGGTGTTCCAGCGTCCGAACCCCTTCCCCAAGTCCATCTATGAGAACGTGGTCTATGGCCTGCGCCTGCAGGGGATCAACGATCGCCGTACCCTGGATGAAGCGGCCGAGCGCTCCCTGCGCGGTGCGGCCCTGTGGGACGAGGTGAAGGATCGTCTGCACGACAACGCCTTCGGCCTTTCAGGTGGTCAGCAGCAGCGTCTGGTGATTGCCCGCGCCATCGCCATCGAGCCGGAAGTGTTGCTGCTTGATGAACCGACCTCGGCGCTCGACCCCATCTCCACCCTCACCATCGAGGAGCTGATCAACGAGCTCAAGAGCCAGTTCACCGTGGTGATCGTCACCCACAACATGCAACAGGCGGCGCGGGTCTCTGATCAGACCGCCTTCATGTATATGGGCGAGCTTATCGAGTACTCGGATACCAACACCATCTTCACCACCCCGGCCAAGAAGAAGACCGAAGATTACATCACCGGTCGTTACGGCTAAGCGGTGAGTGGCAGAGCAGGGCTGATAGATATGAACAGCAAGAAACAGATTACCGGTCAGATCAACGGCTAAGGCATAATCGGAGCATCAAGGATTATTTGTATGGACAATATGAACCTCAATAAACACATCTCCGGTCAGTTCAATGCCGAGCTAGAGAGCGTGCGCAATCAGGTGTTGGTGATGGGCGGTCTGGTGGAGCAGCAGCTCACCGATGCCATCGCGGCGATTCACGATCAGGATCTCGATGCGGCGCGCATCATTGTCGCCAACGACCATAAGGTCAACGCCATGGAAGTGGCGATCGACGAGGAGTGCACCCGCATCATCGCCAAGCGTCAGCCGACCGCCTCCGACCTGCGACTGGTGATGGCCATCATCAAGACCATCACCGATCTGGAGCGCATTGGTGACGTGGCGGACAAGATCGCCCGCATGCTGACCGACAACGCCAACAAGCCACAGCCGCCGCTGGTGTCGCTGGAAAACATGGGCCGTCGTACCATCAAGATGCTGCACGATGTGCTCGACGCCTTCGCCCGGATGGATCTGGATGCGGCGCTGGCGGTCTACAAGGAAGATGACAAGGTAGACCGCGAGTACGAGTCCATCATTCGCGAGCTGATGACCTATATGATGGAAGATCCCCGCACCATCCCCCAGGTGCTCAACGTGCTGTGGGCGGCGCGGGCCATCGAGCGGGTCGGCGATCGCTGCCAGCACATCTGCGAGTACATCGTCTACTACGTCAAGGGCAAGGATGTGCGCCACACCAAGGCGGACGATCTGGGCACCTTGCTGGGCAAGGGCTAACCGGAAGTGAATAAAAAGGCGCGTGAAGCGCCTTTTTTGTTGCATAACTGGTCGGAGTAAGATAAAGCCCCCAACTGGCTGTTTTCTGATAGAATACTCCCCCTGTGTGAGTCCCGGATGGGCTCACGGTCCGGTCTCCCGGGCCCAGTTTGCCGTCTTGTGCTAAGGCGGGTGTAGCAATAGGTTAATCATGAGTTTTGCCGATAGTTTGTTCTTTTTAATGCTGCTGGTTGGCGGCAGTGTGTTTTTCTCCCTCTCCGAGATCTCTCTCGCCGCATCTCGCAAAATCAAATTGCAGGTGATGGCGGATGAAGGTAATCGCCAGGCCGAAAAGGTGCTGGCCCTGCAGGCCCAGCCGGGCAACTTCTTCACCGTGGTGCAGATTGGCCTCAATACCGTCGCCATTCTGGGCGGTATCCTGGGTGAGTCTGCCCTCAACCCCGCCATCAAGGGGATTGTCTCCCAGTTCTACCAGGGCCCCTGGCTTGGCGAGATCAGCTCCGGTGCCTCCTTCGTGTTTGTCACCGGGATGTTTATCCTGATCGCCGATCTGATGCCCAAGCGTCTGGCCATGACCATGCCCGAGCAGATTGCCGTGGTGGTGGTGCGCCCCATGCTCTTCTTCGTCACCGTGCTGATGCCGCTGGTGTGGGTCTTCAACGGGTTGGCCAACTCCCTGTTCCGCCTGATGCGCGTCTCCACGGTGCGCAACGACGAGATCACCTCCGACGATATCTATGCAGTGATGGATGCCGGTGCCGAGGCGGGGGTTATCCAGCGGGAGGAGCATCAGCTCATCGAGAACGTGTTCGAGTTGCAATCCCTTGGCGTCACCTCCGCCATGACGGCCCGCGAGAGCCTCATCTACTTCACCCTGCAAGAGAGTGAAGAGAGCATCAAGGCGAAGATCGCCGAGCACCCCCACAACAAGTTTCTGGTCTGTGACCACAACCTCGACAGCATCAAGGGCTTTGTCGATGCCAAAGAGTTGTTGATCCGCGTTATCAGCGGGCAGAGCATCGATCTCATCGGTGGCAACCTGGTGCAGAACGTCATCATCATCCCCGATACCCTGAACCTCTACGAGGCGATGGAGTACTTCAAAAATCATCGTGGCGACTTTGCCGTGGTGATGAACGAGTACGCGCTGGTGGTGGGGATTGTCACCATGAACGACCTGATGAGTACCGTCATGGGCGAATGGGCGACCCACGTGGTGGAAGAGCAGATCGTCCAGCGCGACGAGAACTCCTGGCTGGTGGACGGGGTGACCCCCATCTCCGACGTGATGCGCGCCTTCGATATCGAAGAGTTCCCCGAGAACCAGAACTACGAGACCATCGCCGGCTTCATCATGTATATGCTGCGCAAGATCCCCAAGCGCACCGACTCGGTCAAATACGCCGGTTACAAGTTCGAAGTCGTGGATATCGACAGTTACAAGATTGATCAGCTGCTGGTTACCCGGGTCGAACCGGCTTTGGCCGAGAAGCCAGCTCAGGAATCGTAAAAGGAGCGACATAAGAGTCATGAAGATGCAGTCTCATTCCCGTGCGCTGGCCTGTGTCGCGCTCGCCCTGGCACTGGGTGCCTGTAGTCAGAGTGCGCCGCGCAAAGCCACAGTGGCTGCCAAGCCGGTAGCCCCCAAGCCTGCCGTGGTCGTGCCGCAGCCGGATCCCGATGCGGTGGTACAAAGCGGCATGGCAGAGCCGAGCCCGGTCTTTGACGAACAGTACCACGGCCCGGATCAGGGGTCGCTGGAGTCGGTGACCGCCCTGTTTGCCCGTGGCTACATCGAGTCTGCCATGCGCGAGACCATGCTGGCGGCGGTGCACAACGACTATCCGCTGCTCGGCATGCGGGATGTGCGGTTGACCGATCCGGTCTCCAAATTTCTCACCTCCAGCCATGCGGCCACCACGGCCCATGACTACCTCTATGCGGGGGTGCAGCGTCGCCTTGGGCGTCCGCTCAGCCCTGCCCAGTGGGAGCAGATCTGGCGCGGCTTGCCCCAGCAGGGGCGGGTTTCCGACTGGGTCAAACAGATCAAGCGAGTACTGGCCGGACGTTAAGCTGCCAGCGAGCGAACATCTTGTGCAATAGCAGTGAGGCCACCCTTGGGTGGCCTCACTCATTTTTTATTCGCTATTCGTCAGGAGGCAGATGGCCCGGCAGGCTTGCCAAACAGCACCTTGAGCTTGGCGGGCCACGGCAGGCCACGGGCATCGCGCAGCATGTCCCGCCACTCGTGGAAGGTGAGGGTGAGGGGGTTGAAGCTGTGGATCGGTTTGGTGATGCCAAAGCGGCACGGCTCGGCCGGGTCCTCCTCGACAAAGGTGCCAAACAGCCGATCCCAGATGATCAGCACCCCGGCGAAGTTGCGGTCTATGTACTTGGCATTGCTAGCGTGGTGCACCCTGTGGTGGGAGGGGGTGTTGAAGATCCACTCCAGTTTGCCGAGCTTGCCGACCACCTGAGTGTGGACGAAGAACTGAAAGCCCAGGCTGAGCAGTACGGTGGCGACGACCGCTTCGGGCGGGAAGCCGATGACAATCATCGGGATCCAGAACAGCCACATGCCGGAGATGGGATACATCAGGCTCTGGCGAAAGGCTGTGGAGAGGTTGAGCCGCTCCGAGCTGTGATGCACCACATGGGAGGCCCACAGCCAGCGCACATGGTGGCTGGTGAAGTGGAACAGCCAGTAGCAGAGATCCTGCAACAGGAAGAGCAGCAGTACGCTCCAGAAGGTGAGCTCGATATCGAACAGCCGCCAGCCCCAGAGGGTGTCGTACAGATAAGCGATGGCGATGGCCGCCAGCGCATCGCCCCCCTGATGCATCAGGGCCAGTGCGGCGTTGGCAAACAGATCTCGCCACTGGTAGGTGGCAGTGGGAAAGGCGGCGCCATGTTTGCGCAGGTAGAGCATCTCCCAGCCGATAAAGGCCAGAAAAATCGGGGAGAGGTAGAGCAGGAGCAGTTGCACATCCATGATCCGGTATCCATTCAGAGCAATTGCTCTCCAGCATAAAGGATGGAGTTAATATTTCATTAACATTTTTTGTGCCAGTGACGTGCCAGAGTGATGGGCTCGGTGTAGAGCATATTTAAAGGTGGGCTGGATGCTGCGGGCGGTGGCTATGCTTGATGCAGGCTTTTTTTCCGGAGGATCTGGCTTATGCGCATCTGGTGCTGCTTGTTGTTGGGGCTGTGTGTGATGGCGCACGCCAAGACCCGGGTCGAGATCCTGGCGGATGCGGCCTATCCCCCCTACTCGTGGCAGGAGGGGGAGGAGGTCAGGGGCATCTATGCCGACATCATCCGCGAGGTGACTGCCTCCATGAGTGATTATGACGTGGTGCTCAAACCCATGCCCTGGCGGCGGGGTCTGAGCATGGTGGAGCAGGGGTCTGCCTTCGCCATTTTTCCACCCTACTACCTGCCCGATGCCCGCCCCTATATCTGGCCCTACTCGCAGCCGATGCTCGATGAAGAGCTGGTGGTGATGTGCGGCGCTAGTGTGGCGGCCAATACCCCGCAGGCCAGCTTTCCGGCCGATTATCACGGCTTGCGCTTTGGCATGAATGCCGGCTTTGCCATTGGTGGCGATGCCTTCTGGCAGGCGGTAAAGGAGAAGAAAATCGACCTGGAAGAGGTCAAAAGCAATCGGGAAAATCTGCTCAAAATCGTGCGTGGCCGGGTTGATTGCACGATCAATGACCGCCTCTCACTGCTCTATGAACTGCTCAACATGATCAAGGCCGATCAGCTGGCGGTGGCCGATATGTCCCTGCTCAAACAGGGGCCGGTGCTCAGCAAGGAGCAGGGGTTTCTCGGTTATAGCCGCAAAGGGGAGTTTCCCTACAAGCAGGCCTTTATCGAGCAGTTTGACAAGGAGCTTTATCAGCTCAAAAAGCGTGACGGCATAAAGAGCATCGTGGAGCGCTATCTGGGAAAGTCCCCGCGCTGAGCCGATGAGAAGGGGACTCGGGTTCAGCTGGATTGAGTCTGCTCCAGCGTGAAGAACAAGAAGAGGGACCATGCGGTCCCTCTTCGTTTATCCAGCAGAGCCTGTTTGCTACAGCACCTGGCTCAGGAACTGGCGCAGACGCGGGGAGGGGGGATTGTCGAAGAAGTCGGCGGGCTTTTCATCCACCAGCAGCTCGCCACTCTCCATAAAGAGCACCCGATCCGCCACCTCGCGGGCAAAGCCCATCTCGTGGGTCACCACCACCATGGTCATCCCCTCGCGGGCCAGCCCTTTCATCACATCCAGCACTTCCCCCACCATTTCGGGGTCGAGCGCACTGGTGGGCTCGTCAAACAGCATGATGCGCGGTTGCATGGCGAGCGCCCGGGCGATGGCCACCCGCTGTTGCTGACCGCCGGAGAGTTGTGACGGGTAGCTGGCCGCCTTGACCGACAGCCCCACCTTCAGCAGCAGCGCCTTGGCCCTGTCTTCGGCATCACGGCGTGACAGGCCGCGCACCTTTTGCGGAGCGAGGCAGATGTTCTCCAGCACCGTCAGGTGGGGGAAGAGGTTGAAGGACTGGAACACCATGCCCACCTCTTCCCGCAGCTTGTTGACATCGCCCGGCTCGGTCAGGCAGATACCGTCGACCACGATATTGCCGTCGTTGATGGTCTCCAGCTGGTTGAGGGTGCGCAGGAAGGTCGATTTGCCCGAGCCGCTGGGGCCGACGATCACCACCACTTCCCCTTCGGCCACCTCGGTGCTGACGTTTTTCAGGGCATGCACCTCGGTGCCGTAGAACTTCTCTACCCCGGTCGCCTTGATGATGGGATCAGTTGCTGTACGCATATTTTGCCTCCAGAAGAGGAACCGGGAAGGCGCTGGGGGTGCCGGTGATTTCAGGGCTATTCGAATCCCGTTGCATCTTGATAATGGGATCAGTTGCTGCGCGCATATTTCACCTCGAGACGGCGTACCAGGAAAGAGAGGGTGCCAGTGAGCACCAGATAGAGCAGGGCGACGGTAAACCACACCTCGAACGGGCTGAAGGTGGAGCTGACCACCTCGCGCCCCGCCTTGGTCAGATCGGTGATAGAGATGACCGAGACCAGCGAGGAGTCCTTGATCAGGTTGATGAACTGGCCCGCCAGCGGCGGCAGCACCCGCTTGAACGCCTGCGGCAGGATGACATAGCGCATGGTCTGGGCCGAGGTCATGCCCAGGCTGCGGCCCGCCTCCATCTGCCCCTTGTGGATGGAGCTGATACCGGCGCGGACGATCTCCGCCACATAGGCGCCGGTAAAGACTGCCAGCGCGGCGACCCCGGCGGTGAAGCGATCGAGGTTCAGCACGGTGCCGATAAAGAAGTAGACGATGAAGATCTGCACCAGTAGCGGCGTGCCGCGGATCAGCTCCACGTAGGTGACCGCCAGATTGCGCAGAGCAGGGTTGGGGGAGAGACGCGCCAGCCCGGCCAGGGTGCCGAGCAGGATGGCGAAGATGCCCGCCACCAGCGAGAGCTTGACGGTGACCCAGACGCCCCAAGCGATGGGGCCAGCGGTCCAGGTGAGCGTTGTATCCAGCGTATCGCCGCGGAAAATGGTATCCCCTTCCGCGACTTTCACCCCGGTGCTGGCGATGGCTTGACGTTGATTGGGGTCGAGATCGTTTTGCAGGAACAGCTTGCCCTTCTCGGCCTCGCTGGTGCCAGCAATCACGGTGCCGTCAAATTCGGCCTGGTTATTCTGCTCCGCCTGATAGGCGATGTATTGGGGAATGCGTTCCCAGCGCCAGGTGTAATCCACGGATTGCACTGCTTTATAGATGCCGAACACGGCGGCCAGCAGCATCAGCAGGAAGACGCCATGCCAGAGTAGCTGATTGGGCTGTTTTTCCATCTGTCTTGTCAGTTTGGGTGTGTGCACAGTCACAACCTCTTCTCGTTATTGTGTGGGGAGCTGCATGGTGCAGGGGCGGCACATGCCGCCCCCCGGAGGTTATTTGAGCTGGTTCAGCCAGGTATTGGATTCGAACCACTTCTTGTAGAGGCGGTCGTAGCTGCCATCGCCCTTGATCTGGCGCAGGTAGTTGTTGAACCAGTTGAGGGTGTCCTGATCGCCTTTGCGAATGGCCCAGGCCAGCGGCTCGAAGGTGAACGGCTTGTCGAGGTGCACCACGGCGCCCTGATTCTGGGAGGCGAAGATAGCGTTGTAGGGCAGGTCATAGACGAAGGCATCGACCTTGCCGTTGATCACTTCCAGCTTGGCGTCATCCTGGGTTTCAAACTGCAGCAGGGTGGCTTTCGGGATGAGGCGCTTGACCGCCTGCTCGCCGGTGGTGCCGAGCTTGACCGCAATCTTGTATTTCGGGTCGTTGAGGTCGGTGAAGGATTTGATCTCGGCTGCCTTGTCCTTGCGCACAACTATGGTCTGGCCGACCACGATGTAGGGGTCGGCAAAGTTGACCCGCAAGTTGCGCTGCGGGGTGACGGTCATGCCGCCCATGATGACGTCGAACTTGTTGGTCAAGAGCGCCGGGATGATGCCGTCCCAGGCGGTGTTGACGAACTCGACCTTTACCCCCATCTCTTTGGCGACCATCTTGGCGAGATCCACGTCAAAGCCGATGTATTGGCCCTGCTTGTTGGTCATCTCGAAGGGTTGATAGCCCGCATCAAAGCCGACCCGCAGCACGCCGCGTTCGAGCACGGCATCCAGGGTAGACGTAGGGGCTGGGGTCGGGGCCGCCGTGGCGATCCCGCAAAACAGCAGGGTAGAAAGAATCAGTTTTTTGATCATAAGTGACGTCTCTGTCGGTGGTGTGTTCGGCCTTGAACCTGATCCCGTGCGACTCCGTGGCACAAGAGACTGCTGCATCCGGCAACAGGCAAGACAGGATTAATGTCTTGAGCGGGACAAAAGCCCCATATGAGATGCTATGAATAGTGGTTGAGTGAAAAATGTACCAAAAACAGATTGTGTCAGAAGACTCAATAGGTTAGGGGCACTTTTTACTCATGGCTTCACTCATAAAATCACACGAAAACAACATATCTAGCTAATGATGCAGGTTCAAGCCCAAAATGTGTTTACTGCGCCACCTTGAGGAGTCGGGGTTACATCTGCTCGGTCGGTTGTCCTCTGGGAGCCTGCGCCTTGAGGAAGGGGAGCAGCAGCAGGGCCGAGACGCCCGCCGCCACCGAGATCACCACGAAGAAGCCGTTCCAGTGCCAGATCTCCATCACCTTGGCCAGCGGATAGCCCGACAGCGCCGCCCCCATGTAGGCAAACAGGCCGACAAAGCCGGTGGCCGCTCCTGCTGAATTCTTGTGGGAGCACTCCGCCGCCGCCATGCCGATCAGCATCTGGGGGCCGAACACGAAGAAGCCGATGGTAAAGAAGCAGGCCGCCTGCATCACATAGCTGAAGAAGGGCATCAGCCAGAGCGACCCCACCGCCAGCAGGATCCCCACCGCAAAGATAAGGTTCATCGGGCCGCGGTTGCCGTTGAACAGCTTGTCCGATCCCCAGCCCGCCACCAGGGCGCCGATAAAGCCCCCCACCTCGAACATGGAGATGGCCGAGTTGGCGCTCATCAGATTGAAGCCGCGCTGCTCGGTCATATAGAGGTTGCCCCAGTCATTGATGGCGGTGCGGACCACATAGACCAGCACGTAACAGCAGGCCAGCAGCCAGATATAGGGGTTGCCCAGCACATATTTGCGCAGGATCTGGCGGTGGGAGAGCCCCGCATCCTGGGTCTGCTGGGCCAGCTCCATGGCGTCCTTGCGCCACTCGCCCACCGTGGGCAGCCCCATGGCGCTCGGGGTATCCCGCAGTCGCCAGCAGAGGAACAATCCCGCAAGGATGGCGATAAGGCCGGGCACTATCATGCCGTAGCGCCAGCCATGTTGCAGGGCAATCGTGCTGACGATAAGGGGGATGAGCGCGCCGCCGACGTTGTGGGCGGTGTTCCAGGCTGACCACCAGACCCCGCGCTCGGTGCGCGAATACCAGCTGGTGAGCAGCTTGGAGCAGGGGGGCCAGCCCCAGCCCTGAAAGAAGGCGTTGGCGACCCAGAGGGCGGCAAACATCCAGAGTGCCGATGAGAGGCCGAACAGGATATTGATGACGCCGGTAGCCATCAACCCGACCCCCATGAAGTAGCGCGGGTTGGCGCGGTCACTGATGATGCCGGAGAAGAACTTGGAGCAGCCGTAGGTGATGTAGAACAGGGTCCAGAGCATGCCGATGTCGGACTTGTCCAGCATGCCGCTCGCCAGCATGTCCGGCATGGCGAAGTTGAAACTCTTGCGGGTGAAGTAGAAGACCGCATAGCCCAGATACATGGTGAGCAGCAGGTGCAGCCGCCAGTGGCGATAGGTGGCGTCGATCTCGCCCTGATCCCGGATAAGGGGCCGGGGCGGCGCGCTTCTCATAAAACTCAGCACAGGCTGGCCCTCTGGTGGTGATTAGCCATGACTCTCCTCCCGTCTGCGACTGGGCAGGTTGACCGTCAGCTGGGTGCCGTGGATGCAGGAGAGTTGCAGACTGCCCCCGAGGGCCTGTACCCGCTCGCGAATGCCGAGCAGGCCATAGCCCTGCTGCGGGCGACTCTCCGGCAGGCCGCGGCCATCATCTTCCAGCACCAGTTGCAACTGCTCGCCGCTGGCCCGGGCGCGAATGGTGACCGAGTGGGCATTGGCATGTTTGACCACGTTGTTGAGCCCCTCCTGACAGACCCGAAACAGGGTGACCCGCTGGGCATCGGAGAGATCCCCATCCGCCAACTGCCACTCCAGCCGGGTGACAATGCCGTGGCGCTCCAGCTCAAGCTCTCGCAGCAGAGCCCGTACCGCCTGCTCCAGGGTCATGTCGTCGAGCTGGCGCGGGCGCAACCGCCCAAGCAGACCGCGCACCGCGTCGTAGATCCCGAGCGACAGGGTGTCGATCAGGGCGCTGCTCTGGCCCACCCCGGCATTGTCGGGGGCGAGGCGGCGCACGATCCCGGCCTGGGTTCGAATGGCTGTGATGGTTTGGCCGATATCGTCGTGCAGCTCGCGCGCCACCTCCTTGCGGATGCTCTCTTCGGTCTCCAGCAGCCGCTCGGTGAGCTGGCGATTGTGGGCGAGCTGGCGAGTCAACGCCTGATTGAGCTCGCGCTGGCGCTGGATCCCGGCGCCGAGCAGCAGGCCGGTAAGACTCTGGGCCAGCAATGAGAGCAGCAGGTCGAGGGGGTGATCGTGCCAGGCCTGACTGGCCAGCAGGGCGATGGTGTTCATCAGGGTGGCAAGCAGCGCCCCCTGCCAGCCATAGCGCCACGCCATGGCGATGATGGGGATGGCCAGACAAAACGGCGTGAAGCGCACCAGCGAGTTGGGCAACCCCAGTTGCAGCCAGAGGCTCAGCACGAACAGCAGCAGATACCAGACCAGATGGCGAAAGCGCCAGTCCACCGGCTGATCCACCAGCGCAGGGCCGAGCGGCACCCAGGTGGCGCGGGTGAGGTAGTGCCAGATCAGCATGCAGGTAGAGGTGAGGGTGAGGCCGCCGGTCAGGCTAAGCAGCAGGGCCGAGAGGCCATCTTCCCCCGCCAGATGCCAGAGCAGGGCTTGCAGCAGCGCCGCCGCTGTGACGGTGGCGAGCAGCAGCAACAGTTGCTGCCAGTCGTTGCGCACCTGCTGGCGACGGGCAATGAGCAGGGGTAGCAGGGTCAGCAGACTACCCGCGACCAGCCACGGCCAGTGGGGCAGCCCCACCTCCTGATTGAGCCAGTAGAGCAGCAGCCCTTCGCACAGCAACAGCGGCGGCCAGTAGTGGCCGGGGCTTTGCAGCAGCAAGCCGAGGCGCAGGCCGAAGGGGAACAGCAGCACCGCCAGCGCCGGGCCACCCGCCAGATGCAGGCTGATGCTCCAGAGGCAAAACCAACCGGCGGCAAAGATGAAGCTGGCCGCCAGCGCGATGGCGACATAGCTGGCAAAACGGGAGATCACCAGCTATCCAGCATGCGGTGAGCCAGCTCGACGTTATTGCTGACCTTAAGCTTGTCCATCAGGTTGGCGCGATGGACGTGGACCGTCTTGGGAGAGAGGCCAAGTTGCTCGGCGATGGCCTTCACCTCCAGCCCCTGTGCCAGCAACTGGGCAATTTCCCGCTCCCGATTGGTGAGGGGATCCCGGCTGCTGCTGGCCAGCTTTTGGGCGATGTCCGGCGTCAGATAACACCCCCCTAGGGCGGCGGTACGCACGGCGGCGATCAGCTCGTCCGGGCTGCAACGTTTGGAGAGAAATCCCTTGGCACCGGTTTGCAGCGCCTGCTCGATGAGGGCCGGGCTGTCGTGAACCGAGAGCATCACCACCGCCAGGCCGGAGGGGAGCTGCTTGAGCAGCTCCAGCCCCGACTGGTCGGGCATCGAGATGTCGCAGACGCAGACCCGCGCCCCGCTGCCGGGCAGGCCGGCAAGGGCGTCGCTGGCAGAGCCGAATTCGGCCACCACCTGCAGGTCGGGCTCCAGATTGAGCAGTTGGGCAAAACCGGAACGGACGATCTGGTGATCGTCGATGAGGGCAATGTTTATCATGATGTCAGCCTGAAATTCGGTGCGTCATGACCATGACGCGGCCAACAAGATACCTGCCCCCCGAGTCAGGCTCAAGCAGCAGCAGGAAAAGGGGCTAAAAACCGGGGGCAAGGTGCGCAAAGCTTGATCGGGATCAGCTGGCAAGGGCGAATAAACGGGCTGATCAACAGGGGGATGACCAGCCCGGGGGACTCAGCGGTGCAGCTCGCCGGCGCGTTCCGGCTGATAGACCACTTCCAGAATTTCGACCTCGATGGTGCGACCGGCCGGGCCCGGCCAGGCGATGCTGTCGCCCACTTTCAAACCGAGCAGGGCACTGCCCACCGGGGCCAGTACCGAGATGTTGCTCTCGTCGCCCTTGGCATCGCGCGGGTAGACCAGGGTGAGGCAGAACTCGTTGCCGCTGCTCTGCATCTTGAAGCGCACCTTGCTGTTCATGGTGACCACGTCTGGCGGCATGTCGGCCGGTTCGCGGATCTCGGCGCGATCCAGCTCCTCTTGCAGAGCCAGATGCTGCGGGTGGTTGCCGAGCAGTTGTTCGATACGGTCCAGATCAAGACTGGAGATAACGAGATGTGGTTGTTTCATAAGATATTCCTTATCAATAGCGGACAGGGCCAGACCGGCGGGTGCAGGTTGGCCATCACACTGGGTGTTACAAAAATGGATTCAACAGGTTCAATCGATTGAAAATGCCATGCCCCCAAGCGACTCGCGGCCGAAGGAGCGAGGCGGGGGCTCAGCAGGGTGTGAGCAAAATCGAGGAAATAACGAGTATTTTCATGGGGCTACCATAACCATTCTGGCAAGCCTTGGCAACCGTGACTGAGTGACTACTCAGAAGCCTGATAATTGTACTGACGGATGATCCGCGCCAGCGAGCCATCCTTGCGCATCTCATTGAGGGTGATTTGCCAGCGACGCCCCTCGAAGAAGGGAAATTCCCGGTGGGCGGCGACAAACAACTGGGTGTGCATCAGGGTTTCGCCCTTAACCAGATTGTCTGCAGAAAATCCGCTAATGTGCTGGTTGTAGAGGATGGCATTCCAGGCGCCGACCCAGGCATCGATGCGCCCTCGTTGCAGCTTGCTGGCATTGAGTGCTTCGGTGGCGACGGTTTGGCTGGCCAGATTGAGCCGCAGTTTGAGCAGGTGCTGGCCGAAGGAGTAGCGCAGGGTGCCGACCTTCAGTGAGGGGAGATCGCTGGTCTTGAGCGGGGTGGGATGAAAGCGGCGATCGCTGACGATGACAAACTCTTCATCCATGATCGGGGCTATCCAGTAAAAGAGGCGCTCGCGCTGGGAGCTCCGCACCGGCGGCACGAGCATCACATCCTTGCGGTTAGCCACCTCGGTAAGGGCTCGAGCCAGCGGCATCAACTCGATGGTCAGTGGTTCGCCCAGACGGCGGGCGGCCTCTTCCATGATCTCGATGGCCATTCCGCTCGGGTTGCCCTGATTGGTGCGAATAACGTAAGGGGGCAGTTCGGCCGCCACCAGCACAATCGCTTGCGTGCTGGTGGTCACCAGCAACAACAGCAGAGTCACAAAGGGCAGGTAGAGATCGCGCATGCAGAAAGGTCGTGAGCCAGAGTCGAATATGCAGAGTGTAACATTCCTGCCTGCGTTGTCTGTCTACCTGCTGAGGGGTTGAGATCTCAGTCGAAGAAATCGCGCAGATCGCGCACTTCGTAATCAGCGAGTTGCTGCCAGGGGAGCTGAGTGGGCAGCTTGCGCAGGGTCACCTCCATCCGGTAGCTGCGATAGCCGTCAAGAGTTGCCGACTCGACCACCAGCGGGATCTGCCACTGACTCGACCAGAGGATGCGGGTTCGCTGGTTACCATCGCGTTTTTCGTACCAGCGCGCCTGTTCGGGCGCCGCTTCATCCAGTGGCGTCATCCCCTCGATCAGCGCCGGGTTGACGAGATGGCGGATCCGCGGCCAGTCGGGCTTGAAAGCCACCTGACCGTACTCCTCTTCTGGCACCTCCACCAGCTGGTTATGCCAGCTGTCGGCATAACGCAGCTGAAGTTCACCCTCATCACTACGACTGACCCAGCGGGCCGCCATCTGGTGGGTAAAGTGCTTGTGGCCGGGGGTGGCGTCGTGAGTGGCGTGATAGGCACGGGCAAGGGGGAGGGGAATGAGCCGCTGGCTCCACACCTGATTGCCCACGCGCAGCCACTTCTCCTGCCAGACACTCTCTCTGGCGATGCCATCGCTGCCGGTGTTCC
>NZ_JRGK01000288.1 GCF_000764645.1 Aeromonas finlandensis
TCCTGGAGGGACAGTGGCGATTGGAAGGCATGTTGATTCCGTTCTGAGAACTGATTATAAGAATTTGTATGTATGTGATAGCTCAGTTATTCCTGAGCCTTGGGGTTTGCCTCCAACCCTAACATTGATGTGCCTTGGGACTCGACTTGCAAATTCTATACTTTATTCTGACTTGTAACCAGCTTACTAGAATTAATTATTTCATGTCTTGCAATATTTTTTTTTGCGTCAAATAATGATTTTCGCAATAAATCGTAATACATATCAGCTGTGGAATATTAAAACGTCTTGAGTCTGGAATATTGAGAGAGGGCTATAGCCCTCTCTCAATATATTCTGCTCTGTAAATACTTACACCATAACGGTCTTGGCAGAGCTTTAATTGTCTTCAAAGCGGATTATTGTGATAACCCCATGCTTTCGATAAAGCGCTCGGTGATCTGTTGTGGACGAGTAATCGCACCGCCAACAACGACTGCATGAGCGCCTAGCTGCAAGCAGCGGGCAGCCATGTGCGGTGTATTGACGTTCCCTTCCGCAATAACAGGCTTATTGACCGCCTCAAGCACAGAGCGCAGGAAGGCAAAATCATTGTCATAAAGCTTGTGGCCCTGAGTCTCAGCCGTGTAGCCATGAAGCGTCGTGCCGATACAGTCAAAGCCCAATTGCTCTGCATGCTGCGCCTCTTCTACTGTTGCGATGTCGGCCATCAGCAGTAACTGTGGATAGCGTGCGCGAATTGCCTCCACCATCTGAGCCAATGTCAGCCCGTCGGGGCGTTGATGGAGCGTGGCATCAAGCGCAATCATCTCAGGCGCTGCGGCCATCAGCTCGTCCACTTCCCGCATGGTTGCGGTGATATAGACATCAGAGCCGGGATAATCCCGCTTGAGGATCCCAATCACTGGCAGGGAGACCTCCTGCTTGATCGCCTTGATATCCACCACGCTGTTTGCCCGGATAGCACTGGCGCCACCACGGGCGGCAGCCAAGGCCATCTTGCCCATGATGAAGTCGCTATGCAGCGGTTCATCCTCCAACGCCTGACAGGATACGATTAACTTGCCTTTGATTTGGTTCAGCATTGTACAACTCATGCGCCCAATAACTCCTCGATCTCATTCTTGATAATGGTGACATGCGGGCCATAGATAACCTGGATGCCATTGCCCTTGGTGATTACAGCTAGCGCACCGGTCTGCTTTAGCAACCCCTCACTGACGCTCTCCCCGCTATGTACGGAGATGCGCAGCCGGGTCGCACAACAATCCACATCCTTGATGTTGGTCGCGCCGCCAAGTCCGGCAACGATGGCCTTGGCACGATCAGCGCCGACCGCTTCCGTTGTCTCTGCCTGCTGATCTTCACGTCCCGGTGTTTTGAACTTGAAACGCTGGATCATGAAACGGAATGAAATGTAGTAGAGGCAGAACCAGGGAACGCCCACCAACGGAACCAGCATCCAGTTGGTTTTAGCCTGGCCTTGCAGCACACCAAACAGCATGAAGTCGATAAAACCACCGGAGAAGGTCTGTCCGATAGTGATGTTAAGCATGTGCGCCAGCATGAATGCCAGGCCGTCGAAGAAGGCGTGCAACACATAGAGCGGTGGCGCAATAAACAGGAACGAGAACTCGATAGGTTCGGTGATCCCGGTCAGGAACGAAGTCAGAGCAGCCGAAATGAGCAGGCCTGCCACCCGTTTCTTGTTCTCGGGCCGAGCGCAGTGATATATCGCCAGACACGCGCCCAGCAAGCCAAACATCATGGTGATGAAACGGCCGGACATGAAACGGGCCGTCCCCTCATAGAACTGCACAGTGTTGGGATCGGCCAGCTGCGCAAAGAAGATGCGCTGGGTTCCTTCCACCAGATGGCCGTTGATCAGCTCACTGCCACCCAGTGCGGTGGTCCAGAACGGGAGATAGAAGATATGGTGCAGACCGAATGGACCGAGCATCCGCAGCACAAAGCCGTAGATGAAGGTGCCAAGATAACCGGTGGCATCTACCAGCCCACCCATCCCGAAGATCAGCTTCTGGAAATGGGGCCAGACCACGTACATCACACACCCCAGCACAATGGCGGCGAGTGAACAGACGATAGGTACAAAACGGGAACCGCCAAAAAAGCCCAAAAACTGTGGCAGTTGCACCTTGTTGTAGCGGCTGTGCAGCCAATAGCTCATCAGTCCGACCACCACGCCACCGAATACGCCGGTCTCCAGCGTCTGGATCCCGAGCGCCATCCCCTGACCTGCCGCCCCCAGATTGCCGCTCGCCAGGGTATCGGAGAGCTTGAGCAAGGTGCTGATACTGGCATTCATTACCAGATAGGCCAGCAGTGCAGAGAGACCGGCAGTCCCCTTGTCAGAGCGGGCCAGCCCCACAGCGACCCCCACGGCAAACAGTACCGCCAGGTTGGCAAACACAATGGCACCAGCATCGGCCATCAACATAAACAGCCCTTGCAACCAGGGCACATCCAGAAACGGGTAAGCAACCAGCGTATTCGGGTTGGAAAGCGATCCACCAATCCCCAACAACAAGCCTGCAGCAGGCAACACAGCTATCGGCAACATAAATGACTTGCCAAAACGCTGTGCATTCTCGAAAAACGGGCTGCTTCCCGTCTTCTCTGACAGTGACATGATAAAAATCTCCACGAGTGAATTGCATTGGTGGTAATTTTTACCACAAAAAACAAAATGTCATGATAATTATTTTTATGCCGTGACCGCTCTCACATTCATAGCGTGAATCGCGTTAAAATCATGACAGTTTGAATCCTCTCTCCCCTGAAGGAGTCCACATTGAATCAACCTGTAGAGACACCACGTGTTCTCTTGCTACTTCGCCATCAACTCGACACATACAGCCAGACCCTGCAGCGGTTGGGGCAATTTGTGCTGGAACAACCCCAGCGAGTGCTCTACCTGACCATCACCGAACTTGCCCGTGAGAGCGGTACCAGCGAGGCCAGCGTGACACGTCTCTGCCGTGGTGTGGGTTGCCGTGGCTATACCGAATTCAAAATGGCGCTGGCTCTGGAAACCCAGCAGGAGCAAGCCAGCCAGCCCCAAGCATCGGCGACTGGCGCATTCAGCTCTCTGATTGAGGAGAGTGTGGCGGCGCTACGAGATACCGGGGCCCTGGTCAGCCAGCACGCACTGTTGCAAAGTGCCGAACTGTTGGAAAAGGCCCGCCAGATCCAGATCTATGGTGTTGCTGCGAGTGCGATTATCGGTGAGTACCTGGCTTATCGTTTACTGCGTATGGGCATATCAGCCCAGCAGTTCAGTGATATGCATCGCGCCGCGATGAACGCGACTAGCCTGAAACCGGGGGATGTGGTGATAGCGGTCTCCAGCTCGGGCTCGACCAAAGACCTGCTTCATGCAGTACAACTGGGCAAGGAGCATGGCGCAAGCATCATAGTGCTCAGCAACACCAGTCGCAGCCCGCTCGCCACACAGGCTGATCAGTTGCTGGTTGCAGCTAAACCGGAAGGGCCGCTGACTGCGGGTTCATTTCACTCCAAGATCAGTGCAATGCTGGTGATCGAGCTGTTGAGCCAACAGCTATTAAATAGTCGACCAGAGCTGACAGAAGCAATTTCCGACACCGCCAAGGCCACACTCCCTTGGTTGATCTAACACTACGGATGATTGCTGTGTTCATAACAAAATGACCATATAGCGTAAATTCATAGAGTCACCGACCACTTGGAACACCACAACGTCCAACGCCCATATCTGGACCAGAAGATGGGGTAAGCCTCTTGGGACATGTTCAAGCAGGGTCTGATATTGATACAGCAGAAAGTGTGTAATAACCTTGCGCAAAAAAGACACCGGCTTGAGGCCGGTGTCTTGTAATAATAAGATTTGTAGAATCAACAGATAAAATAGCTGCAAGGAGAAATTGTTCTAGATTGCGGGTTAATACGCTCCAGCAAACAGTAAAAGGCTATCCGTTCTTAGCGGATGGATTATAATGGACAGTATCCGTCTCAAATGAATGAAGGGAGCTCGCCAATAAAATCAGAGTAACTGCCTAACCTATCCGGATTTAACTGAGCACTAGATATGAACTTGTCATCACGCAATGCAGCCCGAATTATCTATCTATTAGTTGCCACTATAGTTGGAGATGCTCTTGCCAATGGCATCAAAGGAACCCTTAAGGGCGTGAGTCAGAGTGCCAGGATCGGTGCCATCCTTGCTGCCCAGAATGAGTGCCAGGGCGGTGGCCATCGCTACACCGATTAGAGCATACTCGATCGCAGTGATCCCTTTCGTGTCATTGAAGAACGCTTTTACACGAGAAGACAGATTGATAAACATAATAACTCTCCTGGAAAGATTGAGACAATGAAAAAGTAACTACTAACTACTAACTACTAACTACTAACTACTAACTACTAACTACTATTAATGCCCTTGAATGCTGCACTGAGAGCAGACGGCTGATAAAAACTTAATCACCTGGATTATTATTGACTTTTATCCATCAATACGTCGACAATCTGTGAAAACCAAATTTCAATCATGCCTATTACATGAGTAAACTCGCCCGTAAGCTTGGAGAGGTATTCCTCAAGAACATCAGGCAATATAGACCCGTCATCCCCACCCAGCTGAGAATAAAAATCGCTGGCGAGATCATAAGCTCCACAGAGATGTTCTATTAAAAGATCTTCATTCCACTGCGGATTGGCTAATGTATCGGGTGAGCATTCATTTAGCGAGTTAAATGTATCGAATATTGGCGTGTCTGTGGCGACAACAACGACACCTGCTACAACTGTAGCCATTACACCATACTGTATCGCGGCGCTTCCGTTTTTATTATTAAGAAAACATCTAATATTTTCTGCAAAATTGATACAACTCCGTAGCCATAACCCCATTTTAATTTCCTACCTTAACTTTATGATGCCAAGATGTTGTTGAACAAACAATTGAAAGCATCCCAAGCCATTCGGAACCACTCATCTCGTAGCTGAAGTATAAATCGTGCGACACATCGATCGTTTATATAGCGATTCAATACGACTGGATGTCAAACATGTTAACCCTAGTACTGCGCAATACTGTACTCATATAATCTTATAAGCTCTTATTTTTCTCTCATCCTGGACTATCAGACAACAAATCTACCCTCAAAGAGGATTAGATTATGTTAGCCATGTGGCATAACAATGACATCGCGAAGATAAACATCCTGATAGGCATTCTGAAGGAATGATGTTAGTTTTCTAAAGGAAGACCTGATTTCAGAGTGGAAAGTGTTTCCAAGATGTGTGCTTGCCATAAAAATTCAGACTACTTTAACATCTCTTACTTGCTTTACTCCGCAATGTAACGCTCTTCTTGAGCGTACATACGCAGAGGAGATTTATCAAACTGAGAGTCAATATTTATGCCGGACAATAATTACTTAAAGCCGAGTGTATTGCCCCGCCTCCCGTTATATATTTATAGTCGGTCAGCGAGACAACTCCTACAACCTTAATATAAACTACGAGGTTAATGGCTTAATCACTAACGTATAATTACAGCCATATCTATCACCTGGTCTTAGCTTGTCTAAACCAGTATCTGCAAAGCTGGCAACTGACTGAAACTTCAACTTAAAGGGGGTAGGAGCCCCCTCATTAACAGTAACTTTCATTATATCTTTATTACCAACTGCCCTCTTGACCGGGCCTGTGTACCCTCCACCATTGTAACTATAATAAAAATTAAGAGGGAAGCCTGCTGGTACTGCGCTGCTGTAAGTACATTTTTCAAGGTTTCCATTCTGCGTCATATTACTCAATCCAACGATTCCTGACAGCATTATATAACCTGCCCATTCAATTGCAAAAGATTTTATGTCATTCTCATTTGTTTTAAAAATAAAGTCTGATGTCTCTCCCTCAATATAATTCCCTTTTCTAGACAAGGTGACACTGGTCGGCCCGGTCACCTCAGTCTGCGCAGTTACTTTGCCACCTATGAAAAACTGCTGACAGAGTGACCCTTGTAGAACACCAGCAGGGCAATCATTGCTAACTCCTGCGCTGACAAGGAAAGAGGTGAAAGCAGTCGAAGACAGCAGTAGTGACAGAATGTACTTATTATTAGCCATAATTAACCTGTTGGACTCATAATCACAGTTAATGTATCGGAAAGCATAGTGTCCGATGCAAGAGTTGTATCGACGATATCGGTTTTTATCATGAAATCCCAGTTGCTAATATCGATCGATTCTAATGGAAATTGGTGACTGGTGCTTGAGTCGTTCCATATTACCCCCTCCTTTTCCACTCTATAAGCCAGCGAATAATTTCCATCTTCTGATTTGAGTAAAAATTTAGAGCCACCATTTTTTGATTGAAATCGCACGAAGAAATCATTGGCCTTGACACGATTTCTGGCAATATTATCAGAAACTCTATTATTCTGTGTGATGTTGATACCAAAAGTCTGATGCGCCACCTTTCCGGGATTCAATAACATTCCATAAATAAATGGAGTTTTCGCTGTAACATTAAGAAAATCATCCAGCTCAACATTTAATCCACTAAAATCAAGGTAGATATTGCTTTCTGCTCTCAGGTTATGCGGCGTATTTATTTCGCGACTGCCGGAATGCAGCATATCAATTGTGACCTTCCCCAACAGTACCCGCTGACCATAATAACGGTTCAGCTCCGAAAATTTGGCTCCCTCCAGCTGAGCCGCAGCAGCCAACCGATTGCCAACGCCTACAACCATACCCAGCTCTTGGCCCCACCCAATAGCCTGCTCCTGAGTTGTACCACAGTTATAATTCTGTCGGCCGCGCTCTTGCTGAATGCCAGCAAACAGCGCCAGCGGCAGACGAATACTGGCAAGATCCCCCTTACCGACCAGCTCACTGCCTTCACACTGCCCCATATTATGGGGCTGCACCATCAGCGAAAAACGACGAGCTTTACCAAAATGATCGCTTTCTGTAATGGGCTCAATATGAAGATGATCACCCTGAGTATGCTCACGGGGATCTAACAGAATACTGGTTATCGCACCACGGCTGCTCACCGTTGGGCCGCTCATTTGTGCTTCGTAGCGGTCTGGGCCCGTTCTTACTACCCGCACAGTAATATCTCCCTCTTTTACCACTGAAGCACCAGCTGACAGTGGGAAATAGCACAGACCAAGACCTAAACAAGCGCCGATAAGTAATGTGTTATGCTTGCTCATTGATTACTGCTCCAATACACAACCCTGATAGTTATAGGTTTCACCATCTAGTTCAAAAGAGATGCTCTTGCTCTGTGTCAACGCTCGCTCACGGGTTGGATAAATATTAAAACTGTCCAGTTTAATCCCGTCGGCCACAATATTGGTTAATTCACTACGCACATTGCCTGTAGCCTGCAGTTTATAGTGGCCAGCACTGCAATCCACACTAACCTGCTGAACATGTTTTCCTACAGGCAGCAGACGTACCAGAATGTCATAACCAATATTCATGGTAATAGCTGATGCAGCTGCCTTTGTTTTGGAGTCAACCTCAGATGGGTCCACTGGAGGCTGCGCAGAGATCACCCGTAGGCGGAAAACTTCTTCATGGGCAACTGATTTCATTGGTAGAAGGCGGACTTTGCGCTCTTTTCCAGGTTGGAGAACCAACCGAGTGGGGGAGAACACAATTGTTGGATTGGCTTTTTCCAGTTCTGGCTCCAGTAACTCCTGTTGCCCTTCCCCTGGATTGAGGATCTTGAACAGATCCATCTGAATGTACTCTACCTCATCCTGTTTGGTATTACGCACCATAACAAAGTTCTCATTGGCGGTATTGGCTGCAATCGTCTTGATAATCGGTGATACTGCAACCGCATGTGCTACCGTCGACAAGCCGACAGTCAGCATCAGAGCAGATGACATCATTAATTTTGTCAGCAACTTATTACATAATTTCACAATATACCTCACTTAATTGAATGAGCCCTTGAACAGAGTTACTTCTATCCATATTGATTGGGCAGTTGAATGTTTTATCAATTACTTTCGCTTTTATTTCATGAAGTTCAGAGCCACTCTCCATAACAAAATCTGCAACAAAGAACCCACGTTCATTGGTGAGTGCTTGACCACCGGTAATATAAGCCTGGGACAGTGGCTCACCATTAGGTAGTAGCAGGCGACCGATTACCGTCTGACTTTTCTGGGCACTAAGTTTAACGTTGTAGCTCTGTCCCGGCAGCACATGAACCGATGGCGCCTGTGACGAGATTTGTAATGAACTGGTAAAATCCCCCAGAAACAACTGGTCATACTGTGTCATTGCCGAACTATAGGGCTCCAAGCCCAGAGTGGTCACTTCCCCCCCTGGCACAACCACTGCTGAACCATTCTGACTGCGGACCTGAATAAATTCACCAACAGGGACATTTTTGGCATCAACCAATAGAGCACTGTCTTCCATGAGGTTACCAAAGGCAAACCCCTCTTTATTGATGGCAAAACCACTGCTATTGGAGACAAACATATTCCAGAACTTGTCACTACTACCACTATTAAAAGCACCACCAATATCAGATGTTCCAAAACGGTTGTTTGCTCTCGCTATTAACGAGGTGTTAACTGTCTGGTGATCATCATAGTTTACACTAGCTGATAGAGCATAGCGCGCACTCGGATCGAATGACGGATTATCAAAACTCTGATCGATACTGGTACCATAGCTGTTTGCCCGGCCTGAACGCATAGTAGTGTTCAGACCCAAAGTTTGGGGGCCATAATCATTTCTACTCCGTTGGCTGAATGATAGACGCATTTCAAATCGGCTATCACGTGAATTATTATTGTCATAACCAACCGTATTAGAACTATTCTCACTATAACCTAAATCAAATGACATTGTGATATCATTTGCCAAGGTAAAGTAACGGTTCAGATAAACCGAGGCCATGTCATAATTACGGGAATTGTCACTACGACTTGTTGTTCTATTAGCACTATAACTTCCACGTAATGAAAAGTTATTAGGCAGTGGCACTCCTACATCGGCAGAAATATACTCACCATCACTACCTGAGATAAGACCTGCATTACTAAAGCCATAATCATCCACCAGATAGCGAGCTTTCTGATAAGAGAGGCTATAGTTGATTAATGGCAGTGATTTTGACAAGCGGGTATTATAACCGTGACTTCGTTGCTCACCCACAAAACCATCTACTGAGATCTGATCAAACAGGAAAAAGTTTGTCGGCACATTGATGCCTGAGTGAAAATACCACTTGTGCTGATCCCGTAAAGTACCACCGCCCAGTGAAATACCCTGTTCTGTTGTATAAGCCAGTGCGGAATAAACAAATTCATTCTTGGCATCAACACGCGTGGGGCTATACTCATTTTCCGGTTGATCGAGCCAGAGCGGATCCAGATAACGGTAGGTATCGTAACGCCCACCCTGCACCAGGTATTCGAGTTTACCGGCACTAAAACGTCCCGAGTGCTTGGAGAAGCGACGGGTGGTGGTTTCAGTGGCACCAGTACTGAAGTTGCTGACCAGCGTCACCTCATACACACCCTGCGGCCAGCGCTCAGTATTCAGTCGTTGCAGGCCGGCGGCAAGATTCTGCGTAGCGATCAGACGCCCTTGCGAATAGACTTCAACACTCCCCGCCACTGGCATAAACAGTTCAATCGGTGTAACGGAGCCTTGTCTACGTTCCATATTGTAGCTGTCGTTATAACCAACCGAGCCACCATCAAACGAGACCAGACTCAAAAAACTGTTGCTACCTATCAGAGAGGGTAGACTACCATTATAGTTATCATTGCTTTGCTGACGCCCCAATTTATAGCGAGTCTGCTCCTGCTCCACATATAGGGCAGCCTCGTCAAAACCCTTGCTGGAGTAGCGGCTGTCACTCAGATGGTTATTGGCATGGTTTACATACCAGTTAGTGGAAAAATAACTGTTTCCGGTCAGATTGAGGGTGTCATTACTGTTAAAACTAATAACATTACTGGATTGATTGTTACTGTTATTAAAACGATGGCGGTGCACAAAACCCGGCTCGTTGCGGTAGTTGATATAGCCACTGTCGCTGTTTTCCACCCCTCCACTACGGTAAGTACTGGCAGGCAAAACCAGTCTGGCAGACAGATCATCCTCATCAATAATAACCACTGCCGTGGTCATGGCTGCATTCACCCGTTGCTCTTCCTGACGCGTAATCGGCTGCGACAATAATGTCTGCAAATCTGTTTCCGTTATACTCAGGCGGGCCTTTAAACTGTTAAGGATCTCTGACGTCACAATGTGAGGGTCATCAATGATTAATTCTGTCTGATTATAACGTACATTGACATTGCCCAAGGAGCTATCAGCCAGGCTCATTAATACAACTGCAGGTTGCTTCTCTTGCGCCAAATCTTCAAATCCGGGAGGTACTCCCAAAGATGCGGCGGCTACCAGTGCTGGAGTCAACAAGGTATAAGAAGAAATAGTTACCACTCCGGCACTGAATATTTCTTTATAACTGTACATATTATTATTTTACCCTACCTTCTGGATTTGCATCTCTGATGATCTGGATGAAGCAGACAGTAAAACGTTGTGATGCATTTAAATAAATCAGACCTATCCACGGGGAGTTATAAATAATTCATAGCGACCCACATATCTTCCACTGGCATAGTCCATTTTACGCAACGCTGACTCAAAAGAGAGTTGAAAACCATTACTGATAGTACGCGTATCACTGTTACCTAAGGCAAGATAATCTACAAGGGTTGCTCCGCCTTGATCATCCGGTTTTCCATTTTGAGTGAAGTTGGCTCGCACTCGCATAGTAAGTTCTGGTGCGCTATTATTTTGCCAGTCTCGTCCTGCCGTTGGAACCAGCTTCAAATCCACTTTTTCGCGCTCACTTTCACTACTCACCAAATGGAAAACTTCTGTAGTTTTTTTAAACTTATCCCACCCACTACTGGCAGTCATCTGCCCAAGTGAAATAATTTCAGAACCTACAACCTTACCATCGTAATAAAATGTAAAGCTTCTATCTCTGTCTATAGGGCCTTTATGGTGGTATACAACATTTAGTGGCCACTCGATGTTCTTCGCAGCCGCAGCATGGACATTGTCAGATATAAAAAGACAGCCAGAAACAGCAACTCCGATGATAGTAACCGATATTAATACCCGACATATTTCAGATGTATTCATAACAATAAAGCCCATCTTTATCGGATGGGCTGATTCCTTAATTTAAATAAGAGGCTTTTTTAATTTTCATGCCAAAACACATGGCGTTAAAATTAATTATCAGCCTGTACCAGCACCAGGAAATTGTTCTTATAATATCCGCTTGCATAGGTGCTATATACATCAGTACTTGTCAGCGTCACGCCCAGAGGAGCACGATAACCATTACCATGTCTTTCGCTCAAGATGAGCTCGGCTTTGTCACTAGAAGTTGACAGCTCTTCCGATGAACCAGCAACAGCAATTGTGAAATCCATCTTTGCATTATTAGCATTTTTAATAAAGAACGGCTTGGTAAAATCGCTATTGTCTTGGCTCTTAAAAGACACAGAAACTTTTTCACCTTCTTTATTTGAATTGCTTTGCACAAACAATTGCACCGGAGAGCCCCCCACAGTCGGTGAACCTGACATATTCTGATCATTGCCTTGGTGTTTGAGCTGAACAATAAAGCTGTCTACCACCTTGCCGTTCTCATCAACAATCAGGCCATCTTTATTGACCAATGCAAAAGCTTCCATCACTGCTTTGTCATTGCCCTCAGCATCAGCACTATTAGTAGGCTCGTCAGCAAAAGCCATGGCAGACATCATTATAGCGCTCAAACCCATTACAGTGGCTAATTTATTCATTTTCATGTTTAAAACTCCGTTTATTTATAAGATAACACATTGGCAATCTATTGATATTATTAATCTATTAATCATGATGACATATAGTTTATCGTACTAATAGTCGACATATAGATCAGCTGTTGTATGCCTGAATTAATAGATGATTGCTAAACTAAAATCCGGCTTATCCACGTTCCATATGCTCTAAGGGGTATAACTGGCATTCCTACGCCCCCTCTATACAACGACTGCATCATTTAACAATAATGGGCAAATGACAAATCAATAACTCTCATCATCTCTTAATTTATATTATTAGTTGTTAATATACCCGCTTGTCGGCAAACGGTTTCCTTGAAAGGTGCTTTGTTGCCAAAATCGATTCAGCTTGAATGGAACTAACTGAGTAGACTGAATCGCCCTTGGTTTTCCAGATACTCTGTTGCTGAAAAATAAACTGCTTTTCAAACTCTAATTGTGACAGCCCATCCTTGGAACCATGACACCAGAGGTTCTCGGCGACAGCATTGTCGCGGCAGTTACCACGTCGGCTCATACTGCAACTCAGGTTGTGGACCTTCAGAAAGTCCTGCAATTCACCACCGGTAAACTAACTGCCCAGCCCTGATCTGATCCGAATGCACCAGTGCCGGCTACTTTGGCTTGCGCCGCCAAACAGCCATCAACAACACATCAACCGCCAAGTCTGCAGTCATGTGTGGCTTCATTACCCAGCCGACGATCTGGCGAGAGAGCAGGTCTAATACTACAGCCCCCCTTCTTGAGTAGGGATGTAGGTATCGGTCACCCAGGAGATGTCTTCAACTGACGAGACAACGTGTTCGGAGCAGCCTGCTGGCACCTACCCCCATAATGCCCCTTGCTGCGCTGATAGCAGTTTGCGAATGCAGCCTTTCCCACCTCATTAATTTGGCCACACGGTGCTTGCAGCGGGCTTCCCCCAAGTCACGAGGGCCTTGATGGATCTTGCGATAACTATAGACAGCACCACTTTCCTGCCAGGATTGCGTGACCAACCCCGTTAGTCGTTCATCCTCCTGCTGTCGTGGCGATGTTGGCTTTTTCAGCAACGAGTAGAAGTCACTCGGCGACCCCCAGGATTTGGCTCAGGGGAACAACACTGCACCGATCGAGTCTGTACGTTATGAATACATACCTTTCCTTGACTCGCTGACAAAGTACGCGGCCACCTCCTCTAAAATGTTACGTACCTCGGTGACTTGGCGCCGTTCGGCGGGCTTATCGCACGACTTGACTCATGCATACAGGCTGTGGCTGGATACCCCGATGTCTCGTACAACGTCAGCCACTGGCCGCCCGCGCTCGGTGATTTGTGTGACAGCTTAGATGTTGAATGTTTCTGGATAACGCTGACGGGTCATAACACCTCCAATAGTTGCCTCATTTTAAGGCTACGAGGAGTCCTCGGTACTGGGGGAAATTCACAACAAGGCCAAGTACAGTGTGAAAAAATAATAAAAAAATGCCAGTCAGACTTAGCTGACTGACATTAACGGCTAGAGGCTCGTATAAGGTGATTGGTAGGTTGTACATACCATTATTATTTAATGGTATTACGCCCTACCTCCTCAAAGACTGCACGATGCAATGACTCTTTCAGCTCGTCAAGTGTCTCTGGGAAGAAGAGATTATCCTTGCCCACGCACTGCTCCCATTGTGGTAGTAACTCCGGCTGATAACCAATACCGATAAACACCAGTTTCCCCAAAGCATTCTCCGTGGTCAGACCATCACGAATCGTTTCACATAGTCCGGCATTAATCAGCTCTTTGGAGATTTTAACATTCGGAAAATCCTCGCCATCGGAAATAACTACCAGCACTTGTCGCGAATTTTTACCCTGCTTTATCAGTGAGACCGCCCCCTCAATCATCGCCGGTGAAATAAAGGTATTCCCTTCTGCCGTCATCATATTGACCTGCTGTACCAGCTCGGCCCCCTTACTGGTTAGCTGAATCGTATGGGCACTTGCATTACCATCGTCGGTACGCAGACACATTCCCTGATAAATCTTAGGGCGGTAGGGTACATAGCAAATACAACCATCCGCTTCTTCACCTTGAGTCAGATAGGTTCCATCACGGCACGTTTTTGTTAATGTATCGCAACGTCCCAACCGATCGCTCCAGACTTGGCCATCTTCACACTGTAGCAGCGGCTCTTCTCCACTGACCGCCTTAGGCTGTCCAACAGGAGTAGAGAGCAATCGCTGTGCCCCGATCTTACTACGACCAGGATTATCAGGAACATAATCAATGTCTGTAAAATCACATACCCTTGTTTCACGCTCAGGGAAAAGCTGCGTCTTATAATATTCTTTAGGGATAAAGATATCATCCCAAGTTTCTAAAGGGTTCTTTATTGCCTTAATGGTCTCAGCTATATCGATATCTTTCAATAAATCGTGAGCATTTTTCTCTTGGCCAGCAATATAATACTCTGTTTTATCTAAAAAATTCTGACTTGAGGAATATTTATAATGAAAGCGATTATATTTCCATGATTCTTCAGTTGAACGACCAATATGAGCATTTACATAATCTATTTAACTGCCGCGATTACCAGGGTCCGAATTTAATTTAAGATAAACACGACAATTATTGTTTTCATCCACAGTACCCCAGTCAAAAGGCAATACCCCCACTCGGTTAGCC
>NZ_JRGK01000289.1 GCF_000764645.1 Aeromonas finlandensis
CGCTGTCCTTGTTGATGGCCACGATCACTTTCGACTCCTTCATCCCCGCCAGATGCTGGATGGCGCCCGAAATACCGACCGCGATATAGAGCTCCGGCGCCACCACCTTGCCGGTCTGCCCCACTTGCAGATCGTTGGCAACGTATCCCGCATCAACAGCGGCCCGCGACGCCCCCACCGCACCGCCCAACTTGTCGGCCAGCGCCTCTATCAGGGCAAACTGCACCTTGGAGCCAAGGGCGCGGCCACCGGAGACCACCACCCGGGCGGCGGTCAATTCGGGCCTGCTGGAGCGCACCGCACGGCGCTCGACCAGCCGGGTACGGCCAGCGAATTCGGGCACAGTCAAGCGCTCGATGAGAGCCTGCCCGCCCGTCGCCGCCTTGGCAAAGGCAGTGGCCCGCACCGTCATCACCTTGATGGGGGCACTGCTCGCCACCCGGGCAATGGCATTGCCCGCATAGATGGGGCGCAGAAAGGTATCGCTGCTCTCGATGCCGATCACCTCGGAGAGCATCTCCACCCCGAGCCGGGCCGCCACCTGTGGCAGCAGCGCCTTGCCCATGGCACTCGCCGCCATCAGGCAGTGGCTGTAGCCTTCGCACCAGCTGGCCAGCAGCTTGTCGACCCCATCCAGCAGCCCGTCGGCCAGCAGGGGATGTTCGGCAAGCAACACCTTGTCGACGCCGCCAATGGCAGCCGCCTGTTCACCCGCCTCGGTCAGCCCCTGACCCAGCAACAGCAGATCGACCTGACCGCCGATGGATGCGGCAGCGGTGACCAGTTGGGCCACGTTGTCGGCCAGATGGCCCTGATGATGTTCGGCAATGATCAGCACGCTCATGGCAGCACCTTCGCTTCGTGTTTGAGTTTGTCCACCAGCTCGTCCACCGAGCCCACCTTGATCCCGGCGCTGCGGGCTGGCGGCGCCATCACCCCTAGCAGGCGGGTCTGGTTGGCCACCTCAACGGCGAGTGTCGAGAACGGGGCGCTATCCAGCGGCTTGCGCTTGGCCTTCATGATATTGGGCAGCGAGGCAAAACGCGGTTCGTTCAAACGCAGATCGGCGCTCACCACCGCAGGCAGCGGCATGCCCAGGGTCTCCAGCCCGCCGTCGATTTCGCGGGTCACCAGCAGCTCAGCAGCTTCCACCTTGAGGGCGGACGCGCAGGTCGCCAGCGGCCAATCATTGAGGGCAGCCAGCATCTGGGCCACCTGATTGTTGTCTGAATCGATGGACTGCTTGCCGAGCAGCACCAGATCCGGCTGCTCCTGCTCACACACCTTGTGCAAGGCACGGGCAACAGTCAGCGGGGCGAGCGTCTCGTCAGTGACATAATGCATCGCCCGATCCGCTCCCAGCGCCAGCGCATGGCGCAGCTGCTCGGCCGCCGCGTCCGGGCCGAAGGTCACCACCACCAGCTCGCTGGCGATACCCGCTTCCCGCAGCCTGACCCCCTCCTCCACCGCAATTTCACAAAAGGGGTTGATCCCCATCTTCACATTGGCGAGCTCCACGTCGGAGCCGTCTCCCTTCACCCGGATCTTGACGTTGTAGTCGACTACCCGTTTGATCGCGACCAGCAGCTTCATGGGGTCATGCCTCGTCTCTTTGGATTGAATTCATTAGTGTGCCTCTGCGTTTGTTGCAGTACGCTTTTGCCTGATTTTTTGCTTTTTCTTGCTCAGTTTTGCTTACAAGCGCTTTACGTTTACGTAAACTACCAGCATTACCCTAGGCCAACCAGAGCGCAGAGGCAAGATGGAACGGGAAGCAATGGAATTTGATGTCGTCATCGTCGGCGGCGGTCCGGCGGGGCTCACTGCAGCCATCGCCCTGAAACAGCAGGATGCCACTCTCTCTGTCTGTCTGCTGGAGAAGGGGGCGGAAATTGGCGCCCACCTGCTCTCCGGCGCCCTGTTTGATCCCGTCGCCTTGCAAGAGCTGCTGCCGGATTGCTGGCAGCAAGCGCCGCTCGGCGTGCCGGTCAGCGACGATCAGGTACATCTGCTGCAAAGCGAGCACCGCTCCCTGCAACTGCCCGCCTGGGCCGTGCCGCCCCGGATGCACAATCAGGGTTGCCATGTGGTCAGTCTTGGCAATCTCTGCCGCTGGCTCGGCCAGCAGGCGGAAAAACTGGGAGTCGAAATATACCCGGGGTTTACCGCCAGCGAACTTATCATGGAAGCGGGCCGGGTCAAGGGGGTCATCACCGGCGATCTGGGGCTGGATCGCGCTGGCAACCCGAAAGCTGATCATGTGCCCGGCATGGCGCTGCTCGGCCGCTACACCCTCTTTGCCGAAGGGGCTCGCGGCCATCTCGGCAAACAGCTGATCGCCGACTTCAACCTGGCAAGCCCTGCCCAGCCCCAGCACTATGCCATCGGCTTCAAAGAGCTGTGGCAACTGCCTGCTGGTCAGGGCAAGGCGGGACAGGTGCTGCACGGCAGTGGCTGGCCCCTTGGCAAGCAGGGGGGCGGCAACAGCCACGGCGGTTTCTATCTCTATCAAATGGAGGGGGATCAGGTCGCGGTCGGGCTGATTGTCGATCTCAACTACCAGAATCCCTGGCTCAGCCCGTTTGACGAATTCCAGCGCCTCAAGCATCACCCGCTTATCGCCGGCGCGTTGCAAGGGGGGGAACGCATCAGCTACGGCGCCCGCGCCATCACCAAGGGGGGCTGGCACGCTCTGCCCCGCATGCACTTCCCGGGCGGCCTCCTTATAGGCTGCGATGCCGGTACTCTCGACTTTTCCCGCATCAAGGGCATCCACACCGCCATGAAATCGGGGATGCTGGCGGCAAAAACCGTCGCGATGGCACTGCGGGGGGGCGATGAGGGGGGACGGGACCTGGCCCAGTATGGCGACGAGCTGCAACAGAGCTGGCTGGCCCGCGAGCTCAAGGCGGCGCGCAACTTCGGCGCGGCTCTTCACAACTATGGTCCTTGGTTGGGCGGTGCCTTCAACTGGCTGGAGCAGCGGCTGTTTGGCGCAAACTCGCCCTTCAAGCTGCTCGATAAGGCTCACGATTATCGTCAACTACGCGTGGCCAGCCGCTGCAAGCCCATCCATTATCCCAAACCCGATGGCAAGCTGAGCTTTGACAAGCTCTCGTCTGTGTATCTCGCCAACACCAGTCACGACGAGGATCAGCCTTGCCACCTCAAGCTGCAGGACGCGCGCATTCCGGTAGAGGTCAATCTGCCCACCTGGGCCGAACCCGCCCAGCGCTACTGCCCGGCAGGGGTATTTGAGGTGCTGGAGGCGGACGGCGCGACAAAACTGCAGATCAACGCCGCCAACTGTATTCACTGCAAGACCTGTGACATTAAAGATCCCAGTCAAAATATCGTCTGGACACCGCCACAGGGAGGCTCCGGGCCCAATTATCCGAATATGTGATGGAATGCGGCGATACCAAGACGCAGTGACATCAAAGATGCGCAGCCCCAAAACATCATATGGACGCCGCCACAGGGGGGCTCCGGGCCCAACTATCCCAATATGTGATGCTGCGGGGCGATAGCAAAAGGCTGCCCCAACTATCCTTCCCCCCAGCCAAAGGCGGGTTATACCCCGCACGGTCGCTCAGGTGATCCGACCTCGCTGTTTTTTTGAACAAACAGGCTGGGTCCCTGATGAATAGCCCCTGACAAGCGCGGCCCGCCCCTGTATAGTTCGCCGCATTCAGGTTTTCCATCGGCCCGATCTGCTTATCCACGGGATCGCCTTCTGCAGCGATCTAAGGCCGCATGACCTGTGCAACCATCCCTGATTACCCATGACTTTTTAAGGGGGGACAGATGATCACCGCCTACATTCTCAATAACAAGGTGCTGGACATAGTCACGCTCGGGCCTGACGACATAGTACCCGACAACACGGTCTGGCTGGATGCCTACAAGCCGGACACGGCAGAGCGAGAATGGTTGACGGGCCTGTTCCTGGAAGAGGTCCCCGACAAGGAAGAGCTCGACGACATCGAAGCATCCGCCCGTTTCTACTGGGATACCGATGGTCTGCACATTCACTCCCTGTTTCCCCAGCGGATCGGTCGTGACACCAAGGGTGTCCACGTCTCCTTTACCCTGCGCAACAACCTGCTGATCAGCATTCGTGAAGATGACATCGGGCTGGTGCGTCTGCTGCGCCACTATATGCGCCAGGATCGGCTGGAGGTGGAGGATGCCCTCGACATCTTGCTGGAGGTGCAAAACCTCAAGGTGGAGTACCTCTCAGACCTTATCGAAGATGGTTACAAGACCTTGGAAAACACCGCCGATCAGATCTTCGAGCCGGATCAGATCAACCCCATGCTCAAAGAGTTGATGGCTCAGGAAGAGGCCAACGGCCAGATCCGTCTCTCCCTGCACGATACCCGTCGCGCTCTGCGCTTCCTCAAGCGCAGCCTGCGCCAGCGCATGAGCCTGGAGCAGAACAAGTGGATTGACGAGATGCTGCACGACGTGGAATCTCTCTTGCCTCACACCCAGTTCCTGTTCGACAAGATCAACTTCCAGCTGGAGGCCTCCATGGGGGTGACCAATCTGGAGCAAAACAAGGTGATCAAGATCTTCTCGGTAGCCGCCGTGATCTTCCTGCCGCCGACCCTGATCGCCAGTATCTACGGCATGAACTTCGGCCGCATGCCGGAGCTCGCCTGGGAGTATGGTTATCCCATGTCACTGGTGCTGATGGTGATGTCATCGCTCGGCACCGGCCTCTTCTTCAAGCGCAAAGGCTGGCTGTAACGCCGCCGACGCGCGCTGCGATATCTGAAGAAACCGATTGGGGGGCATGGCCCCCCGATTAATTTGCGCCACGCCCAACGCCTTGCAAAGGGCGCTTCGTCGCCCCATATCCCCTCCATCACTCAATTCAAGTGGATAACGGGCAACCATGACCCTCTACCCCGAACACCGATATGACGATCACGGCCAGTTGCGCCCGCCCCTCTGGTTCTGGCCCATCGCCCTGTTGCTGACCCGCTCGGTCTGGCTCTTTCTGATGGCGGGAGTGACCCGCGAGAGCGGCAGCGAGATCCTGACCCTCTTTTATCCGGACAAGATCACCCTCTACATCAGCCTGCTGACCGACCTACCCGCCATGCTGGCGTTGCTCGCCTGCGGGGGCACCTATCAGCAGACCCAGAGTATTCGCGCCAGACTCCGGCGCCACAGCCCGCTGCTGCTGCTCTGCTCTGCCGTCAGCGGCCTGCTGATGCAGTTGCACAGCCTCAATTTGCAGAAATGGTCGTTCAGCTGGCCCACCGCACTGGTACTGGTCGCCAGCCTCTGGGCGCTCTGGTATCTGCTGCGCAGTCGCCAGCTGCGGGAATATGCCGCAGATCAGCCCCACTGATGGGGCTCACAACTATTGGCGAGTGACCCGGATCTGCAGGGTCTGGCGCTCGCTCTGGCTGCCTCGCCCCCCCTGTAGCTGGGTGCCGAGGCTGCTCCCCTGATCCGCTGAGCTGGTCGAAAGCTCCCCCACCGTCAGCCACTGGCCCGGGGCCCCGCTCACTTCGGTGGCACTCTGCCCACGATTGATGGTGCCCTGATCCAGCCTCGCCTGTTCGCTGCTCAGCGCAATCTGCACCCGATCGCCAATCAAGGTGGCCGTGGCATAGAGGCCGTTCACCAGCGGCATCATCCCCACCACGGCCCCCCCGTTCCACTGATAGAAGGTCACCGGTTGATAGGAGCCCATCTGCAGCAGCACGGGACGGCCCGACAGCCCGCGCACCTGCCAGCTGTCGTTCTGGCTGCGCTGGTACTGCTGGGCGTTGCCATCGACCAGCCACTGCCGCTTGGCCTCGTCGCGACTGATTGAGCCCCCCAGTTGCTGACCGCTGGCGGCACCATCGACCCGCCACTCGATAAGCAGGCTTTGCGGTGGCTGGTTGATCTGGGCCAGAGTGGCTTCGGCCTCCTGCAGCTGGTCTGGCGTCCCGCTCAACACCAGCTGGTTACCCATGGCACTCACCCCAAGCTGGGGATAGATCTCCTTGAGGGTCTGCACCGCCGCCTGCGCCTCGAAGACCGGGATCACTTTCACCTCGGCCCACAGCGACGGGCTCCAGAGTCCCATCATGCAGCCAAGCCACAGCAGCACCCTGCGGCCAACCTTGCCCATCCGCTCCATTGCGCTCTCCTCGCTCTCTTCTTGTGCTCTACTCACGCTCTGCTCAGGTGTGGGCCAACGCCCGTTACCAACAGCCCTGCCCTGCTCAGTTAACCCGTCGATGATGAACCCGACGGTTGCCAAAAAACAACCGGGAATGCCGCAACCCCGTGATTTCCCACGGTATGAGGCTCTCATTCCACGCCCATTATCGCGTAAGATAGCGCCATCAAATTTGCCCACGCGGAATCCATCATGTTGAAACAGCTGTTGTTACTCCCCCTCGCCCTGCTGCTGGGAGCCTGCTCCCTGACCCAGTACAACGTCAGCGAGGCCGAAATCAACCAGTACCTCAAAGAGCAGGTCTCTTTTGAAAAACAGCTGGGGATCCCCGGCATCATGTCGAGCAAGATCCGTCTGGACGAGATGCAGAGCCGTATCGGCCGCAAACAACCGGATCGCATCGAGCTGGACGCCGCTGGCGACCTGCAGGTGAGCAGCCCCCTTGGCAGCCAGCAGATGAAGATCCGCTTTGCCCTGAGTGCTCGCCCGGACTATGTGGCCGATCAGGGCGCTATCTATCTGCGTGATCTCGAACTGGTCTCGGTTCAGACCGATCCGGCCAACATAGGTGCCGCATTGACCCCCATTCTGCCCACCTTCAATCAGTCGCTCTCCCTGTTCCTGTCGCAAACCCCGGTCTATCGTCTCGACAGCAGCCGCAAGAACGAAGCCAGGATCAAAGAGAAGGTTGAAGCCCTCAAGGTAGAGCCGGGCCGCCTGGTGATCCCGTTCAAGGTGCTCTGATCCCCGCCGCACTGGCACTTTCAGCGCGCTCAACAGATAACCGTCCTATTCGACAACGCACATCCGGTTTAACGTGCAGCCGAATGGGGCGGTTTTTTACTTCTCAAGTTCCCCTCAACACAGCATAATGCAGACCATTCTCATTTAGATTCGTCATGAGAAGCGTCAATAATAAAACCAATGGTGAGAAGGGACATGAGAAAAACCGTACTGGTTCAGGTGATCGCCTGCGCACTGATCAGCGGCGCCGCACACGCTGCCGTCAAGGTCGAAGACAAGACATTCAATACCGCAGCCAACATGCTGGCCTATACCGAATTCGAGCTCTCCGGTGAGCCGCTGGCCGAAGCGCTGGGGCTGGATCTGGACGTGCTGGATGCCAACCGTGCCGATGAGCCGACCCCGTTCGACTTCGCCGCCGGCATCGAATCCTACGAATACTCAGAAGAGGCGATGTACGCCCTCAACTACCAATCCGGCATGGGCCCACATCTGGTGAACGGGCCGCAAAACCTGGCCCGTGGCGGCACCATGGCCTCTCTGGGGCAACGGGTGCTGGCCATGGCCGACGCCGTTGGCTTCCCGGCTGATGAAGTGCCACAGGGCATGTATCCCCTCTCCCTGCCCTACGCCTCCGCCAACCCTGAGTTTGCCCAGGCAGTGAATACCACTCCGGTCAATGGTGACCAGATCACCATCAAGACCGCCAAGGGCACCGAGAAAACCGTCAAGACCCAGGTGCCCGCCTACTTCCGTGACTACAGTACCCTGCGCTGGAGCGGCAGTGACAACCTGCTGGTGCCCGCAGCCGTGGGCGGCATCCTGCTCAAAGAGGTGATGTGGTCCCAGGACTTCCTCGGCGGCATGCACGTGGCCGAGACCGATGAAGAGGTAGAAGCTGCCTCCGCCACCATGGATCAGGATGGCAAGCACAAGCTGGGCGTCTCTGCCGCTGACGGCTTCAACGGCATGATGCTGACCGAGCAATCCATCGACAAGCTGGCCATTATGCAGAACCAGCTCGGCTTCGATGGCAAACAACTGGGCGCCAAGATCACCCCGCAGTACGATCCGGCCAAGGGTGTCATCTACTTCCCCCATCAGGTGAAAGTGACCGAAACCAGCAACAACGATGCCGGTGCCATCGGCAAGCTGGAGGTGGTGGATGGCTCCGCCCAACTGCGCGATGCCTGGATGATGCTGTGGCCGCTCTCCGAGTTCTATGCCTTCAGCGATCAGCGCAGCGCCAACACCAACCAGAACCCGGCCTTCCACGCCGTGTTTGACGGCGCGCCGTTTGCCGCCGCACCGGCAGCCAACAAGGCCAATGACCTGGGCAAAGCCGTTGCGGGCAGCGATGCCTTCTCGCTGGCGATCAATCTCTCCAACCTCACCTTCAAGAACCTAGCGGCCCTGCACTTTGATACCAAGGCTGGCACCCTTGTCGACAGCTGGCAGGCAGGCAAACAGGGCAAGCACGTCACCACCTTTGACGCCGCTTACGCACTGGTCGCCCTGCAGATCTTCCAGCGCGCTCAGGACGCGCTGCCGGTCGGTTACGCCGCCGGTGACAATGGCGAGCTGAACCTCAAGACCCAGCAGGGTCAGCAGGCGCTTGAGCTTATCCGCAAACAGGCCGATTTCATCCTTGCCAACCTCAAGGGCAAAAATGGTCTGGTGCATGACGGCATCACCCTGGGTGGCAAGCTCGATGCCGGCCACTCCATCGATGCGCAGGTCGCCGCCATCCGTGGTCTGACTGCAGCCTTCCTCGCTACCTCCGATGCCAAGTACCGCACCGCTGCCCGCGAGCTGTTCATCGCCACCGACAAGGCCTACTTCAATGCCAAAGCGGGCACCTGGCTGGCGGGTAAACAGGATGAATACACTCCCTGGACCCAGGCTGCCATCTCTGGCGCCCTGCGCTCTGCCATGCTGAACCTGCGCAACGAAGGGGCCGAGAAGACGCCCGAGCTGGAGCTGGCCAAGCTGACCGGTCAGTACGTCAGCTGGTTCCGTGGCACCGTCAACGGTGGCATGCAAATGGCCGAGTGGATCGGTGACTCCGGCGAGAACATCATCGAAGGGGCCGGCAGCGACACCGACGAAGATGGCGTACCGCAAGTGACCGCCGCCGGTGGCAAGCACGGCACCGCCATGGTGATGGCCGCCAAAGCGGTGGTTAGCGAATAATCCTCGCCATTCACCAGCATGAAAAAGGGAGCCAACTTGGCTCCCTTTGCATTACAGCGTCTGACACAGTTTCAAGGGCTTTCCTCAAACCAGCTTGTCCAGCATCTCCTTGGTCACCAGCACAATCCCCTGCTCGGAGCGGTAGAAGCGGCGGCTATCCTCATCGGCATTTTCGCCCACCACCAATCCATCGGGCAGGACACACCCTTTATCCACCACCACCCGGCGCAGACGGCAACCGGCGCCGATCTCTACCCCGGGGAAGATGATGGCCTGATCCAGGGTGCAGAAGGAGTGCACCCGCACATTGGTAAAGAGCACCGAGTTGAGCACAAACGACCCGCTGACGATGGTACCGCCCGAGAACATGGAGTTGATGGTCATGCCGTGCTGGCCATTGCGATCCTGCACAAACTTGGCCGGTGGTGTCAGGGTCTGGCTGGTCCAGATGGGCCAGTTCTGATCGTAGATATCGAGCTCGGGCAGCACGGAGGCGAGATCCATGTTCGCTTCCCAGAACGAATCCAGCGTACCCACGTCACGCCAGTAGGGTTTTTGCCCCTCGCGCGCCCCGACACAGGACATGTTGAATGGGTGAGCAAATGCCATCCCCTCCTCCACGATGCGGGGGATCACATCCATCCCGAAGTCGTGTTTGGAGTCCTGATTGAGAATATCCTCCTCCAGCAGTTGATAGAGGTACTCCGCCTCGAAGATATAGATCCCCATGGAGGCCAGCGAGCGATCTTCGCAACCTGGCATGGCGGGCGGATTAGACGGTTTTTCCACGAAGGCGCGGATCTTGCGCTGCTCATCGATATCCATGATCCCGAAGGCGGATGCCTCGGCCCGCGGCACCTCGATACAGGCGACCGTTACCTTGGCGCCAAGGCGCACATGGTCGAGCAGCATGGCGGCGTAGTCCATCTTGTAGATGTGATCCCCCGCCAGCACCACCAGGTATTTGGGGCCGTAGTCACGGATAATGTCGACGTTCTGATAGATGGCATCGGCTGTGCCACGATACCAGTGCACCTCGTCCACCCGTTGCTGGGCAGGGAGCAGATCGATGAATTCATTCATCTGGTAACGCAGGAAGGACCAGCCCGATTGCAGATGACGCAGCAGGCTGTGAGATTTGTATTGGGTGACTACACCAACGCGGCGGATCCCCGAGTTGATACAGTTGGAGAGCACAAAATCAATGATCCGGAATTTGCCACCGAAATGGACGGCAGGTTTGGCACGATTGTCAGTCAACTGTTTCAGGCGACTGCCACGTCCACCCGCCAGCACCAGTGCCATACTCTGGTTCAATAGTTGTCGTGCTTTGGCACTATTTTCGGGCTCTAACAACATGATTTACCTCTGCCTTGTTTGATCTATTTTCAACTCATCTTCGCCTGTTTCGGTAGCTGTGAAAGTGGTTTCACTCACATTTAACCGATCTCAATTGACCCTTTTAACCAAGTTGCGAGGAATAGCATGCTTTGCTCCGCCAGCTTGGTTAAAATTCCCCCATAAAGCAGCCACTTCAAGGATGACAAGATGGTTCACAAGCTCGGACGACCCCTATTTCTGATCGCTACCATAGTGACCATACCCCTGCTGCTCCTGCAAGCAGTTTGGTTGGCCCTTCAGAGCACTCCGCTCACCATGGCCATTATTCTGGCCACCACACTGCTCGGCATGATCCTGCTGCTGATGCTGGCCGTCCGCACCATAGATGGCATGCTTCAGCATCAGGAGCTCACCTGGGTCAAGGCGATCAGGGGCAGGGATCCCTCACAACTCGATGAGCCCGCCTCCCAGGAGGTGTTGCAACAACTGCTTGAGCAATTCGAGAGCGCCGAGCAGAGTGCCCATCGCCAGCTGACCGAGCTCAGCAACTTGGCCACCACCGACGAGCTGACCCAGCTACTCAACCGCCACGCGTTTCGCCGCGACATGACCGAATTACTGCAGCGAGATCAGGACACCCAGACCGCTACCCTGGTGCTGATCCGTGCCACCGAGCTTGGCAAGATCAACGCCCAGCGCGGCTTCCAGTCTGGCGATGCCTATATCAAGGACATGGCAGCCCTCATCAAGCGGGTGGTGAGCCGTTTCCCGGGTAATCAGGTTTATCGCATCTCGGGTGCCGATTTCGCCGTGCTGGTGCAACCGGTGGCCAATATTCCCCCCCATCTGCTGGGACAAGATTTGAAAGTGGCTTTCGATCACTATCAGGATCAGCATGAACTGGAGAGCGCCGCCTATTCCGGGCTGACCAAGCTCAGCAGCGGCCAGAAAATCGAGGCGGTACTGGCCAGAGCGGATCTGGCGCTGGCTCGCGCCCAGACCGAAACCATCAATGGCTGGGCCATCCAGCAGGATGACAACGTCTCCGATCTGCAGGGGCAACACCACTGGCGCGACGTGCTCACCGAAGTGCTGGCGCAAGAGCGGCTCAGCTTTAACTACCAGCCGATCCAGCCCCTGCACCGCAGCATGCTGGCCTACAACGAGATCTACACCCGTTTCAGCGGCAATGATGGTACCGCCCTGCCCACCGACACCCTGTTTGCCATGGCGCAGCGACTGGATATGGTGATGCGGCTGGAGCAACTGGTCATTACCCACATCATGCGCCAGTACCGGGCCTTTGGAGCCAACCAGAGTCGCTGGGGGATCAACCTCTCTCCCAACCTGCTGCAAAACAGCGCCTTCCTGATCTGGCTTGATCGCCAGTTGCTCAAAGATCCCAATACCACCGCCAATCTGGTGTTCGAACTGGATGAGGAGCATCTGGAGCGCAATCTGACCGGCGCCAAGCGGGTGTTTGAACTGCTGCGCCGCAACGGCAGCCGCTCGGCCATCGCCAACTTCGGCAAGGGGATCGGCTCCTTCACCCTGTTTCGCGAGCTCAAGCCCGACTACATCAAGCTTGATCCTGCCCTGATCACCGGGCTGGAGCAGGATCAGACCAACCAGCAGTTCGTGCGGATGATCGTCGATGTATCACATCGGATGGGGTGTCAGGTCATTGCAGAGGGGGTAGAACAGCTTGGCCAGAAACAGCTGCTGCAGGGAATGTACGTGGATGGCTTGCAGGGCTATCTGATCGCCCGGCCGCAACCGTTGCGACCGGATATCAGCCAGCTGGGGCTCTTTACTGAGGATGCTTCAGCTTCAAAAGGGTCAGAATGATGTCATTGAGCTGGCGATAGCGCTCCAGCTCTTTCTGATCGTAACGGGTCGCCAGTGTGGTGGGGTTGTGGCGATTCTTGAGGTAACGGTTGATTTGCAGGCGATTGAACCCCGCCACCTGATAGACCTGGCCAAGCAGGGTATTGAGCTCATCGTGCTCCAGACCGGCTCTGGCCAGATAGTCCCCATCGGCAGGACTCTCGGTCTGATGGCTCCACTTAGCAATGCGGCCGCTCTCCTGCAGATAGCTGAGCCACTGCTCGATATAGAGCGGCTTGCACCCCGCCAGCAGATTGAAAAAGCCTACCGCATCGCAACGACAACCGCTCAGGAGCACGACCGCCAGCTGATCGTCCTCGCACTGGAAAGTCACTGGCCCGGCCTGTGCCCAATCCAGCGCCTGCACCCGAATGCTGGCCTTCTCACCCGCAGCTCCTGTTACGTCGAATACAAACATGGCGCTCCTCCCTTGGCAAAAGGTTGATGATGGACCATCCCCCGGACAGGTGCAAAGGCAAATCGGCTTTTAACTCATCAATCGGGCCATTCGACCATAAAAAAGACCGGTATCCTGAACGGATACCGGTCTTTATCTTGATGGCCTATACGTTCAGGCCATCAATGGAGGCGCTTTCAGGCGTCCAATTCAACCAGTGCCTTGGCCAGCTCGATGGGTTCGAGCTCCTGACCTTCCAGATCGGCGTTCCAGTTCGGGCCGACCAGCACATCGTCTTCATCCAGATCGTTGATCCAGATATCGAGAAACTCTTCCAGATCGATCACTTCCGGCTCGTAATCGGCCCACTCGTCGACACAGTGCAGACGGGCGTCCTCTTCGGCGGACCAGAGCGGCATCACGTCGGCATCTTCAAATTCGGCGGAGCGGCAGACGACCCAGTCTTCCCCATAGCGCAGACCCCACACCTGACCCGACTCGCGGACTTGTTCGATAAACAGTTGGAAATTGGCGTCAAGGTTGTCGTTAAGCATGCTCATGGGGTTCTCTCTTTCTTTCGGGTGCTGCGGCATTGTCGGGCGACAATACGATGGCCAAATGGTGTCGCAAAAGTGACATGGACTCAAGCATATTGGGGTTATTCCTGGAAAAAAGCCGGGTTAGCCCACATTTGCCTGCAAAAACGCCTCCTGATGGAGGCGTCTTGCAGATTCAGGAGATCAACGCTCCCAGTAAACCTCTTCCAGGCTGTCCTCTTTCTCCGGCAAACCGCGGGAGAGACGGGGGCTGCTCTGGGCCAACACCTCGTAGCTGACGCGGTTGGCGTATTTGCACACCTGCGCCAGTGAGGAGTAGGTCAGGAACTCGGAGATGTGCTTGGCGGAGTTGGGCACATTCATCCGGTGATAGGAGTTGGCCACCATGTCGTGCAGTACGGCGGAAAGTGCACCATCCCCTGCCCCGTTGGTGTTCTTGATCTTCTCCGGGCCACCCATGTACGGGGAGATGTGGGAGTAGATACGGGCCGGTTTGCGGCACTTGGCGCGGGCCATCGGGCGACTGAACTCATACATGTTGAACTCGGGGATAACGCCGGGCAGCAGAGTATGAGTGGTCTCGCGCTTGTAGTCCTCGTCGGTGTAGCTCGCCATGTAAAGACCGATGGGGCCAGCAGTACAGAGCACCATGTCAGCCCAGTCGAGGGCCTTGTCGGCAGCACCGAGCGGATCAGCGATGCCGGTCAGGGCCTCACCTTCATCTTCGTTCATCGCCAGCACAGTCACGTTCTCGGCAATGAAGTCGCGCCACCACTGGGGGTTTTCATCGATGACGAAACGGGTGCCCAGAGTCAGCACCACAGGGATCCCGGCTTCGCGGGCATAACGGACGGCAGTCATGGCCGCCTCTTTCATCGGGTCACCATCATCACCGCGTACCAGATAGGCGGTGATCACCAGTGCAGATGCCCCTTTGATCACATCCTCTGGAATATGCTGCACATCCAGTTGGTTCATCTTGCCGGCGTTGATGCCGAAGCTGCGCTCGCCACACTCGGTGATGAAGGTAAAGCAACGACCAATGGGACCATCAACCGGCTGCAGATAGTCCAGATTGACGCGGGAAGAGGTGTTGCACAGATAGCGGTAGGCGTAGCAGCCGATGCGGATGTCCTGGCTCATCACACCCAGCAGGATGGAGTGGGAATCGGCCAGTACCGAGTAGTTGTGTACCGTGTTGCCGATGGTGCCACCGGCAAACTCGCTCACCACCATGTTGTTGGCCTTGAGCTCATCATAAATGCGTTCGGCCACTTCGTCGTTGATGACGACAGAGTGCCCCTTGCTCAGACCATAACGGGTCAGAAAGTCTTCATCCACATGGGCTTCGATATCAACCAGGGTCTGATCAATCCCGACGACGTAGGCTTTGCCCAGCTCGGTTAACAGGGGATTTTGCGGTACCAGGGGATCGCGTCTGTCGACAGGGAAGTAGTGTTTGGACTTGCGCTGACCGGGAAATTTCATGGCAATGTTCTGTGCTCTGGGGGAAAGAGGGGCGGGATTTTAACACAATCCGCCGCCCCGAAAAGTCGCCCTGTTTAAATAATGGCGTCAGTATAGACAAGGCTTGCGAGGAAAAACGTTTGCCTTTTCACCATAAAAAAACCACCCCGCCCGGGGTGGTTCCCAAGCACAAAAAAGCCCGGTGTTCAGGCTGCCGCCATACCCTGTAACAGGGCCAGCACCGAGAAGAGGCAGAGGGCGAGCCAGAACAGCAAGGTGCCCAGAAAACGGGGCACATTGGGGGCTTTCGGGATCTGGATGCCGATGGCATGGAGGATGCGGCCGACCAGCAGCATGGCACCACCGGCATGCAGCCAGAGCGCACCGGCACCGGAGAGCTCGCACAGCGCCATCAGCAGCAGGGTCAGCGGCACATACTCGGCGAAGTTGCCGTGGGCCCGGATCGCCGCCAGCAGCTCAGGGGCTTCCCCCTGACCTATCATCACCCCGAACTGGGCACGGCGTCTGACCACCCAGAAGGAGAGCCCCAAAAACAGCAGCCCCAGCAGGCCTGCGTAAATCAACGTGATATGCACCATAAGACGACTCCTTGTTTGACTGGCTGCCGGTCACTCATGCCAATTCGCGGCAGATGAGCGAGACCATCATCCTGATGTGGGCCTGATCGCTGTTGAGGGCCGGAATATATTCAAACCGCTCGCCACCGGCCTCCATGAAGATCTCCCGGTTCTGTACCTGAATTTCCTCAAGGGTTTCGAGGCAATCGGCGGCAAAAGCAGGGCAAATCACATCGAGCCGCTTGATGCCCGCAGACGGCAGGCCTGCAATGGTCACGTCGGTATAGGGCTTGAGCCACTCCTCCTTGCCAAAGCGGGACTGGAAGCTGGCCGTCCACTGTCCGGCCTCCAGCCCGAGCGCCTCGGCTAGCAGGGTGGCGGTATGGCGACACTGGTGACCATAGGGGTCGCCTTCGTTCTCGTAGCGCTCGGGAATACCGTGGAATGACATCAGCAGGTGATCACCCTGGCCGTGCTGCTCCCAGTGACGGCGCACACTCATGGCCAGCGCCTGAATGTATTCGGGATGGGCGTGATAATCACGAATGAGCCGCACCACCGGCAGATTGCGCTCTGTCTTCATCGCCTTGCCCCAGGCATCAAAGACCGAGGCGGTGGTACTGACCGAATATTGCGGATAGAGCGGCAACAGGATCACCCGGTTGACCCCTTTGGCCTTGAGCGCCTGCCAGCCATCATTCACTGACGGAGCACCATAGGTCATCGCCAGCTCCACCGGCACCTCGACCCCCTCCCGCTTGAGCTCCTGCTCCAGCGCGGCGCGCTGCTGTTGGCTTATCACCATCAGCGGCGAGCCCTGCTCGGTCCACACCTGCTGATAGAGCTTGGCCACTTTGGGCGAGCGCGTCGGCAAGATGATGAAGTGGAGCAGCGGGCACCAGATGTAACGGGGCAAGTCCACCACACGGGGATCGTGCAGGAACTGGCTGAGGAACGCTTTGACGGCAGCGGTGGTCGGCGCAGCTGGGGTACCCAGATTGACCAGCAATATTCCGGTTTTCGTGGTCACGTTGGCTTCCTGTCTATCTGTCATTATGCAAAAAGGGCCCCGCAGGGCCCTTCTCTTTATTTATCTGATGGCACGGGAAACTGTGCCGGCAGCAAAGATCAGCCCAGAATGGTGGCAAGCTGCTTGCTGACCAGATCAACCGGCTGGGTGCCGTCGATCTTGACGTAACGGGTGTGGCCCGCTTCCGCCTCTTTGCCGTAGAAACCGATCAGCGGCGCGGTCTGCTGATGATATACATCCAGACGCTTGCGTACTGTGGTCTCTTCGTCGTCGGCGCGGATCACCAGATCTTCACCGGTCACGTCATCCTTGCCTTCCACTTTCGGCGGGTTGAACACCACGTGGTAGGTACGGCCGGATCCGGAGTGAACGCGACGGCCGCTCATGCGCTTGACGATCTCTTCGTCCGGCACAGCAAACTCCAGCACGAAATCAACCATAACACCGGCGTCCTTCATGGCTTGCGCCTGGGGAATGGTGCGCGGGAAACCGTCCAACAGGAAGCCTTTGGCGCAATCCGGCTGAGCGATGCGCTCTTTGACCAGACCGATGATGATGTCGTCAGAGACCAGCTGACCTGCGTCCATCACAGCTTTGGCTTTCAGACCGAGCTCGGTGCCCGCTTTGATCGCCGCACGCAGCATGTCGCCGGTGGAGATCTGGGGAATACCGTGTTTTTCCATGATGAACTGAGCCTGAGTACCTTTGCCGGCGCCCGGAGCCCCCAACAGAACAA
>NZ_JRGK01000029.1 GCF_000764645.1 Aeromonas finlandensis
GTGTGGGGCTCGGTGGCGTGGCTCGCCAGCAGGCACAAGCGGTGCCTGCCCAGGCGCTGCGTCCACCCGCTGCCCTCGACGAAGCGGAGTTCCTCGGCGCCTGCGTGCGCTGCGGGCTCTGCGTCGAGGCATGCCCCTACGACACCCTCAAGCTCGCCCGGCTGTTTGACCCTGTGACCACCGGCACACCTTACTTCAAGGCGCGAGCCGTCCCGTGCGAGATGTGTGATGACATCCCTTGCGTGGTGGCCTGCCCGAGCGGAGCGCTGGATCAGCAGATGACCGACATCGATCAGGCGCGGATGGGGGTGGCTGTGCTCATCGATCACGAGACCTGCCTCAACTATCTGGGTCTGCGCTGCGATGTCTGTTATCGGGTCTGCCCGCTGATTGACAAGGCGATCACCCTGGATCTGCAGCACAACCAGCGTACCGGCAAGCACGCCATGTTCCTGCCCACGGTGCACAGCGATGCTTGCACCGGCTGTGGCAAGTGCGAACACGCCTGCGTGCTGGAGGAGTCTGCCATCAAGGTGGTGCCGCGCCAGCTCGCCAAAGGTGAGCTGGGTCATCACTACCGGCTCGGCTGGGAAGAGAAAGCGAAGGCTGGCAAGTCGCTCATCGGCGACAGGCTTACCCTGCCCACCCGCAAACCGGAGGGGCTATGAGTCGTTACCCGGGGGCCGAGGCGCGTATCAAACTGGGCTGGTGGCGGTCACATCGCTTCCTGCTGTTGCGTCGACTGAGTCAGTTGGGCGTGCTCGGGCTGTTTTTGCTGGGGCCGCTGGCGGGCATCTGGATCCTCAAGGGCAACCTCTCCAGCTCGCTGTTGCTGGAGACGGTGCCGCTGACCGATCCGCTGACCCTGCTGCAGTCGGTGGCGGCGGGCCATTGGCCCATCACCACCCTTTGGCTGGGGGCGGCAGTGGTGCTGGCCGGTTACTGGCTGGTCGGGGGGCGGGTGTTCTGCGCCTGGGTCTGTCCGGTCAACCTCATCACGGACGCCGCGGCCTGGTTCAGGGGGCGACTTGGCCTCAAGGGCAACGGCCAGTTCAGCCGAGCGACCCGCTACTGGCTGCTGGCCATGGTGTTGGTGGTGCCTGCGGTGGTCGGGGTGATGGCGTGGGAGCTGGTCAATCCGGTGTCGCTTGCCATGCGCGGTTTGCTGTTTGGCATGGGGGTGGGTTGGGCCCTGCTGGCGGCGTTGTTCCTGTTCGATCTTTTCGTGGTTGAGCGGGGTTGGTGCGGTCATATCTGTCCGGTGGGGGCCTTCTATGCCCTGGTCAACCGGGTTGGATTTATCAAGATTTCTGCCAAGGGGCGTGAGCGGTGCAGCAACTGCATGGACTGTTATGCGGTCTGCCCGGAGCGTCCCATCCTGCGCGGGCCTGTTCACGGTGCCAAGCGCGGTCACGGGCCCTTGATTGTGGCTCAGGAGTGTACCAACTGTGGCCGCTGCATTGATGTCTGCGCGGAACAAGTTTTTGAAATCACTGTAGGTTTTGCCGTCAAGGCAGAAAAAACGTCGGAGAACAAATAATGAAAAAGCTGATTGGAGCAATGCTGGCCTGCCTGATGGCGGGATCCTTGATGGCAGCAGCCCCCGAGATCACCAACAGTACCGGTGGCCTCAAGTCCGAGCGTGGCGCCACCGATCTGGTGACTGATGCCACCGCTGCGCCCCTGAAAAACTTCCGCAAGGATGGCGCGCCGTACGATCGCCAGTACATGCATCAGCCGCCGCTGATCCCCCACGATATCCGCAACTATGAGGTGGATACCAAGGTCAACAAGTGTCTGGCTTGCCACAGCTTCAAGAATGCCAGCGCCATGAAGGCCCCCAAGATCAGTCCGACTCACTTCGAGACCCGCGACGGCATGACGCTGGGTGAAGTCTCCCCCCGCCGCTACTTCTGCCTGCAGTGCCATGTGCCGCAAGCGGATGCCAAGCCGCTGGTGGAAAATACGTTTAAACCGGTTGAAGCGCTGAACTAAGGAGCCAACTAGATGAAATTACCCGGCTTTATCCAGCGTCTGTGGACCACCTTCAAGTCACCGTCCAAGGCGGCCCTCTGGGTGCTGCTGATGATGGGCTTCTTCGGCGGCGTGATTTTTTGGGGCGGCTTCAACACCGCCATGGAGGCGTCCAACACCGAGGCTTTCTGTACCAGCTGTCACGAGATGAAGGACAACGTGTTCGAGGAGTACCGCGACACGATCCATTACGCTAACCGTTCCGGCGTACGGGCCAGCTGCCCGGATTGCCATGTGCCGCACGAGTGGACCTACAAGATCATCCGCAAGGTGCAGGCTTCCAAGGAGCTGTGGGGCATGGTCACCGGCAAGGTCGATACCCGCGAGAAGTTCGAGTCGCACCGGCGCGAGATGGCGGAGCGGGAGTGGCAGCGGATGAAAGAGACCGATTCGCGTGAGTGCCGCAACTGCCACAACTTCGAGTACATGGACTTCTCCCTGCAGGGGCAGCGTGGTGCGCAGATGCACTCCACCAGTTTGGCCAGCGGCGAGAGTACCTGCATCGACTGTCACAAAGGGATAGCTCACCAGCTACCCGATATGACCGGGGTGAAGGGATTCTGATCCTCCATCGACAGGCCGGGTTCGCCCGGCCTGCGTTTTGTTCATATATGGGACCAGCATCAGGTTTGTGCGTCTTTTAAATCCCATATCTCGTGAAACCTTTGATAGAATCAGCCCGCCGTCAAATGCTTGAGCAAGTTGGTCACTCATGTCCGCGTCATTTTCTACGCCGTGACAGATGGCCTCTCATACTCCTTCTCTTATCCTGCCTCGTTGACGGCCCATTGCCACAAGGAGCTGCCCGATGGGACAGAAAAACAACGCATTCATTCCCCTCAAGATCGCCGTATTGACGGTCTCCGACAGTCGTACCGCAGACGATGACAGCTCGGGTGACTATCTGGTCTCGGCCATCACCGACTCGGGTCACCGCCTGGCCGATCGCGCACTTTGTCAGGACAACCTGTTTCGCATTCGGGCGCTGGTGAGTGAGTGGATCGCCGATGAGGCAGTACAGGTGGTGATCATCAATGGCGGCACCGGCTTCAACGAGCAGAATCGGGTACCGGAAGCGGTCGGCGTGCTGTTCGAGCGCACCGTGCAGGGCTTTGGCGAGATGTTCCGCCAGCTCTCTTTTGCCGAGATTAAAGGCTCCGCCATGCAGAGCCGTGCGCTGGCGGGACTCGCCAATCGCACCCTGATCTGCTGCCTGCCGGGCTCCACCGGTGCCTGCCAGCTGGGTTGGGAGCAACTGATCCGCGATCAGCTCGATGCCCGCACCAAGCCGTGCAACTTTGTCTCCCACCTCTGAGAGCAAACGATGAACCAGACCGATCCCAAGCAGACCCAGCCCAACCTGACTCATATCAATCAAAGCGGCGAAGCCCATATGGTGGATGTGACCGACAAGCAGGTGACCGAGCGCGAAGCCCGTGCCGAGGCATTTGTCGCCATGGCCCCCGAGACGCTGGCGCTGATCCTGAGCGGCCAGCACCACAAGGGGGATGTGTTCGCCACCGCCCGTATCGCCGGTATCATGGCAGCCAAGAAGACCTCCGATCTCATCCCCCTCTGCCATCCACTGGCATTGACCCGGGTTGAGGTGGAGATAGTGCCGCTGGCCGAGCAGAATCGGGTGCATATCCGCACCCTCTGCAAGCTCTCCGGCAAGACCGGGGTGGAGATGGAGGCGCTGACGGCCGCGTCGGTGGCGGCACTGACAATCTACGACATGTGCAAGGCAGTGCAAAAGGACATGGTGATCGAACAGGTGCGACTGGTTGAGAAGAGGGGCGGCAAGTCCGGCCATTTCCAGTTGGGGTCAACGAGCGGGGAGCAAGCATGATCAAGGTACTGTTTTTTGCGCAAGTAAGAGAGCTGGTGGCTTGCGATGAGCTGAGCTTGCCGTGCGACTACGCTACCGCCGACGTGCTGCGTGCAGCGCTCTGTGAGCGTGGCGACAAGTGGGCATTGGCCCTCGAGGCGGGCAAACTGCTGGTGGCGGTCAACCAGACCCTGGTGCCCCTCGATTCGCCTCTCAATGATGGCGATGAAGTCGCCTTCTTCCCGCCGGTGACCGGAGGCTGACATGAGCGACGCAACCATCACAGATCGCATTGTGGTGCAGCGGGAGGATTTCTCGCTGGCGGACGAGTATGCCCGTCTCGCCACCCGCCCAGACAGTGGCGCCATTGTTACCTTCGTTGGCAAGGTGCGCGACTTCAATCAGGGGGAGCACGTCAAGGGGCTGGCCCTTGAGCACTACCCCGGCATGACCGAGAAGGCACTGGCCGATATCGTGCAGGAGGCCCGTCGCCGCTGGCCGCTGCAGGAGTGCACCCTTATTCATCGCATCGGCGAGCTGTGGCTTGGCGATCAAATCGTGCTGGTGGCGGTGAGCAGTGCCCACCGCGACGCCGCCTTTGATGCCTGTCACTTCATCATGGATTTCTTGAAAACCCGGGCGCCGTTCTGGAAAAAAGAGCTGACCGCCGAGGGTGTGCAACGCTGGGTCGAGGCCAAGGAGAGCGACAACGCCGCCGCCGCCCGCTGGCAAGCCTGACCTGTTGATCACGAGGGGCGCAGGTTCAACGGGAACCACGGCCCCGCTTAGGGGGGCGGAGGTTCAGGCCCCCATCAGGAGAAAGGGAATGAAACCGCTGTTATCTGTTGTCATTGCAGGGATCTGCGCCGCCACCTTGCATACCGGTGCCGTGCAGGCCGATGAAGTGAAAGTGGCCGTGGCTGCCAACTTCAAGGGCACCATAGATCGTATCGGCAAGGAGTTCACTGCCAAGACCGGCCACACTCTGGCCATCTCATCTGCCGCCACCGGGGTGCTCTACACCCAGATCAGCCACGGCGCGCCGTTCGATCTCTTCCTCTCTGCCGATGTGGCGACCCCCGAGAAGCTGGAAAAAGAGGGCAAGGGGAGCGATCGCTTCACCTACGCCATCGGCCAGCTGGGGCTGTGGAAGAAGGGGGGCCCGGCTCCTGACGAGGCGACTCTGCGCAGTTGGAAGGGCAACCTCGCCATCGCCAATGCCCGCACCGCCCCCTATGGTGCTGCCGCCATGGCGACCCTCGACCATCTCAAGATCGATGCCAAACAGTACCGGCTGCTGACCGGTGCCAACATTGGCCAGACTTGGCAATTTGTCGATACCGGCAATGCCGAGCTGGGCTTCGTCGCCTGGGCCAACCTGGTGGAAGCGGGTAAGACCGGTGAAGCCTGGGCGGTGCCCGCGAGCTTCTATCCCCCCATCGAGCAGCAGGGGCTGGTATTGAAGAAAGGGGCTGGGGTGGAGGCGCTGGTCGCCTGGCTCAAAGGGCCGGGTCAGGCGCAGATCAAGGCTGCCGGCTATGCCCTGCCCTGATAAAGGCAGGGGAGTGACGCGATACCCTGAGTGGTCGGCCTTCGGGTCGGCCACTCTTTGCAATGAGGATAGAGACCATGCCTTTGGGGGCATTTATCAACCTGGAGGTCAGCAATGAATGAAGGGGATCTGCTGGCGGTCTGGCTCACCCTGAAGCTGGCGGCCAGCACCACCGCGATTTTGCTGTTACTGGCGCCGCCGCTGGCGTGGTGGCTGTCGCGCAGCCAGAACCGGCTGCGGCCACTGGTGGAGGCGCTGGTGGCGCTGCCGCTGGTGCTGCCTCCCACTGTGCTGGGGTTTTATCTGCTGCTCGCCTTCTCCCCCGAATATGGCTTCGGCGCCTGGTGGCGCGACACCTTCGGAGCCCCACTTGCCTTCAGCTTTCTCGGCCTGCTGTTTGCCTCCATCCTCTATTCGCTGCCGTTTGTGGTGCAGCCACTCACCTCCGCCTTCGTCAACATGGGCAACAAGGAGCTGGAGGCCGCCGCTACCCTGGGGCTCGGCCCGCTGGAGCGCTTTTTCCACATCATCTTGCCGATGACTCTGCCCAGCTTCGTGATGGCGGCGGCCCTCGGCTTTGCCCATACCCTGGGGGAGTTTGGTGTGGTGCTGATGATTGGCGGCAATATCCCCGGCGAGACCCAGGTGCTTTCGATTGCCCTGTTTGATCATGTGGAGGCGATGGATTACCGGAACGCCCATATTCTGGCAGGCGGCTTGATGGGCTTCTCGCTGGTGATGCTGGTGCTGGTCTACGGGGTGCTGCAGCGCAGACAGCGGAGAGTGTTCGGATGAACCAGCCAGCCACTACTCCGCAAGACAACGCCCTTAACCGTCAGGCCCTGCAACTGAATGTCCGGCGCGAGTTTGGCCCCTTTACCCTCGATTGCGCACTTACCTTGGAGCTGGGGGGCATTCTCGGCCTGTTCGGTCCCTCCGGTTGCGGCAAGAGCACCTTGCTGCGCATTATCGCCGGGCTCGATCGCCAACGCGGGGATCGCTTGCTGTGGCGCGGGCGGGAGTGTGCAGAACTGCTGCCCGAGGCGCGCCGTATCGGGCTGGTATTTCAGGACTCGCGCCTCTTCCCTCATCTGACGGTGCTCGGCAATCTGCAACTGGCTGCCCGCAAGGGGCGAGGGCGCTGGCAGCCCGAGGCACTTGCAGCGCGACTCGGCTTTGCCGATCTGCTGGGACAGCCTGCCCATGCCTTGTCGGGCGGCCAACGCCAGCGGGTGGCATTGGGGCGGGCGCTGCTGGCCGAGCCTGACCTGCTGCTGCTTGATGAACCTTTTTCGGCGCTCGATCGGCGCAGCCGCATCCATCAGGCCCATGTACTCAAGGGATTGCAGCAGGAGAGTGGCATCCCGATGATCTTCGTCAGCCACGCCATGGAGGAGGTGAGTCTGCTCTGCGATCAGCTGGTGCTGCTGGAAAGTGGCAGGGTTGAGGCACAAGGCAGGCCGAGCGAGATCTTCGCCCGCACCGATCTCTCGCTCGCCAGCCGGGACGATGCCGGGGTGATGCTGGATGCCACCTTGTCCCACTACGATGACGACGAGCAGATGGCGACCCTGCTGCTCGGCGAGCAGCGGCTGCGGGTCACCATGAACCATGTGCCGGACGAGAGCGGCCCCTTGCAGATTAAGGTGGCGGGGCGGGATGTGGTGATTGCCACTGCCCCCATCGAGCACTCCAGCCTCTCCAACTGCCTCGTCACCCGTCTGCTGGCGGAGCGCGAGGTGCGCCCCGGCCAGACCCTGTTGCAGTTGGCGCTGGGGGAGCAGATACTGCTGGCCCGGATCACCAGTCGCTCCGCCAGGCGCCTGGCGCTGGTGCCGGAGCAGCAGATCTACGCTTATATCAAGGCGGTGAGCCTGGTCAGCGAAGGCTGAGTGGGCGCCGTGCTGATAACGTGGCAGGATGGCCACGGGCAACATAACAACAAGAGATGGTTCAGGTGATGAGTCGAGAGGCAATGCGCTGATGCGCCGCAATCAGGTGATGAAATTCAACGGTCTTGCCCTGCGCAGTGCGGGGGAGGGGCCCTTGCTGTTGCTGCTGCACGGACTGGGCTCCTCCAGCCTCGACTGGCAGGCGCAGATCGAACGTTTTTCCGAACACTACCGGGTGGTGGCGCTGGATCTGCGCGGCCACGGCCAGAGCATGCAGGAGGGGCCGTTCGACGTGGCGACCCTGGCGGCCGATGTGGTGAACTGGCTCGATGAACAGCCTGAGCCCGCCTGGGTAGTGGGGTTGTCGCTGGGGGCCATGGTGGCGCTGGAGCTGGCACTGCAACTGCCGCACAAGGTGCGGGGGCTGGTGCTGGTCAACGGCTTTAGCGAGTTTCTGCTGGAGACCCCCAAAGAGCAGGAGCGTTACGCCCAGCGCCTCAAGTGGCTGCGCTGGTTTGGCATGCGCCCGCTCGCCTGGTGGTTGGGGCGCGAACTTTTTCCGGGCCCGGATCTCGCGCAGGTGCGCCACACCTTCCGGCTGCGTTTCGTGCGCAATAGAAAGAAAACCTACAAGGCGCTGCTGGAGGCGTTACCCGGCTGGTCGGTGCGCGCCCGGCTCGGCACCATCTGGCAGCCGGTGGCTATCATCTCCACCAGTCACGACTACCTGCCGCTGGCCAAACGGGTCGAGCAGTTTGCTGCCCTGCCCAATGCCACCATCCATACCCCCAACGGTCACCACGCCTGGCCCGCGGAAGATCCCTCCGGTTTTAATCATTTGCTGCACAGGATTTTAGAAACCCATTAAAAATGTCGCCCTGTTAATCCGCGTATCTATTGGTCCGATCGTCTCGCCATGAAAAAGGCCCGGCAATTGGACCCATTTTGCTCTATTAACAGGTATTTCCTCATGTCTGAAGTAATGAAAATGGCCATCGATGATGGTTCGACCAACGTCAAGGTGAGCTGGATTGAGAACAAGGAGCTCAAGACCATCATCTCTCCCAACTCCTTTCGCAAGGACTGGAAGAGTGCCGCATTGCGCAAGGACAAGAAGATCTACAACTACGAGATAGGCAACACCAAGTACACCTACGACGCGACCTCCGACAAGTCACTGGCGACTACCCATGTGGAGTACCAGTACGACGATCTCAATCTGCTCTCTGTCCATCATGCCCTGCTGCAGACCGGGGTGACCCCCTGCGATGTCGCCATTACCGTGACCCTGCCCATCACCGAGTTTTACAACCCGGACGATTGCCAGCGCAACGAAGACAAAATCGAGAAGAAACGTCGCAACCTGATGCGCCCCATCTCCCTCAACAAGGGGGAGCTGTTCAACATTGTCAGCGTCGAGGTGATGCCGGAGAGCTTGCCTGCGGCCCTCTCCCGTCTGATTGGCTCGGGCTGCAACGAGTTCACCAAGACCCTGGTGATCGACTGCGGTGGTACCACCCTGGATATGGGGATCATCGTCGGTGAGTTTGACGATGTTTCCGATGTCTATGGTAACAACGAAATCGGTGTTGCCATGGTCACCGATGCCACCCGCAAGGCGCTGGCTGCCGCAGACAGTGACTCCAGCTATCTGGTGGCCAACGAGTTTATCAAGCGTCGCCACGACATGAGCTTTGTGCGCGATGTGGTTAACGACGAGAGCCAGATCCCCAAGATCCTCGAGAAGATGCAGAACAAGATCGACGAGCTGGGTACCCAGGTTGCGCATGAAGCGAAGAAGTTTGCCAAGAACCCGAACCGGGTCTATCTGGTCGGTGGCGGTGCATCCCTGATTTATGATGCGATCAAGGGGGCCTATCCGACCCTGGGTGACCGTGTCGAGCTGCTGGAGGATGCCCAGTCCGCGCTGGCCCGCGAGATCTGCCTCTACTCCACCGAAGAGGACGAGGTTTATCGTGCAGCGCCTGTGATGGTCGAGGTTGATGATGAGTAGTCAACTCAAGCGCATGACCTTCTCCGTTTATATGGACCCGAGTGCGCTGGAGTCTGATCGCTATGCGGTCGGCGTGTTGCAAAACTGGTATCAACGGGCGCGCAAGGTCCAGGATGGCAGCGAGGAGTTTGACTTCTCCAAGAGCCGTTTCCACAAGGATATCTACCTCTCCGGCATGTTCATGTATGTGCTGTCGCCCAACCTCTGCAAGGCGATCGCCAATGCGCTGGGGCCTGAGCAGGTGAGCATGACCACCTTGCGCCATGCCTTTGCCAGCTGTGGTTTCAATCTGGGCGAGGTGGCTGGTGGCGCGCAGCCTGCGGCTGATGTGATGATCGATGAGATCGTGGCAAGGCTGGCTCCGCAGTTGGGTCGGAGTGATAGCACGTCACTGGTGGATGAGATTGTCAGCCGTCTTGGCGGGCAGCAACCCGCCGAGAGGTTGGATGAACTTAAGCAAGGTCAGCCTGCTTCGCTGGATCATGAACAGATGGCCGAGGCCATTGCGAGCAAATTGCCATCCGCAAAGGCCGAGCAGGATCTGGCTCCCCTTGCCAGCAGTATCCAGCGGCTCTCTCGTCAACTGGAAGAGCAATCCCGCCTTATCCGCGAGCAGCACAGATTGATCCAGCGGTTGGCCAGAGCCTCTGTTCGACAGGAGGCTGCCGGAACGGAGTCTGACCCCTTGTTCGAGGATCTCTCGAGTCAGGTTGCCAACATGAAAAAGGTCAAGGCGAAGGGGATCTTCTGATTTTCCGTGTCATTGCGAAATCGGAATAAAAAAGCCGAACCCAAGGGGTCGGCTTTTTTGAGCCTGCTTGCCTCAAGAGTGGGAGCAGACCGGGCAGTCGGGACGCTTGGGTAGCTTCATCTCGCGGAAGGTGCCACCGAGGCCGTCGATCATCAGCAGGCGGCCGCTGTAGCTTTTGCCCATGCCTGCCAAGAGCTTGATGGCTTCCAGCGCTTGCAGGCTGCCCACCAATCCCACCACGGGAGCGAGCACCCCGGCTTCGACGCAGGTGAGAGCCTGCTCGCCAAACAGGGCGCTGAGGCAGGCGTAGCAGGGCTCATCCTGCTGCCAGGTGAAGCTGCAGAGCTGCCCCTCCAGCCGGATGGCAGCGCCGCTGACCAGCGGCACCCGATGCTGGCGCGCCTTTTGATTCAGCAGATTGCGAATGGCCAGGTTGTCGGTGCAGTCGAGCACCAGCTGATGTCCCGGTAAAAGGGCATCGAGCAGCGCCTCATCGGCTACGGCGGCGTGGGTTTCCACCTCAAGCCAGGGGTTGAGGGCGCGTAGCGACCGGGCGGCAGAGTCCACCTTGTTGTGGCCGATGCGCTCATCGCTGTGCAGCACCTGACGCTGCAGGTTGGAGAGCTCCACCTTGTCGAAATCGACCAGGGTGAGCTGGCCAACCCCGGCTACCGCCAGATATTGGCTGGCGGCGCAGCCGAGGCCACCGGCACCGATCACCAGCACTTTGGCCTGCTTGAGCGCCTCCTGCCCCTCGAAGTCGAAGGATTTGAGGATGATCTGGCGGTTGTAGCGCAGCAGCTCGGCGTCGCTGAGGATCTCGCTCACAGCAACAATCCCCCGAATGGCTCGACGGTCACCGTTTCGCCCGCAGCAACGCGGCCCCGCTCAAGCTCAAGGATGATGTAGCAGTTGGCTCGCGACAGGGAGCTGAACACGGCGGAGTCCTGCGAGCCGGTGCTGCGCACCTCAAGGCCGTTCGGTCCCTGACTCAGGATGCCGCGCTGGAAGTCGAGTCGGCCCGGGCTCTTTTTGAGTGGCTCGGCCGCAATAGCTTGCAGTTGCAGCGGCCGCACAAACTGTTGACCGGCCAGCTTGGCCAGCGCCGGTTGCACCAGCTGATCGAAGGTGACCATGGCGGAGACCGGGTTGCCCGGCAGGCCGAAGAACCAGGCGCGGGGCAGACGGCCAAAGGCAAACGGCTTGCCCGGCTTGATGGCCAGCTTCCAGAAGCCAATCTCGCCGAGCTCGTCCAGCAGCTGTTTGGTGAAGTCCGCTTCCCCCACCGAGACGCCGCCAGTGGTGATCAGCACATCGGCCTCTTCGTCGGCGCGGATAAAGGCGGCGCGTAGTTGGGCCGGATCGTCCGGGATAATGCCAAGGTCGAGGCAGTCGCAGCCCATGCGCGCCAGCATGGCCCGCACGCCGTAGCGGTTGGAGTCATAGATGTCGCCGTGGGCAAGCGGGGTGCCGACCGGTTTGAGCTCGTCGCCGGTGCTGAAAATAGCCACCTTCAGTGGGCGGCGCACCGCGACGGTGGCCACGCCAAGTGAGGCCAGCAGCGGCATCTCTCTTGGGGTGAGGCGAGTACCGGCTGGCAGTACGCAGGCGCCCTTGCCGATGTCGCTACCCGCCAGCCGAATGTTCTGTCCGACGGTCGGCTCGCACAAAAAAGTGATCCGATCGCCGTCGGCCTGCGTTTCTTCCTGCATCACCACGGCATCGGTGCCTGCGGGGACCGGGGCGCCGGTCATGATCCGCACGCAGTGGCCAGCGGGCCACTCGCCCAGATAGGGCTGGCCTGCAAAGGCTTTGCCCACCATGATGAGCGGGGTGCCGGTGGCGAGATCCGCAAGGCGCACGGCGTAACCGTCCATGGCAGAGTTGTCGAAGGGGGGCACGGCGAGGGGAGAGGCGATATCGCTGGCAAGGATCCGGCCCAAGGCCTCTGGCAGGGGCAGCTGCTCGCTGTTGCAGCAGCAGGCGAGTTGCTCCAGCATTCCTTGCAGGGCATCGCTTAACGGTAGTAGTCCGCTGGTATCAAATCCCATCGTCATGACCTCTTGTGATGATTGAAGGCGGGATTATCACAAAAATTGCCGGGGATGGGCAGCGGATGGAGCGGTAAAAGTCCAGCTATGGTCATAAAGTATGATGACGGACGCAAGTTGACTTGAATCTTGGCGGTAATGGCCGTTTACTATGCCGCCTTACAATCATCAAGCTTGGGGTGGCCAGCGTGGCGGCCCCGACGTCCCTGAGCGTGGGAGAGAAGAGAATGACAACACTGAGTCAGGAAGCCTTGCTGGTCAGGGCAGCCCTTGAGGCCCAGGGACTGGAAACCCCCCTGGTTGCCAACGAGCTGAACAGTCAGCAGAAGCGGGAGAAGATCGAAGGCCATATGCGCTCCATCATGGAGACGCTGGGGCTGGATCTGGCCGACGACAGTCTGGCCGAGACGCCGCACCGCATCGCCAAGATGTACGTCAACGAGATCTTCTCCGGCCTCGATTATTCCACCTTCCCCAAGGTGACGGTGATCGAGAACAAGATGAAGGTGGACGAGATGATCATGGTGCGGGATATCAGCCTCACCAGCACCTGCGAGCACCACTTCGTCACCATCGACGGGCTGGCTCATGTCGCCTATATCCCTCGCGGCAAGGTGATCGGGCTGTCGAAGATCAACCGCATCGTGCAGTTCTTCGCCCGCCGTCCCCAGGTACAGGAGCGGCTCACCCAGCAGGTCCTGTTGGCGCTGCAGACCCTGCTCGGTACCCAGGATGTGGCGCTGAGCATCAGGGCGACCCACTACTGCGTCAAGGCGCGCGGGGTGATGGATTCCACCTCCCATACCACTACCACCTCCCTTGGCGGGGTGTTTAAGACTCAGCCGGACACTAGAGCCGAATTTCTGGGTGGCCTGCGCGGATAACGTGGTGGTTTTTTTGTAACCGCCTTGCTGAATAAACGAAACGCCAGCAACCATTGCTGGCGTTTTTCATTGGTCGCGGATGAGAGCGGCGGCCTGCAAAGGCTTCGCCCGCGTGGCTTGCGTCAGGTAAACGTTATGCATTTTTTCAATTTATTCATCTGAACGGTATATTTAATCCGGAACGAAAAATCCCGCCCTTTCACCTTACAAAACGTAACCAGGCAGACTCTTTCCGAACCGCCACAATCTGGTTACTCTAGCGCCCCCTCACGGCTCTCGCTGCCGCTCATGGAATTCAGAGATATTCATCAAGGTTGGATGGTGCGCCACTGAACAAGTGGCCAGATAGTTCATGCCAGGAGGGCGTGAACCGGACGAGTGCTACGAACTTAACGACCACCAGGATATGCCATGAATACCAGTTCCATGACCATAGGCAAAAAACTCACCGCCGGCTTTGCCGTGCTCGGTTTGATGGTCGCCTTTATCGGCGGCTTCTCGTTGCTGGAGTTCAGCAACATGAACCGGGCGGCTATCGGTTTTACCGACAGCATCCTGCCCGCAGTCAACCGCACCAATGACGTCGGTGACAGCATCAGTGAACTGCGTCGTTATGAACTGGCCCTGTTCCTGGTGGCCTCGGATCCCCAGAAGCGTGCCGAGTACCGCACTACGGCCGCCCAGCTGGTGGAGCGCCTCAAACAGCAGATGATTGACCACGACAAGACCATCTGGGCGCAGGATGTGGAAGAGCGTCGCACCTTCGATATGGTCAAGGCCGACTGGGCAAGCTACCTTGCCCTGCACCAGCAGGTGAAGCAGTTGCAGGATAGCGGTCTGATGAGCGAGGCCCAGCACATCTTCATGGATCAGGGGATCCCCCTCTACAACAACCTGCACAAGTCGGTGGCTGAGCTTATCCGCATCAACCACGGCTATGCGACCGAGTCGCGCAAGGTAGTGGTTGATTCCTATGACTCCGCCAAGCTGAGCGTCACCATCGCGCTGGTGCTCGGTCTGGTACTGGTGGTGGTGCTCTCCGTGGTGCTGACTCGTCAGATCCGCGATCCGCTGATCATGCTGGCCCGTCAGGCACAGCGTATTGCCAGTGGTGAGCTGGGGCAGGGTGAGCTGCAGCAGTGGATCCGTGACAATCGCTTTAACCGCGACGAGCTGGGTCAGCTGGGCTCCGCCATCAACCGGATGCAGGGTTCCCTCTCCGATCTGGTGAGCGAGATCGCCGGTTCCGTGAGTCAGCTCAGCAGCGCGGTGGAGGAGGTGAGCGCCATCTCCACCCAGTCTGCCAGCGGCATGGCTATCCAGCAGAGCGAAGTCTCCCAGGTGGCGACCGCCATGAACGAGATGCAGTCCACCGTCAACGAAGTGGCCCGCAACACCACAGATGCCATGAGCGCCGCCAAGGATGCCTCCCGCACCTCCGCAGCTGGCAGCGAAGTGGTACGCAGCTCCATCGCCAGCATCGAAGAGGTGTCGGTCAAGATTGAAGAGGCGGGCACCGTGGTGCAGCAGCTGGAGGCCGACAGCGCCAACATCAGCGTGGTGCTGGATGTGATCCGCGATATCGCCGGTCAGACCACCAACCTGCTGGCCCTCAACGCCGCCATCGAAGCGGCTCGTGCCGGGGAGCAGGGCCGTGGCTTTGCGGTCGTTGCCGATGAAGTGCGATCCTTGGCCCAGCGTACCCAGGACTCTACCGCCGAGATCAGCAAGATGATCGAGCTGTTGCAGAGCCGCGCTGCCGAGGCGGGCAACGCCATGCAGCTGAGCCGTCACCAGATGCAGGAGAGTGTCGGTCTGGCACGGGATGCCGGTACCAGTATCGATACCATTAATGGTGCCGTGGTACGCATTACTGACATGAATACCCTGATCGCCACCGCCACCGAAGAGCAGAACGCGGTGACCGAAGAGCTCAACCGCAGCATCGTCAACATTCACAATGCCGCTGACGAGAATGCCCAGGGCGCCCATCAGATCGCCCAGGCTTGCGTCGAGCTGAGCAAGCTGGCCAACACCCTGCACCATATGACCCAGCGCTTTACCCTCTAAGGGTTGATGCATGGATAACAGAAGGCCCCGCCAAATTGGCGGGGCCTTGTTGTATCTGGCTGGTTTGTGGATCGTAGAGTCGATTAGCGCAGCGTCATCGGCCGACGCCAGACCCCTCACCCGACCATTTAGCTCAGGCCGACTATCTCGCCATTCTCGTCGATATCGATATGACGGTAGGCAGGGAGGCTGCCCAGCCCCGGCATGGTCATGATGGGGCCCGCCAGCGCATAGACAAACCCGGCTCCGGCGCAGAGTTTCACCTCGTCGATGGGCACCTCGAAATCGGTCGGCACCCCCTTTTTGGCGGGGTCATGGCTGATGGAGAGCGGCGTCTTGGCCACGCAGATGGGCAAGTGATCCCACCCTTCGGCGGAAAGTTGCGCCAGCTGCTGGCGGGTTCTGTCGGAGAGCTGTACCCCGCGGCCACCGTAGCCACACTCCACCAGGGTCGCCAGCTTGGCGTCGAGGCTCATCTCGTCGGGGTAGAGCAGCTGTACCTGGCTTGGCAGTTCGCAGGCAGCGACCACGGCGTGGGCCAACTCGCTGGCGCCATAGCCACCCTGGGTGAAGGCGTTGGAGATGGCCGCGCCACAGGCTCCGGCTTGCTGCGCTTCATGGGCCAGCAGCGCCAGTTCGGCCTCGCTGTCGGTGGGGAAGCGGTTGATGGCGACCACCACCGGCACCCCGTAACGGCGGGCGTTCCGGATATGCCAGGCAAGGTTGGCACAGCCCTGCTTGAGGGTCGGCAGATCCTCCCCCTGCAGGCTCGCTGGCAGCGGCTGGCCCGGGCGGATGTCGAGCAGACCGCTGTTGGCTTTGAGGCCGCGCACCGTGGCCACCAGCACCACGCAGGCGGGGGTAATACCGGATTGGCGGCTCTTGATGTTGAAGAACTTCTCCAGCCCCATGTCGGAGCCAAAACCCGCTTCGGTCACCACATAGTCGGTCAGGCCAAGGGCGAGGCGATCGGCGATCACCGAGGAGTTGCCGTGGGCAATATTGGCAAAGGGGCCTGCGTGTACCAGCACCGGTGTCTGCTCGGTGGTCTGCATCAGGGTCGGCTGCAGGGCATCCTTGAGCAGCACCGTCATGGCGCCCGCTACTTCCAGCTGCTGGGCGGTGACGGGCTTGCCATGGATGTCGCGGGCCAGCTGGATGCGGCCGATGCGATCGCGCAGATCCTTGAGATCGCTCGCCAGCGCCAGAATGGCCATCAGCTCGGAGGCGGCGGTGATGACGAAGCGATCGCTGCGTTCCACGCCATCGGCTGCGCCACCCTGACCGATGGTGAGGTGGCGCAGGGCGCGGTCATTCATGTCGAGGGTGCGCGGCCAGAGGATATTGGCCGGGTCGATGTCGAGCCGCGGCAAACCGGTTCTGGCGGTGAACTCATCCCCCAGTTTCTGCTCGTGGAACAGGCGGGCATCGAGGGCCGCCGCCGCCAGATTGTGGGCCGCCGTCAGGGCGTGAAAATCGCCGGTGAGGTGGAGGTTCATCTCCTCCATCGGCACCACCTGGGCGTGGCCGCCACCGGCAGCCCCCCCCTTGACCCCGAATACCGGTCCGAGGCTCGGTTGGCGGATGGTGGCGATGCTGGGCTGGCCGATATGGTTGAGCCCCATGGAGAGGCCCAGCGTGGTCACCGTCTTCCCTTCACCGAGCGGGGTGGGGGTGATGGCGCTCACCAGCACCAGCTTGCCGCTCTGTGTGGGCTGAGACTTGAGCAGGTCGAGGCTGAGTTTGCCCTTGTAGTGACCGTGTGGGCTGAGCAGGTGCGAAGGGATGGCGAGGCGTTCGGCCAGCGCGTGAATGGAGAGACGGGGGGACTGGCGGGAGATCTCGATATCGCTTAGCATCAGCACCTCGTTGGCATATCGGGGTAAAATATGCGGCGCATTTTAGTGGAATGTAACGGGTTATCCAATGACGAAAACGATTTTATTTGGCAATGAAGAGGTTCGTCAGAATCCTATTCTGTTCGTTCTCAACGAACTTTATCATCCTCCCAAGCAGCCCATGACCGCGCTGGGCATGGTCAGTGCGCTGGCGCCGCTGTTCGGTTTCGGTTGGCAGGCGATGACCCAGGATCCTGAAACGCTGCTGCGCCAAGAGATCCGTAAACGGGTCAACAAGCACAAGACCGACGAGGTAAACCTCATCCTGATCCTGCAGCTGGCCGCCATGTTCGACTTCACCGAGCTGGAAGTAGTGCTCCCCTATGCCCTCAGTGAACAGCAGTTGTCGGTGATCCGCACCCGTCTGCCGCGCTGGCAGTTGAGTCTCGAGCAGGAGCTGCTGCAGGCGACGCTGGTTCGTGCCGCCGCCCCCACTGTCACCCCCGGCCAGCGCTAGGTTTCAAGCCGGGCCAGCAGGCCGGGCATTCAGGTCGTCCCCTCCGCTTTGGCCATCAGGCGGGCGCATCCCACTTTTGCGGGGCGAGATAGCGCTCCTGCACGAATTCGATAAAGCAGCGCACCTTGGCCGAGACAAAGCGGCGGTGCGGATAGACCGCATAGAGCCCCACTTCCCCCTTCTCCCACTCCGGCAGCAGGCTGACCAGCCTGCCATCCTGCAAGGCTTCTCCGACGATGAAGGTGGGCTGCAATATGATGCCCTGATCATCACAAGCGGCGCGGGTCAGCGCCACCCCGTTGTTGGCCCGCAGCGGCCCCTGCGGCCTGATGCTTTGCGCCTCTCCATCCCGTTTGAAGTGCCACTCCGGCTGGGTCAGGGTATAGATCAGACAGTCGTGCTGCTTGAGATCCTCCGGGCTCTGCGGCGTCCCCTTGCGAGCCAGATAGGCGGGGCTGGCGCAGAGCGCCAGCGTGATGGTGGCCAGCTGGCGTGCCACCAGCGAAGAGTCGCTGAGGTGGCCGATGCGCAGCGCCAGATCGAACCCCTCTTCCACCAGTGCCACCCGCCGATCGCTGTACTCGATATCGAGTTTGAGATCGGGAAAGCGCTGGCGAAACAGCGGCAGGGCGGGGGAGAGGTGCAGATAGCCAAAGTCCATCGGCACCGAGAGTTTGAGGGTGCCGTTGGGCTGCTGGTTGTGGTGGGTCAGCTGGCTGTGGGTCTCTTCCAGCTCCGCCAGCAGGGCGAGGGAGCGCAGGTAGTAGAACTGCCCCGCCTCGGTGGGATTGACCTGACGGGTGGTGCGCGACAGCAGCCGGGTGGCGAGGGACTCCTCCAGCTGTTGCATCAGTTTGGAGGCCATGGCGACCGAGATGCCGAGCTGGTTGGCGGCCTTGGTAAAGCTCTGGCACTCCACCACCTTGATAAAGGTACGCATGGCGGCGATCTGGTCCATTTTCCATCCTCAGTAAATAATGAATTTAATAAATCACTGATTATTCATCTTCAGAACGAGGTTAGCATTTTGGCCACTGATGTGAACCCCAAGATGAAGGAACGTACGGATGAAAATGAACAAGGCCCTGCTGGCCTCCTGCCTCTTTATGGCCACCCCTCTGATGGCGGCGGATTACGATGTGGATGCGGCGCACACCACGGTGCAGTTCAAGGTGGGTCACCTGGGCTTCTCCGAACTGGTGGGTCGCTTCAACACCTTCAGCGGCACCTTCAGCATGGATGACGCCAACCCGGCGGCGGCCAAGGCGAGCTTTGAAGTGGATGCCGCCAGCGTCGACTCCAACCACGAGGCCCGCGACAAACACCTGCGCAGCCCTGACTTCCTCGACGTGAAGCAGTACCCCAAGATGGCCTTCGTCAGCTCTGGTTACGAGGGCACCAAGGATAAAGGCGTGCTGAAAGGGACCCTGACCCTGCACGGCGTCGCCAAGGAGGTGGCCTTCGATCTGGTCAAGATCGGCGAGGGCAAGGATCCCTGGGGTGGCTACCGCAGCGGCTTCAACGCCTCTACCACCATCAAGCGCAGCGACTTTGGCGTGAGCTACATGCTGCCCGGCATCCCGGACGAGATGAACATCAACCTGTTTGTCGAAGGCGTGCGCAAGTAATGGGCGCGGAACTTCTGCTGCAAACCCTGGCGGCTCCTCTGGGAGCCGCTTTGCTATCGTGGCGCTGGCCGCGACTGGGGTATCTGTGGGGGGCGCTGGCGCTCTGGCTGGTGGGATCCTTGCTCGGCGGCCTCTATGGCATCCCGGCCAAGGCGTGGCAGTGGCTGTCGCTGACCTTGCTGGTGCCTGCCATCGCCGCTCAGGTAATCGACCTGCGCGGATCACTGCTGCTTTTTGCCGCCGTTGGCGCGCTGGTGTGGTGGCAGGGGTTGGCCTCGGTGCTGGCGAGCGAACCCGGGATCTGGTTGGCGCTGCTGCCTGCCATCCTCTGGTTTGGCTGGAGCACCTTGCGCTGTGATAGCCGCGAGGGGCTTGGCTTTGCCCTCGGCTTTATCTGGCTGGCGCTGGTGATCGGCATCGATGGCAGCCTGCTGATTGCCCAGCTGGCCGGAGCCCTGGCGGCTTTCGCCGGTTTTCGTGCCCTGCTCGCCACCTTTGCAGCCATCAAGGTGGCACCCGCCGGTCTGGCGTTGGCCCTCGCTTTTGTCCAGATGCTCGCCTGGCAGTATGTGGAGGTGCCGCTGGTGGTGTTGTTGCCGGTCTGGCTGCTGCCGCTGCTGGAGTGGGTCTTGCGTGACAAGCGGTGGCCGCTGCGTTGGGGGGGGCTGATCCTGATCGCTGCAGCGGGGACCGGACTCAGCCTGTGGTGGGTGTGGCCCGCTGCTTCTTTGTACTAATTTTTGCATGAAAAACAGGCAATTACAGTCAATTTTGCATACCCGCTCATACTCTTGATAGATAATGATTGAGCCCCCTATATGTTTCAGATAAAAAGGATTTTCATTTTATTTGGACACACACAGAACCCGGCTATGCCGGGTTCTGTTTGCCTGCTTTGCGGCACATAAGGAGGCCACAGTTGCGCAGTCAAGGATCTGAGCATCTGTTTTTTCGCCATTTCACCGGACAGGGACGCATTGACGGTCTCTGCATTCTGCTGGTTACTCACCTGCTGCCCGATCGCCCCCGTTTTATCGACGCTCTCGGCCAGATGGGGCGGATTGGCGCTATTTTGCCCAAACCGAAATCGGTACACGGCCCGACCCTCGAGTGGGTATCGCAGCACTATCCGGTGCTGCCCCTCAACCGGCACTGGACCAATGATCCCGACAGTATCATCCAGCAGATTGCACCGCTGGTGGCCCCCCACGAGCGGCTGCTGATCCTCGATATCGGTGGTTACTTCGCCAGAACCCAGACGACCCTCAGCGAGTACTTTGGCCCCCGTTTTCTCGGGGTGGTGGAGATGACCGAAAACGGCCACCAGCGCTATGAGCAGGAGGTGCTGGCGACCCCGGTGGTCTCGGTGGCCCGCAGCCCCCTCAAGCAGGCCGAGGATATCCAGATTGGTCTGAGCGTGGTCTACTCTGTCGAGTCGCTGGCCCGCACCCTTAACCGTACCTTCAATGTCTGCGAGGCGGCGTTGTTCGGCTATGGCAAGGTGGGGCGCAGCATCGCTCGTGACCTGCGTGGTCGCAACCTCCATCTCGGGTTGGTGGAGACCGATGTGCTGCGACAGGTCGAAGCGCTCTCCCACGGTTTTCGCTTGATCACCAAGGCCGAGGCCCTCGGCCGCGCCGAGCTGGTGATCTGCTCCACCGGCAACGGCTCGCTGGGCTTGGCGGATCTGCAGGCGCTGCGTCCCGGCACCATGGTGGCTTCGGTCACCTCGGCCGACGACGAGTTCGCCTTCTCGCTGGCCCAACTGCCGTGGCCGAGCGAAGAGGTGTGCCCCCATGTACTGGCCCTCAACCGGCCGGATGGCACCCAGATCTACCTGCTCAACCGGGGCGAGGCGGTCAACTTCGTCCATGGCGCCGTGATTGGCGAATATGTCTATCTGGTGCTGGCGGAGATCATGGAAGGGATCCGGATGCTGGCAGCAGGCCCTATTGCGCCCGGCCTGTTCGAGCTGCCAGAATCGGCGATGCGTACCATTGCCCGCCATTGGTTGGCCGATTTTCATGGTGTTGACCACCACTGATTTGACCAAACCGGGCTCGGCCATTGGGCGGGGGTACGCCACTTCCCGCCATTGGCCGTTTTTTTATGGAGTCACTCATGACCGAGTCTGAAACCCTGAGCTGCAAACCCCGTATCGAAATCCGCTACTGCACCCTCTGTCGCTGGATGTTGCGCGCCGCCTGGCTGGCGCAGGAGCTGCTCTCCACCTTCGACAGCGATCTGGGGGAGGTGGCGCTGGTGCCGGCCAGCAAGGGGGAGTTCCGCATTCTGGTTAACGGGGTGCAGGTGTGGGATCGGGTGGTCGATGACGGCTTCCCCGAGGCCAAGGAGATCAAGCAGCGGGTGCGTGATGTCATCGCCCCTGAGCGGGATCTCGGCCACTCGGATCGCAAAGCGGCCGAGTAATGCCAGATGGGTTGGGCGCCCCGAAAGGTGTTCAGCAATACAGAAAAGGAGAGGGAGGCCATGGCCTCTCTCTCCTTTTTTTGCATATGGCTTTTTGCGTTGCGCCTGCGGGGCTATGGGCGCGGCTCGGCCAGATGGCTGCCGATATAGCGGGCTCGCTTGTGGGGCTTGATGCGACTCACATCCACCCACACCAGGCCGTCGATGCAGTGGTTGAAGTCGGGGTCGATGCCAAAATCCATAAACTGCACCCCGCCCGGCTCGCACAGCTCGGAGTACTGCTTGTAGAGGGTGGGGATGGCGCAGCCCAGATTGTCGAGGCGGGCCTTGAGCGCTTTGAGGTCGGCGCCGTAATCCACCCCCTCGAACAGGGGGGGCGTCTCGGGGTAGGGACGGCGGGACGGGGCCAGCGCCAGCTCGGGGGCAAAGTGCTGGCGGTAGAAGCTCACCAGCAGATCCTTGGCCGCCGGTGGCAGGCTGCCGGAGATCGACACCGGGCCAAACAGGTAGCGGTAGCGGGGATAGCGGGCAAGATAGGCACCGATGCCGAACCAGAGATAATCGAGTCCCCGCTTGCCCCAGTAGGCGGGCTGGATAAAGCTGCGACCCAGCTCAATGGCCTGTTCCAGCCGGGGCTGCAGCTTCTCCTCGAAACCGAACAGGGTGTGGCTGTAGAGGCCATCATTCCCCTTGCTGGCCAGCAGTTCCGCCACCGGGGCGAAACGGTAGGCGCCGATGATGTCGAGCCGGGCCGGATCCCAGAGGATCAGGTGGTGATAGTCGTTGTCAAAGCCATCTAGATCTCGCCGCTTGCCTGACCCTTCCCCCACCGCGCGAAAGGCTATTTCCCGCAGCCGTCCCAGCTCGCGCAGGATCACCGAGTGACTCACTTCATGGCGGCGGTAGAGGTAGATCCCCTGACCATCCGGGGTGGTGCCGAGCTGCTCGCACGCCTCGATGGCCTGTTTGAGCTGGCGGCGATCCTCCGGCAGGGCGATAGGGGCTTCGGTCTGCAGCCGTCCCGCCTTGCCCCGACCAATCCGGTAGAGGTGGCTGCGCACCAGCTGCGCCGCGCTCTTGGCGGGCAGCTCCTGAAAACTGCCGAGTGGAATGCGCGCCCCTATGGTCACCGGCAGGGTCTGCCCCTGCTGGCGAAACAGCTGGCGCACCAGCAACAGGGCGGAAGCAGGCTTGTTGAGCCAGGAGGCGAGATAGAACCAGAGGCTGTTGCGTCCCCCCAGATGGATTGGCACCAGCGGGGTGCGGGTGCGCTGGGCCAGCTTGATAAAGCCCGCCTGCCAGGGGCCATCTTTCACCCCCTTGGGGCCGAGCCTTGAGACTTCGCCTGCGGGGAAGATCACCAGCGCCCCTTCATGGGCGAGGTGTGCGTTCATGGCGAGGATGGCCTGCCGGTCTGTCTTGCCCTCCATGTTGTCCACCGGCAGCAGCAGGGGGCGCAGCGGCGCGAGCTGGGCCAGCAGCTGGTTGGCGACGATCTTCACATCCGGGCGGATGCGGCCGAGCAGTTGCAGCAGGGCCAGTCCGTCCAGCGAGCCGATGGGGTGGTTGGCGACAAGAATGACCCGGCCGCTGGCGGGAATGTGCTCCAGTTGCGCCTCGCTGACCCGGTAGTCGAAGTCGAGCTGGGTCAGCGCCTGCTCGACAAAGTCGAGGCCGCGCAGGTGCGGGTAGCGGGCAGCAAAGTCGGCAAAGGCCTGTTCGTTGAGCAGCCAGCCCAGCAGCCGTTTGAACAGCGGGGTGAGCAGGGGGTAGCCAAGCAGGCGGGGGAAGTGCTGGGTCAGCAGGGTATCGATAGTGAACATCTGGGAGGGCTCCGGCTATCCGTTGCTCCCAGCATGGTGTGGCACTGTTCCCGCGACATGTCAGCGGGATGACAGTTTGATGGCAGCGGCGGCCAGTTGCCCCTGCGCGACTCTCCCCGGTTTTCCTTTCCTGATACCTGATGGCCAGATAGCAAAGGGGGGGGCCGGTTAACCGGCTCCCCCTGGGTGCTCGTGGTAGTGAGGATTACCCGATTAACCGCGCCAGACTGCGGTGAGGCGCACCAGCTCCACCAGGGTGGCGACCGATTTTTCCATGGATTGCAGCGGGATGAACTCGTGCTTGCCGTGGAAGTTGTGGCCACCGGTGAAGAGGTTGGGGCAGGGCAGACCCATAAAGGAGAGGCGGGCGCCATCGGTACCGCCGCGAATGGGCTTGATCTTCGGCACCACGTCAGCGGCCTCCATGGCGGCGCGGGCCAGCTCGACGATGTGCATGTGCGGCTCGATCTGGCTGCGCATGTTGCGATAGCTGTCGGTCAGGGTCAGCTCGATGCGGGCCTTGGGATACTCGGCCTGCATGGCGGCAACCCGGCTCTGTATCTCGGCCTTGCGCGCGGCGAAATGCTCGTCGTCGAAGTCTCGGATGATGTAGTGCAGGGTGCTCTCCTCCACGGTGCCGCTCATCTGGGCCAGATGGAAGAAGCCTTCATACCCTTCGGTACACTCCGGGGTTTGCGCGGCTGGCATGGCGGCGTGGAAGCGGGCGGCCAGGGTCTGGCTGTTGAGCATGCTCCCCTTGGCGGTGCCGGGGTGGACGTTGTTGCCGACAAAGCGCAGGCTGGCGCTGGCGGCGTTGAAGTTTTCATACTCCAGCTCCCCCAGTTCGCCGCCATCGACGGTATAGGCCCATTTGGCCGGGAATCGGTCCAGCGGGAAGAGGTTGGCGCCGCGGCCAATCTCTTCGTCCGGAGTGAAGCCGACCCAGATATCGCCGCGCGGGATCTCGGGGTGAGCCTGCAGATGGTCGATGGCGGTGAGGATCTCGGCGATACCCGCTTTGTCGTCAGCCCCCAGCAGAGTGGTGCCGTCGGTGGTGATGAGATCCTGACCCAGATAGTTTTTCAGGAAGCGGTAGTCACGGATGGCGAGCACCTCGTCACCCTTGCCAAGACAGATATCGCCACCCCGATAGTTTTCGATGATCTGCGGTACCACGTGCTCTGCTTCGTAGTCGGCGGTATCCATGTGGGCAATCAGGCCGATGGCGGGGGCATCCGGCTGGTTGCCGGGCAAGCAGCCGGTGAGGTAGCCGTGCTCATCCAGGGTGACTTGGGTCAGCCCCAGCGCAGTCATCTCCCCTTGCAGGGCACGGGCAAAGATCAGCTGGCCTTCGCTGCTGGGGCAGGCAGGATTGGTCTCATCGGAGCGGGTATGAAAAGTCACGTAACGCAGAAAACGCTCAAGCAGGGTATCCATTAGTCAGCCTCTAACCGATTGTGAGCGGCCATTGTGGCCAATCCGTGCCGGCTACTTATTGCGTCAGCGCAGGTTTTTTCCATTTTTTGGCGTAAGGAGAGAGCGGGGAACGGGCGGTGCGAGGTGCCACATCGGGATGGGACATCGCATAAATGTTGCATTTATTGCGATATTTAGGCGCTTGCGGTGGCGGCCAAATTTCCCCCAGCCACCGCACAGCAAGGCGTCAGCCCCATCATGGCGTTTTCACACACTTTTCAAGGGGAAACCGGGCCGTCGCATAACCTGCGCCATCCCAGAGCCCGCCTGCCCGCCAGCAATATTTGATCGACTTATTAAAAGGGGATTTTGAACACTATTTTTTATTGTCACCGCCCGCGGTAAGTGTGTACACTCCGCGCCGATCCAAGGGCAACCCTGAAGCAGGCTGAGCCGCCAGAAACCCGACCGATCATACGCCTATAGGGCGAGGCACGCAGAAACGACAGACACTGCTGGGGAATGGTTTCTTTAATACCGGTTAGGCTCCGGTATCAGGGAGAACAACAGACTCTCATCCTTCATTTGACCGAGTGGGCCAGCGGCTCATCATCTTCCCTTGTCATGGGCGGTCACTGACGGTGAGGTGGGCTGTGGTTGTTGTCGTCTATCAACACGCATGCGTGCTGGCGCCTTCGCTTCTCTTCCTTGGAACCCTCTCCTTCTGTCGGGATCGCTGCCGAATGATGAACTGACGGCGTGGCTGATGTCGTCTGTCATCAAAGTACCGCGGCGCCCCGTTTAAGGTGGCACCGCATACCGTTGAGCTTGATGTAAAGCCACCAGCCCCACATCAAGACTCGTTACTTCCCCAAGATCCACCAGGCAGCCTCTGGCTTGCCGCGATGTGCAACGCGTTGGTTTGGGTGGCTGCGTCTCGTGATGGCAGCGCCCGCCGCACTTTGCACTAGATGGTCTGGATGTGATTGAGGGTAACGAAGGCGACTTTGGGTCGCTCATTTGCGAGGCATAGCCCATGACTAACTGGTCCAGCAAGGACTCCTTGAAGGTCTACAACGTTCCCTACTGGGGTGCGGGTTTTTTCAATATCAATGACGCCGGTCATGTGACCGTCGCCCCCGACAAATCACGCCCTGACGCGCATATCGTCATCTCTGATGCCATCGAACAGCTGCGTCAGTCCGGGCTGACCACCCCCGTGTTGCTGCGCTTCCCCGACATCCTCAAGAGTCGGGTCGATGCGCTGTTCAACGCCTTTGGTCAGGCCATCGAGAAGTCAGGCTATGAAGGGGACTACCTCTGCGTTTACCCGATCAAGGTAAACCAGCAGCGTCGTGTCATCGAGACCATCAGCCAGTCCTACAGCGACAAGCCCCGGCTTGGCCTGGAAGCTGGTTCCAAACCGGAACTGCTGGCCGTGCTGTCCCATCACCATGAGCAAGGCTCGGTGATCGTCTGCAACGGTTACAAAGACCGCGAATATATCCGCCACGCCCTCTTGGGCAACCTGATGGGCCACAAGGTCTACATCGTGGTGGAGAAGCCCTCCGAGCTGGAAATGGTGCTGGACGAGTCAGCTCGTCTCAACATCAAGCCCAACATCGGGGTGCGTGCCAAGCTCGCTTCCACCGGCTCCGGCATGTGGGAATCGAGCGGCGGCTCCATGTCCAAATTTGGTCTCTCTGCCTCCCAGATCCTGGCGCTGATCGAGCGTCTGCGCGGGCTGGGCAAGCTGGATTGCCTGCAACTGCTGCACTTCCATCTGGGCTCCCAGATCGCCAACATCCGCGACATCCAGGGCGGCATCCGCGAGTGCGGCCGTTTCTACGCCGAACTGCGTCGCCTCGGTGCCAACATCGAGGTAGTGGACGTCGGTGGTGGCCTGGGTGTGGACTACGAGGGAACCCGTTCCCAGAGCCACTGCTCCGCCAACTACAGCCTCTCCGAGTACGCCAACAACGTGGTGTGGGGCATCGGCGATGTCTGCCGCGAGTTCGATCTGCCGCACCCGACCATCATCAGCGAGTCTGGCCGTGCCCTGACAGCTCACCACGCCGTGCTGGTCACCAATATCATTGGTGCCGAAGGGGTGGAGATGAACGACATCAGCGCGCCGGATGAAGATGCACCGACCATTCTGCAGAACATGTGGCAAGGCTGGCTGGATCTGCGCAGCGAAGATCCCTCCCTGCTGGAGATCTTCCACGACTCGGTGGCAGACCTCGGTGACGTGAATACCCAGTACACCATGGGCCTGCTCAACCTTGAACAGCGTGCCTGGGCCGAGATGCTGCACCAGAACACCTGTCTGGCGCTGAAAGAGCTGCTCAACCCGGTCAACCGGAACCACCGTGCGCTGGCTGACGAACTGAGTGAAAAGCTGGCGGACAAGTGCTTTGCCAACTTCTCCCTGTTCCAGTCCCTGCCAGATGCCTGGGGTATCGGTCAGGTGTTCCCGGTGATGCCGCTGGCCGGTCTCGATCGTCCGCTCAGCCGCCGCGGTATCCTGATGGATATCACCTGTGACTCCGACGGTCAGGTCGAGCACTACGTCGACGGTCTGGGTGTCGAGAGCACCCTGCCGATGCCGGTCTACGGCGAAAACGAAGAGTGCCACGTCGGCTTCTTCCTGGTCGGTGCCTATCAGGAGATCCTGGGGGATCTGCACAACCTGTTCGGTGACACCCACTGCGCGGAAGTGTGGCTGGACGAAGAGGGCAAGATGGACATTCGCAACGTGGTGCGCGGCGACACCGTCGACCAGCTGCTGCGTTACGTCAACATCGACCCGTCCGTGATCCGCGAGAACTACCAGCGGATCGCCTCCCACCCGGCGTTGGACGATGCCACTCGCAAAGCCCTGCTCGACGAGCTGGAGCTGGGCCTGCAAGGCTACGCCTACTTGGAAGACGAATAATCACGACTCTGAGTTGCGCCGTGATGGCTTGAAATAAAAGGGAGGCAAATGCCTCCCTTTGTTCTATCTGTTCCTCCTGTGGCGGTCAGGTCTGCGAGCTCAGCGCCTTGTGCAGATCCCGCTGCAACAGCTGGTTGTCGTCTCTTTGCAGCTCCACAACACCCAATTGCAGTCCCTGCTCGATGGTGAGCGACCCATTCAACATGGCGTTGATGGCGGCTTCACTCAGCAGCATCACCCGGTCTTTGGGGTTTGGGCCGCTGGTGTGCAACTGGAGCAGTAGAGACTCCTTGCCTCGTACTCTGGACCAGAGTCCTGAGTCGATCAGCAGGATGGAGATCCCGCCGCCTACCCCTGCCTGCTGGAGTCGACCTTTGAGGGTTTGGAGCCATGCCTGGCTACGGGAGAAGCCGGCTTCGCCTGTCAGGGCTGCCAAGGGGGGCAACTGCTCACGGCTCACCGCAGTCGCCGTCGCCATGGCAATATTGACCGTGCCAGGCCAGCTCTGTTCGAACGGATTGGGATAAAGGGCATCATAACCACAGCTCTGCCCCATCCCGGGGATGAGGCAGAGCAGGACCATGCATGCGCGCAAGGAGCGTTGCATCATGGCGTCACTATGTTGAACCAGAAGTTGAACTTGTCGAGCAGGCTGATGAAGTCGCTGAACTTCTGCTGATCACCCTTGATTTTGATCTCGCCGCTGGCGATCTTCTGCTCCATGGTGCCCTGACCGAGCTGAATGTCATCCAGCGTCTTCTTGCTCAGGGTAATGGTGACATCAGGCTTGTCGGCATAGCGGGTAGTGTGGTTTAGCACCGAGTTTTCCAGGCTCAGGGTATGTTTCTCCCCGATATCGGTGAACTCCATGTTGATGACCATCTTCTTGCCCGCCGCCTTTTCCGGATTGATGCGTACCGACAGATAGTCAAACAGCATGCTGGGTGTCATGGCCCGGATGGTATCCGGCGATGCCGTGACGGTGCCACCACCAGTGGGCACGCCATTGCGCAGCTCATAAGCCCCTTGCAGATAGACAGAGCGCCACGGGCCTGATTCAGCCTGATAGCCCAGTTGTTCCAGTGTATCCGCCAGCAGCAGCTTGCCCTCTTTGTTGTTCGGGTTGGCAAATACAAGGTGTTTGAGCACTTCCGCGACCCAGCGATACTCGCCTTTGTCGAACGAGGCCTTGGCCTTCTTCAGCAATGCCTCTTCGCCACCCATGAACTCGACATATTTGGGGCCGACCATTTCCGGTGGCAGGTTATCGAGATCGGAGGGGTTGCCGGAGTACCAGCCCATGTAGCGCTGATAGACGGCGCGGCTGTTATGGCGCAGGGTGCCGTAATAACCGCGGTTCGGCCAGAAGTCGTTGAGCTCGGGGGGGAGGGTGATCTGCTCGGAGATCTCCTCGCCGGTGTAGCCCATGTTCATCAGGCGCACCGACTGGTCATGGATGTATTTGTAGAGATCCCGCTGCTTCTTGAAGTAGTCGACGATGTTGGCATTGCCCCAGCGTGGCCAGTGGTGGCTCTGGAATTTGACCTCGGCCTGATCACCCCAGGTTTCAATGGTCTCGTTGAGAAAGCTGGCCCACTTCAGCGCATCGCGCACCTGGGCGCCGCGCAGGGTGAGGATGTTGTGCATGGTGTTGGTGGTGTTTTCGGCCATCCACAATGCTTTGCTGTCCGGGAACCAGGTGTTCATCTCGGCCGGGGCTTCGGTGCCCGGGGTCATCTGGAAGACCATCTTGACGCCATCGACCGTCAGCGTCTCACCGGTTTTGGTGATAAAGCGGGTCGGCAGCAGCAGTGAGGGCACGCCGGTGGAGGTGGTTTGCCCCAGACCGCCGTTGACGCCCCCCTGCGGGTTGCGCGGCAGCAGGGCGCCGTACATGTAGACGGCGCGGCGGGCCATGGCGTTGCCGGCGATGACATTCTCCGACACCGCGTGTTCGGTAAATCCTTCAGGGGCGATGATCTCGACGCCGTTCTTTTTCACCTCGTCCAGCGAGTTGAACAGACCGGCGGCACCGCCGTAGTGATCCACGTGGGAGTGGCTGTAGACCACCGCGGTGACCGGTCGCTCCCCTTGGGTCTTGTTGATGAAGGCCAGCGCCGCCTTGGCGGTTTGCGGGGAGATCAGCGGATCGAACACCACCCATCCCTTGCTGCCTTCGATAAAGGTGATGTTGGAGAGATCAAAGCCGCGAATTTGGTAAATCTTGTCGGTGACCTTGAACAAGCCGTATTGCATGTTGAGCTGTGCATTGCGCCACAGGCTGGGGTTGACGGTGTCCGGCGCGGCTTTGTCGAGGCCGATGTAGGTCTTGTACTGCTCCAGATCCCACACCACGTTGCCCTTGTCATCCTTGATGGTCAGGGTCTCCGGTTTGACAATGAAACCGCGCTTGGCATCTTCGAAGTCCTGCTTGTCATTGAATGGCAGGGTGGTGAGCACCTGCTGGTTTGCCTTGATGGTAAATTCGCTCGCGGGCTTGGGGTCGATGGCGGCCTTGGCCGACTGCACAAGAGCAGGCTGCACAAGCAGTGTGCCACAGAGCAAGAGCGAGAAAATCGTGGGGGTGGAAAGCCTCGGTTTCATCGGTATGACTCCAGATGGTGGTGTGGGTCGACAGGGCTAAGTGTAGTCAGGCTCAAGTCAGAGAAGAGAAGGGCGATAAGGGAGAGAAGAGGGGGATGCTTGCGGTGTAAAACGCCATCGGGGAGGGAAACAGCGGGAATTGCGCCTGCAGGAGCACAGCCGTTGCACACCTTGATCTGTATCAAGATAGGTCGCAGTGGGTTGTTTTACGGTTAGGAGTGATGTTGATGGGATGTAACAAAAGGATGTGATTATGGAACTGGAAAGGGACCCAAGATGCTATACCGACGTCTGCATCAATGGTAAGTGGTATCACTACGACCACTGCAGCACCAATGTCTACATGCTGATGGGGGGCGCCGCCCCGACGCTGCAACTTGCCTATGAGCCGAGCAGCGAAGAGGAGCTGATCGAGATGCTCCGCCAGCTGGCCGGCTGCTGAACAGTGTGACCAACGCCTCTCTCGATGGCCATCGGGCGCGTTGCCACGATGGCCACATCTCCTCACAGCTGCGCGCAATCTCAGCGCGTTTTATTGCCAAATAGCCCCTTGCCTAGCTCCAGCATGGCGACGGCCGCGGCGTAGCTGCTATCGGACTTGCCAATCTCGTCCGCCACATAGAGAAAATTGGATTGGTACTTCTCGACAGCCTCCCGTGGGCTGGTTGCGTCAATAAAGTCCTCCTCCACCTCGAACCCCTGCGCCAGCAGCGCCGCCTTTTCATGTAGAAACGTCGGAGATGCCATGTCGATAAAGGTGTATTG
>NZ_JRGK01000290.1 GCF_000764645.1 Aeromonas finlandensis
AGCTCCAACCTGGCTCGACTGGTGCCCATCATGGCGACCCGCATCGATGATGAAGGGGAGCATGAGGTAGCGGCCAAAACTTTGCAGGTCGGCGATCGGGTACGGGTGCTGGCCGGTGCCACCTTGCCAGCGGACGGCATCATTGTCGAAGGGCAAGCCAGCCTCAACGAATCCATGCTGACCGGCGAGCAACTGCCCCTGCTCAAACAGCCCGGTGATCAGGTCTATGCCGGCACCATCAACACGGATGCTCCGCTGCAGATCCGGGTCAGCCACCGCATCGAAGAGTCGCGGATCGCCCAGATCATGCGGCTGCAGGATCACGCCCTCGACGACAAACCGGCCATCGCCCAGATGGCGGATCAGCTGTCGCGCCACTTTATTCTGGTGCTGCTGATCATTGCCGCCGCGGTCTGGACCTTCTGGCACTTCCATCAACCTGATCAGGCGTTCTGGGTAACCCTCGCTGTGCTGGTTGCCACCTGCCCTTGTGCCCTGTCATTGGCGACCCCGACGGCGCTGACCTCGGCCACCGCCAATCTGACCCGCAACGGCATTCTGCTGCGCCGCGGTCATGTGCTGGACGTGCTGACCAAGGCCAACCGCATCGTGATGGACAAGACCGGCACCCTGACCACCGGCGAGATCAGCCTGACCGGCATCACCACCTTGGCAGAGGTTGACGAAGCGCACTGCCTCGCCATCGCCCGGGCCATGGAGGCGCAATCCGAGCACCCCATTGCCCGCGCCTTCCGGCTGCCCGCCGACAGCATCACCGTGCTGCCATCCGCCCGCGAGATCACGCCGGTTATCGGCCACGGCATCACTGCTCTGGTGGATGGCGTACGCTACCGCATCGGCAGTGCTCGCTGGCTTGGGCTGGATCCGGCGCAAGAGCGCGGCCGCAGTCTGGCTATCTATCTGGCCGACGAGCAACAGGTATTGGCTCGCTTCAATCTGGAAGATACCCTGCGCCCCGATGCCAGGGCACTGATCGCGGCATTCAAGGCAGCCGGTCTGCAAACCACCGTGCTCACGGGAGACAGCTCCCTGCAGGCCGATGAGATTGCCCGCGAGCTGGGTGTGGATGAGCTGGTCAAGGGGGTCTCACCCGATGGCAAGCTGGCCTATCTCAAGACCCGTGAAGCCCAAGGGGATATCAGCATCATGGTGGGTGATGGTATCAACGACGCTCCTGTACTGGCCGGGGCACACGCCTCGTTTGCCATGGCCGGTGGCACCGATCTGGCGAAAAACAGCGCCGATGCCATCCTGCTGGCCGATGACCTGAGCCGACTGCTCGGGGCCAGAGTGCTGGCAATGCGTACCCGCAAGATCATCATCGAGAACTTCGCCTGGTCCATTGGTTACAACCTGCTGGTGCTTCCGCTGGCGGCCTGCGGTTGGCTACCCCCCTATCTGGCGGCGGCGGGCATGTCGCTCAGTTCACTCATCGTGGTGACCAACTCCATGCGCCTCAACCGATGAGACCGGTGGCGGAAAATAGCTGAAAATGTGGCCTGCCTCCGATGCAGGCCACATTTCTAACTGATACCGGCTGGCCCCCTGCCCGAACAGGGTTACCATAGGGGACGCTTGCCAAGGATGAATGCCAAGGTACCTCTCATGAATATAATTTTTGTCCTGATCCCCATCGCTATCCTTTTTGTGATCATCGCCGGGGTCGTCTTCTTCTGGGCCATTCGCTCCGAGCAGTTTGAAGATCTCGACCGGCAGGGTTCCAACATCCTGTTTGACGAAGAGCAACCCACCCATAAACCCGCAAAGCCTGCTGACAATGACCCACAACCTTGATCTGGCCGGCGCCCTGCTGGTCGGACTGGCAGGCTCTGCCCACTGTATCGGCATGTGCGGTGGTGTCTCCGCCGCGCTCTCCATGGCGATCCCCGCCAACAAGCAGCACTTCTGGGGACGGCTCGCTTATCTGCTCAACTACAACCTCGGCCGGATCCTGAGCTATGTCATTGCTGGCGCTTTGGTAGGGGGGCTGCTGGCGACCACCAGCGAGCTGGGGGCTGGCAAACACGCCATCGCCGGATTGCGCCTCGTGGCGGCGCTGCTGATGATTGCGCTGGGCCTCTATCTGGCGGGCTGGTGGCAAGGGATCCTGCTGCTGGAGCGGCTCGGAGCCAGGCTGTGGCCCCGAATTAAACCGCTGGCGGGCAAATTTCTCCCTTTCACCTCACCGCTGCAGGCACTGCCCTTTGGCATGGTGTGGGGGTGGCTGCCCTGCGGGCTGGTCTACTCCATGCTGACCTGGAGCGCGGCGGCGGGTTCGGCCAGCGGCGGGGCGCTGATCATGCTCTTTTTTGGCCTCGGCACCCTGCCCACCTTGTTTGCGTTGGGGGGACTCGCCGATCGCCTGAGATACTGGCTAACCCTGCGCAGTTTGCGCCTTGGCGGTGCCCTGCTGCTCATTTTGTTCGGGGTGCATACCCTGTGGATTGGCATTGCTTCCTTTTGAAACCCTATCCAAAACGGATGAGTTGATGGTAAACTTGTTTGATATAAATCAATTATTCGTATGAGCCTATGATCCCGGAAAAGAAACCTGGCAGACGTATCCAGAGCGGTGGCTGTGCAATTCATTGCCAGGATTGCAGCATCAGTCAGCTCTGTATCCCCTTCACTCTGAACGACAACGAGCTTGATCAGCTGGACAGCATCATCGAGCGCAAAAAGCCGATCCAGAAGGGTGAAGAGCTGTTCAAGGCCGGCGACGAGTTCAAATCGCTCTATGCCATCCGTTCCGGGACCATCAAGTCTTACACCATCACCGAGCAAGGGGATGAGCAGATCACCGCGTTCCACCTCGCGGGCGATCTGGTTGGTTTCGATGCCATCCACAAACAGGCACACCCCTCCTT
>NZ_JRGK01000291.1 GCF_000764645.1 Aeromonas finlandensis
GTTCACCGGGGGTTTGCGGGCCGCGCAGCAGCAGCTCGCAGACGATGCCGAGCTCCTGGGCGCTGAACTTGAGCTCGCCAAATTCGGTGTTGCAGAATCTGTGCTGGTAGCGGGGCACCCGGGCGTTGAAACCGGCGGTGTTGACCACCAGTCGCTTGCGGATCAGCTCGTCCACTACGGCACGGATATCGAGCTCGGAGAGCTCCAGCACCGGCTCGCGGTTGCTCTTCTGGTTGCAGGCGTTGACCAGCGCATTGAGGGAGAGGGGATATTGATCCGGGGTGCAGATCTCTTTTTCAATCAGACAGCCGATGACACGGGCTTCCAGCGGGCCAAGTACTAACTCCATTTCCTACTCCCTTCCAAATCGAGACATCAAGAGCCCCTATCTTAGTCATGGTCCGCGCCGCGTCTAGCGTTGCGCACCATTTTTGCGAGGCAATCAGGGAGTTGGCGAAAGGCTCGCCAACGCCGGTGGCCTCCGGTTTTACCGCTGACCCTGATAGAAACGCGTCTTGTCGGCATACATGGCGTCGTCCGCCACCCGGCTCAGTTCGGCCAGCGGGGTGTGATCGCTGCTGCTCCAGCCGATGGCAAAGCGCAGCGGGAAGCTGTGTTCCCCATGCTGCACGGTCGCACCTTGCTGGCTCGCCTCCAGTCTGGCCGCAAGCCGCTGGCAGGCGAGGTGATCCGCCTCTGCCAGCAACACGAACTCGTCGCCTCCCATCCGGAAGATCTTCTCATCCTGACGGCAGAGGCTGCGCAGCAACTGGGCCATCCGGATCAGCAGGGCATCGCCCGCCTCGTGCCCATACTGATCGTTGGTGCGCTTGAGGCCGTTGAGATCGAGCATAAAGAGGGCGAGGTGGCGCTCGGGATAACGCGCCAGCACCGCCTGATAGTGATGGAAGGCATCCTCGAACGCCTGCCGGTTGGGCAGTCCGGTGAGGTTGTCGGTGCGGGCGACCCGTGCCAGTTCATCGGTGAAGAGTCGCCCCTCGATACCCACCGCCAGCTGCTTGGCAAACAGCCGCAAGATGGCCCTGTCTTCGGACTCCAGCCCTTCGGCGCTCACCATCAGATAGCCAAACATGACGCCGCTCTGGCTGCCGGGCAGTTTCATGATCTTCCAGAGTGCATCGTGCCATTGGCATTCAGAGTGTTTGACCTCCTCATTCATCAGCTCGGCCAGTTTCTCCTGCAGGGCATCCCGCAAGGGGGCATCGACCCCCTGGGTCAGGGAGTAGTGGGGCTGCCCGTCGCGGCGGATCACCAGCCCCCAGCGGTGGCCGGGATAGAGCTGGGAGAGCTGCAGCAGGGCGGAGCTGGCCAGCTCGGCGATATCCACATCCAGCTGCTGGTGCAGACCGAATTGCAGCCAGGATTGCAGCACATGACGGCTGCGCTCCTCCCGGCTCAGAGCCGATCGCAGGGCGGTGGTTTGTGCGGCTACCTCCTGCTCCAGTTCGTCATTGAAGCCGAGCAGCCGCTGGTTGAAGGCCTCTTTTTCGCTATTGGCGCGTTGTAGCTGTTCGTTCTGCTGATAGAGTGCCCGCACCTGAGCAGAAATGGTGTGGGCCATCTCCTGCAGCAGTTCGCGCACCTCGTCGTACTCCACAAAACGCAGCGGCGCCTGCCGTTGCTGATAGTTACCCTTGCCATAGCTGCGCACCAGCGCGGCCAGTGAGCGCAGCGGCCGGGTGAGCCAGCGGGTCAGCCAGACGCAGCCGATGGCCAGCAGCAGCAACATGACGGCGATGCTGCCGGTCAGCAGCTGCTGGGATTTGTTGAGCTCGCTGACCCTGTCATCGCTGTAGCTGTAGAGGGTAATGGTGGGGGCGATCTCCTCCTCCAGCTGGGGCCAGCCGATGGTCAAGGGTTGGGCTATCTTGCTCGGTATGTGATCGCCTCTGATCTTGCTGGCATCGTGCGCACTTTCATAGAGGCGGCGATTCCCTTGTGAAATCACCAGATACTCGCGCCCCTTGAGATAGGGCTCCAGTAACTGGGCCATCTGTTGCCAGGGGAGGATGGCCATCACGAAGCCGGCGGGGGCCTGCATCACGCCAGCGCGCTGGTGGTTGCGATAGATGGGGGCCACCAGCGCCAGACCACCACTGTGGCTGCTCTCCATGTCACCAACCAGCACGGGATCCTCGACCGGTAACAACAGATGCTTGCCCTGTTTCGCCTCGCGGGTTTTGCTCCATGCCATCAGTTGTGGCATCAGATTGCTCGATTCGAGGTGGGAGGCTCGACCATTGATATATTCCACCACCAGCCCCTTGTCATCGATGAGGTAGACCGAGGTCAGCAGGCTGTTGGACTTGATGAACGTGGCCAAGGCCAGTCGGGCATGGCTGGAGAAGAGAAAGTTGTCGAGGGCCTGATTCAGCACTCTGTCATTGCTGAGTTGATTGAGCTGGGTGCCGAGCAACTCGCTGCGAAAGCGGGCCTCGCGGGTCATGCTGGTGAGGGCTCGATCCAGCTGCGACTGCTCACTCTGGGCGATGATCTGGTGCTGACGGGTCAGCAGCACGCCACTGGTCAACAGGGCGGGCAGCAGGGCCACGGTGAACAGAATGATGATGAGGGTTGGTCCCAGCCGAAAGGTGCGATGGCTCATTTTGATTTCACCTGCCGGTATTGTTGATCGGCCAGCTGCTGCATGTAACGGGCAGCGTCAGCGGCGCTGCTCCCCTCCCTGAAGCGCTCGAACCCTTTGTCCATTGCCTGCCAGGCGATGGACATAGCGCTGTCGGAAGGCATGGGCGTGCTGAGGGTGAACTGTTCCATCAGCACTTTGGTCTGCGGCGTAGGGTGCTGGCTGATGGCGTTAAAGGCCTGCTGATTGACTGGCAGCAGCGCCCCCTGCCGATAGATGAACTGCTGGATATCGTCCCGCTGGATAAAGGCCATCAGTGCCTGGATGACGGCCCGCCGATCCTCATCATCCATCGCCCAGCGGGAGGCGCTTATCACATAGGCACCGCTCAGGGAGCGCATGGGTCTTGTTTCCCATTGGGGCAGCAGGGTCACTCCCAACTGGTCACCCATGTTTTTCACCAGATCATTGAAGGCCCAGTCCCCGTTGATGAGATAGGCGCTCTTGCCCTCGTTGAAGCGGGCCAGGGCGGTGTCATAGTCGCAGTCGGGATCGATCCACCGCTCGCTGGCGACGGCGCGGTAGGCCTCCAGCGCCTGCACCATGGCCGGTGTGTCGAGGGTGATGTGCCCTTCGGTCACCGGTGAGCCGCCAAAGGTGTGCAAAAAGGCGGCGAAGTAGTACATGTCGTGATAGGGCCAGCTGATGGGGTACACCCCTTTGGCCTTGAGGGCTGGCGCCATATCCGCCAGCTGTTGCCACCGGGTCATCGGTATCTGAACCAGCGCCTTGTTGTAGAACAGCATCAGATGATTGCCCTGCATCATGGGCATGCCCCAGCGCTGCCGGTCGAGGGTGACATAATGCAGGGTGCTGGCCATCAGGGCGGGGGAAAACCACTTGGCGGGGAGGGGGGCGAGGGCCATCTGGCGATAGAGGCCGACAAAATCGGAGGGGATCAACATCAGATCGGGTAACCCCCTGGCCTGGGCCGCCAGCAGGAGATCCGCCTTGATCTTGCCCGGTTCGAGCTGGGTGACCTGCACTCTGTGGTTCCCCTCCTGATTGAAGCGGGCGATAACCTCGTCAATCACATAACCGGCCTGCTGGGAGTGCCACAACTCCAGTTCCGGCTCCTGAGCCCGCAGGGGGTGGCTCAATGCGAACAGGCAAAGCAGCAAGAGATGATAAAAAGATCGTTTTCTGCTCATGTTATCATCACCGTTATCCCCTGAATTCAAAGGGAAAAATGTAACAAACTACCGGCCTGGCCGGTAGACCTGCGCTGCAACTAATTGACAGAAACAACAAAAAGCCCGGCTCTTGGGCCGGGCTGGAGGATAAATTGCTTATCCGCATATTCTTCGAGGCATCTATTGTGGATGTTGTTTGAGGATGTCGTATATCTCCTCTTTCAGTTTAAGTTTCTGTTTTTTCAGATCCTTCACCTCGGAGCTATAGTCGCTGGCGTGATGCTTTTCCAACTTTCTAATCTCCCCATCCAGGTCGTTGTGCAAGTCAAACTTCTTCTGGAAATGGACATCACTGCTCTTCAGTTTCGAGATGAGTTCTCTGTACTCTGGGAACATGTAATGGAACCTCCTTGGTTTCGTTTGATTGTGCCTGTAAGACCAAAGCTACCCCTTAGTGCTGGAGATAAATGTGATCCCGGTCGACTTTAGGGGCTCTCATTTGACGTATTCGGTAGGATATTTTTAACCCGTTGAATCAAAACAAGATAAGTGATTTATCAATCCGAACGGTGAAGCAAAGCGTGCACTAGGTGTGTAAACCCACCAGGTTGTTCACAGATTGAAGACGACTGATGGGGGGGCTGGTAGCCCAGACTGGCATGAGGACGATGCCAGTTGTACTCATGCAGCCACTGTTGTAAGTGTTCTGCTCGTTGCACTGACGAGTCATAACTCCGTGCATAGGCCCATTCACGTAACGCTGTCTGAATGAAGCGCTCTGCTTTGCCATTCGTTTGGGGTGTGTAAGGTTTGGTGCGCAGGTGCTTGAGTCCCAAGCGACGACACAGCTTCTGGAAGCGTTTCGACCGATAACAGGCGCCATTGTCAGTGAGTAGCCGGCTGAAACGAATGCCGAGCCCGGCGTAGTAGCGAAGTGCCTGTAACAGCGCCAGGCAGGCACTGCGCCACGTTTCATCAGGATACAGGGCGCTGAATGCCACACGGGAGTGGTCATCAACCGCCACATGCGCATACTCCCATCCCGCCCCCGGAGAGTCTTGGCGGCGGTCACCAGTCACCCGATGGCCAGGACGATGGAAGCGCCCCAACTTTTTGATGTCCAAATGCAGCAAGTCACCCGGTTTCTCATATTTATAGCGTTGTACTGGAGGGCCAGGTTCCAGATTAGCCAGCCGATTCAGCCCCATTCGTTGCAGGATACGAGCGACTGAACTGTGCCCTATGCCCAGAGATTGGCTGATGTGCCGATAGGTCTGTCGCTGTTTGCGCGGTTCGATAATCCTCTGTTGGCGCAGGTCATCAATGGCATGGGGGGCAGGATGCAGGTTGAGAAGAGCGATTGTACAAGCCATCAGGGCCCTCCTGGCGATAGCGAGTGAGCCACTTGTAAGCGGTGCGGGTACTGACGCCGGCAGCGTGAGCGGCCTCTTCAACGCGCAGGCCCTGCTCAAGGACACGCCGGACAAGAAGCTGTCGACCAAAGACGGTTAATCGGGCATTTTTATGGTTGTTCACTGGGGCACCTCGGATGATTGGTTTGGTTGGCGCCTCCAATTCTCCGGGAATGCCCCGAGTGAACAACCTACAGAGAGATCACAACTAGACAGCTGATCGCTGTTTTTTATCGCGCCGCCTTCACCGCCAGACCCAGCTGCCACACTGCCATGGCGTAGTGGGTGCTGTGGTTGTAGCGGGTGATGGTGTAGAAGTTGGGCAGGCCGTACCAGTATTGGTAGCCGGTGCCGACATCGAGGCGCAGCAGGCTCGACTCGCTGTGGTTGCCCAGGCTGCTGGTGGGGATGAGCCCAGCGCTGCGCAAGGTGGCAACCGGGTAGCGGGTCTGGAAGCCGTGCTCATAGCCGGGCAGTTGGCCCTGGCCGCGCACCGCCACCGGTTGGCCTTTCTCCCAGCCGTGGGCCTTGAAGTAGTTGGCGACGCTGCCGATGGCATCCACCGGATCCCACAGATTGGTGTGGCCGTTGCCATCAAAGTCCACCGCATAGCGCTGGAAGCTGGAGGGCATGAACTGGCCATAACCCATGGCACCAGCGTAGGAGCCCTTGGGTTCTGCCGGATCCATCCCCTCGTCACGGGTCATCACCAGAAAGGCTTCCAATTCGCTCGTGAAGAACTCGGCGCGGCGCGGGTAATCAAACGCCAGGGTGGCCAGCGCATCCAGAATGCGGGTCTTGCCCATCACCCGGCCCCAGCGGGTCTCCACCCCGATAATGCCGACGATGATCTCCGGCGGCACCCCGTAGATCTGTTCTGCCCGGTTCAGCTCGCTTGCGTATTCACGCCAGAAGTTGACGCCGTTCTGCACGTTGTCGGGGGTGATGAACTTGGCGCGATAGCGGTTCCAGGCACCGGTCGGGCCGGTGGGCTTGGCGGTGGTCGGCGCCTGGGCATCCATCAGGCGGATGATCCAGTCGTAACGCTCTGCCTGTGCCAGCACCTGATGCAGCTGGGCGCTGTCAAAACCGTGCTTCTCGACCATCTTCTGGACGAATCTGTCCACATTGGGACGATTGGCGAAGTCCCCTTTGCTAATCCCCTGGCTGTAAACGGGGCTGCGTGACGGTGTCTGGTTGATAAAGGCGCTGTTGGGCTGTGGCTTGACCACAGGCTTGGGCGCCGGGGCGCTGCTGCAGCCACCGAGCAGGGGGAATAACGACAGAGTGAGAAGAGAGGCAAGGCGACGCATAGGGTTCTCAAAGAGACTGAAAAAAAGTGCCGTCATGGTAAAACATTGTCATCCGCGTGCAAGTGTTCCGTGTGCCTTGTTTGCCGCCAATTCATCGAGCGATGGATTAGCCCTCCGGTGAGGGCTGCGCGGTTCAGCGCTGGGGGCGACGTAGAGTGTGATAACCGCTCCAGAGCCGGGTCAGGGTGGTGATGAGGCAGAGCAGGGCAAAGCCGTAGGCGAGCGGGGCGAAGGTGGCAGGCCACAGGCACATCAGCACAAAGAGGGCGATGGTCTCGCTCCCCTCGGTGAGGCCGCCCAGATAGTAGAGGGACTTGTGGTGATAGACCGGATTGTCGATCCCCCGCTTGCCCGCCATGATGGCAAACGCCAGAAAGCTCGAACCTGTGCCCATAAAGGCAAACAGCAGGGTGGCGGCGGGCAGCGCATTGGCGGGAGCGGCGATGGCAAAGCCCAGCACCACGGCGGCGTAGAAGATGAAATCCAGCGTGATGTCGAGAAAGCCGCCGCAGTCGGTGATGCCGGTTTCCCGCGCCACGGCGCCGTCCAGTCCGTCCAGCAGCCGGTTGAGCAGGATGGCCACAAGTGCCCACGGATAGCAGCCAAAGGCCAGCAGCGGCAGCGCCAGCATGCCGATGGCAAAGCCGGTGAGGCTTATCTGGTTGGCGCTGATCCCGGCGCGGCAGAGCGGTTTGGCGAGCCGGGTGAGGGGGCTGCGGATCACGGGGATCAGGTGGCGGTCAAACAAGGTGAACTCCTCGGTTAAAAACAGGATTCGGTGAGGTGGAGTATGGTGCCCGGCGCATCCTCTTCGTCGTGGGTCACCAGGATAGCGGGGATGGCCAGCGCCTTGATCTGGGCGAATACCAGCTGGCGAAAGGCGGCCCGCAGCGGCTTGTCGAGGCGGGAGAAGGGCTCATCCAGCAGCAGGGCGTCGGGTTCGGCCAGCAGGGCTCGCAGCAGACTGACCCGCGCCCGCTGACCGCCGGAGAGCAGTTGCGGCAGCTTGTCAGCCTGATCTGCCAGCGCGACCTGTGCCAATGCGGTCAGCGCCTTTTCCCGCCGTGCGCGTTTTCCCTTGATGGTCGCAGGCATGCCGAACATCAGGT
>NZ_JRGK01000292.1 GCF_000764645.1 Aeromonas finlandensis
CTGCACCAGTAGCTGTTCGCAGCCAGCCTGTTTCCACTCCCGTTCGAGATAGTGGCTCACATCCGTCATGTTTTGCCCCCGATATTGAAACTGCACCTCGGCGCTGTGCTGGCTGAGATCCGCAATCTGCTGTTTCAGGGTGCCGCATTGCCACAGGCTGACGGTGGGCACACCCCGTTCGGCCAGCACGATGGCATCTTCCCTGTTCAGTTGCCACTCCTCCAGTTGTGCCTTCGTCAAGGCGACCATCAGCACCAGCAGTACCACTTCAGACAGTTTCATGCGCATCTCCCTACTGCATGTTTCTCCACAGATAACTGTGGCAAAGCGCACGATTTCTGCAAGTTTGTTAACTGTTGGTTAATAACGTAACTCGTTTTCATTATTTCCATTTTCTCATCATTTTTTTATGAAAAATGACGCTTATGATGTAGTAATCCTACGAGCAGTGGAGTAATCTTTGCTCAGTGGTCTTACCAGTAAGGAGTTGCATCATGTTTCATCCCTTTTCTCTGACTCAGATTATTCTTCGTCGCATTTATGTATTGCTGGTGGGCATTCTGGCTTTCCCTGTGATGCTGTTTCGCAGCGATCGTGCCCGTTTCTACAGTTATCTGCACCGGATCTGGAACAAAACCAGCACCAAACCGGTCTGGCTCAAAATGAGCGAGCGTGGCGAGCGGATCTTCTACTAAAAGGTTTTTGGCGATTCAGATGAAAAAGACAGCTTCGGCTGTCTTTTTTTATATGTTTAAAAACATATGGTTAACTATTGCTCTGCTATTATCCGAGGCTCTGTTACTTCCGTGATAGTGTCGGGCTCGTGGAACCTTGTGTTGTGAGGTTTCCCCGATAATGCCCAATCCCGCCAGGTTCCCCTCTCTCGAAGAGCGCTGTGATGCAAGGAGATGCGATGATCATTCGTCAGGCAAGGGCCGCAGATATTCCCGTGTTGGTAGCACTGCGCATGAGGCTTTTCTGCGAGGTGGGGGAGCTTGAGCAGCCGCAGGCAGACCCGGCCTTGTGGCAGGCCACCTTCGACTACTTTACTCGGGCGGCGAGTGAAGAGAGTGCGTTATCCTGGCTGGCCGAGGCTGATAAGCAGGAGGGCGGCAAGCAGATCGTGGCTGCGGGGACGCTGGCGCTGTTTGTGCGGCCGCCCTATCCCGGCAATCTGGCGGGGGTAGAGGGTTATCTGCTCAACATGTATACGCTGCCTGAGTGGCGCCAGCAGGGGATCGCCACGGCGCTGCTCGATGCCATCACCGCCTGTGCCAGAGAGCGTCAGTTGGGCAAGGTATGGCTCCATGCCAGTGAAGAGGGACGCCCCCTCTATGAGCGGATCGGGTTTGTCGCCAATCCTGCCTGTCTGGAGTGGCAACCTGAGGCAGGTTAAGGGTTACAGCTCCGCTCTTGTCGCCCTTGGCCGGTGAGTTTGATTTATTGCAATAAAAATGGGGTCAGATGGGAGCGCGATGACGCGGCCAACTATGCTGATGGAACACGCCACGGTTATCTTATTGATCCACTGCGCAGTTTGGCGATGGTGGGTGTCAGTCTGGAGGACAAGTTTCGATGTTCAATAGCAAACTGAAAGCCGAGTTGCAGCAGTGCCAGGAGCAGCTTCTGGAGCAGCAGGGATTTTTCGACGCAGTGCACGGCAGCGTGGCGACCATCACCTTTACCCCGGATGGCACTGTGCTGGCCGCCAATGATCTCTTTCTCAATGTGGTGGGCTTCAGTGCGTCCGAGGTAGTGGGCCAGCATCACCGTATCTTCTGCGACAAGCAGTATGCCCAGAGCAGTGCCTACCAGCAGTTTTGGGCGGACTTGAAGCAGGGGCGATCCCGTACCGGGGTGTTCCAGCGGTTTAACAAACGGGGTGAGGCGATCTGGCTGGAGGCGACCTATTTTCCCGTCAAGTTGCGGGGTGTGGTGACCAAGGTGATCAAGATTGCCGCCGATATCACGGAGCATCACCTGCAACTGCTCAGTCAGCAGGCGGTGGTGACGGCGCTGGATCGCTCGATGGCGATGATCGAATTTACCCCAACCGGGGAGGTCATTACCGCCAATAGCAACTTCCTCCATACCATGGGTTATACCCTGGCGCAGGTGCAGGGCAAGCATCACCGTATCTTCTGTGACGATAAGTTCTATCGTGAACAGCCCCACTTCTGGGAGGAGCTGGGCCGCGGTCAGTACCAGTCCGGTCTCTTCTGCCGCCAGAACAGCCACGGCAGCACGGTGTGGCTGGAGGCGACCTACAACCCGATCCTTGACGAGAACCGCAAGGTGGTGAAGGTGATCAAGTTTGCCAGCGACATCACCGAGCGGATCAACAAGAGCGATGCGGTGCGCGAAGCGGCCATGCTGGCCCACGATGCAGCGCGGGAGACCCTCAGCTGCGCCGAGCGCGGGGCGGGCCTGCTTGCCTCGGTGGTCGACACCTCCAGCCTGATTGCCAGTCAGCTGACCCACAGCATCGGCCTTATCAACCAGTTGAACGAGCAGTCGCGCAGCATCGAGGCGATTGTCTCCACCATCAGCAGCATCGCCGATCAGACCAATCTGCTGGCCCTCAACGCAGCCATCGAGGCGGCGCGGGCGGGGGATCAGGGGCGCGGTTTTGCGGTAGTGGCCGACGAGGTTCGCCAGCTGGCGGCCCGAACCTCCCTCTCTACCGACGAGATTGCCAAGGTGGTACAGAACAACCGCGAGCTGACCGCCAAGGTCACCTCCGAGATGTCTGACGTTGCCAGCAGCGCCGAGCTGGGTAAACAGCAGGTTGGCGAGGTGGACGAGGTGATGAACGAGATCCGCCGGGAGGCCAACAACGTCTCCAGCACCGTCTCTGATCTGGCCATCTGAACCCCCTGACTTTCTGCCATACCGGGGCATTGACTCAAATGTGAGCAGTCAGTGCCCCAATCTGAACCCCTCCTGTATCGCCCCGCCATTGTGAATTGTTCTGGTTTGGCCCCTTGATTAGGCTTGCCGCCTCATTAATTTCAGAGCAGGAACAGAACAAGATGGCATTACAACAGAAGGGGCGGGCAATGGCCCTGCTGGTTATGGTCGCGAGCATGGGTCTGGGCGGCTGTATGGGGCAGATGGGGCTTTCTGGCATGGTCACCAAGGGCAACCTGAGCGTGGTGGATAACCGCTACGGCCGTGCCGGGGTCTTTATGCTGCTCGCACCTGTCTACGGTCTGGCTGCGACCGCTGACCTGTTCGTCTTCAATACCATCGAGTTCTGGTCTGGCAAAAACCCCATCACCGGCAAATCCCCGGCTGTGGTGGACATGAAAGCCAATCCGGTGATCAAGGTGAACCAGCATCTGGATCCGGCCCTCAAGAAGGTGCCGCTGGCAATGCTGCCACAAGGGGTGCGCGAGGTGGAGATCAGCTACCCGGACGAGCGTACCGCCCAGATGGAAGTGCACTATCTGGATGGCCGCAGCAGCATGATGCGTGGCGAGAAGCGCGGTGAGCTGATGGATATCTACTTCGACGGCCGCTTTGTCTCTACCCTGAGCCGCGCAGAGCTGGAAGAGCGGGCCAATCAGGGCAAGGCTGCTGCCTAAATTCAACTGAATCCAGATCTATCCAGTACCAGATGGGGTATACCTAATCTGCTGGCAAAATTGCCATGATGTCTAAGGGAGTAGACTATGACGGTGAATGGATTGCGATTGGCAGAGTTGATTGGTTCCCTCAGTCATGCGCTCGACATGACCGAGGGGCAACCAAGAGGACACTGTATTCGCTGCTGCTGGATAGGTTCCCGTCTGGGGGAGCGGCTGGGACTGGATGCCCGGCTGCGCCATGACCTCTACTACACGCTCCTGCTTAAGGATCTTGGGTGCAGCAGCAATGCCGCCCGTATCTGCGAGCTCTATCTCACCGACGATCTTCACTTCAAGCGCGATTTCAAACTGGTGGATGGCTCCCTCTCCGAGGTGGTCAACTTCGTGCTGGGCCACACCGGCTTGCAGGCGGATCTGCTGGGACGTTTTCGCAGCCTCTTTCATATCTTTCGCAACGGCGACCAGATTGCCAACGAGCTGATCCAGACCCGCTGTCATCGGGGGGCGGATATCGCTCGCCAGCTGCGTTTCAGTGACGAGGTAGCCGATGGCATCCTCTCCCTTGATGAGCACTGGAATGGCAAGGGGCGGCCCCTGCAACTGGCTGGCGAGGCTATCCCGCTCTTCTCCCGCATTGCCCTGCTCTGTCAGGTGGTGGATGTGTTTCACGCGGCCGCAGGTCCGGATGCGGCGCTCAAGGAGCTTCGCGAGCGCAGTGGCAGCTGGTTTGATCCGGCGCTGGTTCGGGAATTTGAAGCGCTGGCCGACGAGGAGTTCTGGCAAGGGCTGACCGATCCCCGACTGACCGAGTGGGTCCTGGTCCACCCGGCCGGGCAGGGCGAGGTGGCGCTGGATGAAGATTATCTGGACGAAATCGCGGCAGCCTTCGGGCAGGTGGTGGACTCCAAAAGTCCCTACACCGCGGGGCACAGCGGCAGGGTGGCGCTCTATACCGACATTCTTGCCACCCAGATGGGGTTGTCCGAACAGCGCCGACGCTGGCTCAAGCGGGGCGCCCTGCTCCATGACGTGGGCAAGCTCGGGGTGAGCAACGCCATTCTCGACAAGCCGGGCAATCTCGATGCGCAGGAGTGGGCGGCGGTGCAGATGCATGCCGCCTATACCGAGGAGATCCTGAGCCGCATCGGCGCCTTCGAGGAGCTGGCGCAAGTGGCAGGCGCCCACCATGAGCGACTCGATGGCAAAGGCTATCCCAAGGGGCTGAAGGGGAACGAGATTACCCTTGAGACGCGCATCATCACCACAGCCGACATCTTCGATGCCATCACCGCCAAGCGCCCCTATCGCGGCGCCATCCCTGTGCCACAGGCGCTGGAGATGATGGCGGAGAATCTGGGCACTGCCATCGACCCCGACTGCTTTGCCGCCCTGCAGGCGGGTATTCAGGATTTCTCCCTCTACCTCACCCCCGAGCTGCCGCTGGCCAATGCCAGTTAAGGCATGCGGCCTTCAGGGCCCAAGCGGCAAGTCTGACAGCAAAACGCCCCGCAACTGCGGGGCGTTTTGCATTGGGCCTAGTCGGGCTGTTTGCGATGGGGTGGGGTGAGGATCAGCCCCAGCAGGCGGCGCAGGTGGGTGAGCTGTTCGGTCAGCTGGACGTTGAGCCAGAGGTAGCCATTGATGGCCGCCTCGGTGTTGGGGGGTAGCGACACCTGGGTCGCCACCTCGTGCAGGCGGGCGATGGCGGCATCCGCGCCGCGTCCGTCACCGGTTAGCATCATCAGGGCGAGCTGGCTGATCGCCTCCTCGGTGGCCTGATGGCAGGCGTGCAGTTCGCGGGTGCTCTGCATCAGGAAGTGGCTCTCCCGATCGTTCCAGTAGGTGTTGGCCAGCATCTCAAGAGTACAGAGGGTGTTGCGCATGGTGACCTGCACCGCATCAAACAGGGCGACGCTGTGGCGCGTCTCCTTGGCTGCGGGGGCCAGCAGGGCCCGCACTTTGCCGGTCTGGGCCAGCAGTTGGGAGAGATTGTGTTTGAGCCGCGGGCGCTCCAGCACATTGGGGGAGAGGTGGGTGTGATAGAGCCGCCCCGACTGCTGCAGGATCTGGTGCAGTTGCAGTCGCCAGTGGCTGTAGGCCCGCTGGGGATAGATGCTGCAAAAGATCAGCGCCAGCACGGAGCCCAGTATCACGTCGGCACTGCGCCACAGCGCCGTCTCTATGTCCCCCGGCATCGCCCCCATGGTGACCCCCAGGGTAATGCCGATCAGCAGCCCCACATAGGGGCGCTTGCCGAGGGCCAGATAGCCGCAGAGGAACATGATGCAACCGCACCAGATCAGGGTGAGCGGCAGGGAGTAGATCTCCAGATAGAGCGCCACCACCCCGCAACCGGCACCGAAGATGGTGCCCACCACCCGCTGCAGGGCGCGGGAGAGCACATTGCCCCAAAACGAGATGGGGCCCATCACCACCACCAGGGTGATCAGCGGCCAGGTGCTCTCCGGCAGTTTCAGCTCGCGGGTCAGCATAAAGGTGAGCATAAAGGCGAGCGCAATGCGCAGGCCATGGACGATCCGGTAGCGGCCATAGATCAGCAGATCGAGTCGGGAGAGGGGGGTATCAAGACGCACAGTCTGCCTCGTATCAGGTTGCCAGTCAGGTTGGTGACGGGGCGCCGTGCATCCGGCCGACGCCCCGTTCGGTTATCAGGCCAGTCGTCCTTGCAAGGGGTGGATCCAGACCCGCTCGCCAACGGCGATCCCGGGTTGGTCCGGTACGATTTCGATCAGGCAGTTGGCCTCGGCCATGGAGCTGAGAATACCGGAGCCCTGCGGCCCGGTGGTGCGCACCCGCAGCTGGCCGTTGCAGTCCTGATGGAAGATGCCGCGCAGAAACTCGGTGCGCCCCGGGCGGCTCTTCATCTTCTCGTCCGCCAGTGCCGACAGGCGCAGCGGCTGCCACCGCTTGCCCTGCAGGCGGGCGATGGCGGGCTCGACAAATTGCAGCACGCAGATCATCGCCGCCACCGGATTGCCCGGCAGGCCGAAGAAGGGGGTCTGCCCCAGCTTGCCAAAGGCGAGCGGGCGGCCCGGGCGCATCTGGATGCGCCAGAAATCGATCTGGCCCAGTTCCGCCAGCACCAGCTTGATAAAGTCGGCGTTGCCCACCGAGACCCCGCCCGAGCTCAGCACCAGATCGGCGCTGGCGGCGGCCTGCTCCAGCTGCTGGCGCAGGATGGCCTTGTCATCGGGGATGATGCCAAGGTCCATCACCTCGCACCCGGCGGCGCGGATAAGGGCCATCAGGGTGAAACGGTTGCTGTCGAAGATATGGCCGGGGGCGAGCAGCTCGCCCGGTGCCTGCACCTCGTCACCGGTACTGAACAGCGCCACTTTCAGCGGGGTGCGCACAGTGAGAGTGGCCTGACCGAGCGACGCTGCCAGCCCCAGCTGGGGAGCGCCAAGCCAGGTCCCGGCCGGGATGGCGACCGCGCCCTTGGCGAGATCTTCCCCGGCGAGGCGCACATTCTGCCCCGTGCGGATCGGGGCGGTGACGGTGACCCACTCACCTTCAATCAGCGTCTCTTCCCGCATCACCACGGTATCCACACCGGGGGGCAGCGGAGCACCGGTCATGATCTGCACCGCCTGACCGGCCAGCACCGGCTCATGGCGATGCTGGCCCGCCAGCACTTCCCCCACCAGCTGCCAGCGACCGGCGGCGAGGTCATCGCTGCGCAGACCAATGCCATCCATCGCCGAGTTGGCGTGGGGGGGCACATTGATGGGGCTCACCAGATCGGCCGCCAGCACGGCGCCGTGGCACTGGGCCAGCGGTTTATCGATGCAGGCGTTGCTCGGGGTGAGGGCCGCCAGAATGGCGTTGCGGGCCGCCTCTACCGAGAGAAATCCCTTGCCCGCCTCCGGCTCCTTGGTCTGACAGCCGTCAAGCCAGCGGCAGACGAAGTCGGCGATGGCCGCCAGATCGTTGATATCGAGCCGGGGCAGGGTTGTCTCTACAGGCAGATCGCTGGCCAGCGCGATGATGTCGCCGTCCTCCGGAAAGAGCAGCGGCTTGCCAATCTCGGCGCGGTGCAGCTCGATTTTCGGGAAGTGCTCGTGCTTGAACCCCTCGACCAAGAGCAAGTCGAGGCTGGTTTGATCAAAGCTTGCCAGCAGCTGGCGAAAGTCGGCTTCGGCCAGTTCCGTTTCAATGATGCGGGCATGGCGGCGGCGAGAGGCCACCATCATCTGTTGGGCACCCGCCTTGCGCAGGCGATGGCTGTCCTTGCCCGGCTGGTCGATGTCAAAGTCGTGGTGGGCATGCTTGAGCACCCCGATGCGCAGGCCACGATCCACCAACAGGGGGATCAACTGCTCCAGCAAGGTGGTCTTGCCGGTGCCGCTCCAGGCGGCAAAGCCGAGCAGGGGAAGGGTGGGGGCCGGGGTCATGGGGTGACTCCTTGTTGGGGGTCGATAGCCGGGGCAAGCAGACGGGCCTCGTAGGCGGCCAGCTCGGCAGGGCTGTTGAGATTGATAAAGGCATCCGGCTGATCGGCAAAGCTCACCACCGCCATATTGTGGCGGGCAAACCAGATATCGATCTTGCGCTCACCCTCGGCCAGCGCGGCGGTGAGAGAGGGGAGCAGGGATTTGTGCAGCAGGGCCACCACAGGTTGCAGCCAGTCGCCATCGTGGGCCACCACCAGCTCGGTATCCGGGGTCAGGGCGGCGCGAAAGCGGCTCATCAGATCCAGCGGCAGGGCGGGGCCGTCGCAGGGGACGAACAGCACCCAGTCGTGACGGGCGGCGGCAAGACCCGCCTGCATGCCCGCCAGCGGGCCGAGATAGTCGTTGTTGTCATCGCTGATGACCGGGGCCAGCGCCTGATAGCGGGGCTGACTGCGGTTGGCGTTGATCAGCACCTCATCCACCTGGGGGCGCAGGCGCGCCAAAACGTGGTCGATAAGGGGGCGTCCCGCCAGTGCTACCCATCCCTTGTCTTCGCCCCCCATCCGGGTGGCGCGGCCTCCTGCCAGGATCACTGCTGATACGGCAACGGGATCAGAGTGGCTGTCGCTTTTTGAAGTCATGTCGCTCGATGATTTTTAAAGGGGTCGTCTCTTGCAGCTGGCCACGGGCGAGGGTCCATTGCCGCTCGCACAGGTCGGTCAGGGCGTTGCTCTGGTGGCTGATGACGACCAGGCCGCTGCCATGTTCCCGCAGATCTTGCGCCAATGCGGCCATCAGGGCAACCGAATGTGTATCCAGATTGGCGGTGGGTTCATCCATCAGCAGAAAGGCCGGTTGCAGCGCCCAGGCGCGGGCCATCGCCAGCCGTTGCCGTTCGCCACCGGACAAAATGCTGATGTGCTCTCGCGCCAGCCCCTCCAGCTCGACCCGGCGCAGTGCCTCGAACACCCGAAGTTCGCTGGCGAGCTGTTTATCGAGCGCCCAGGCCACGTTGTCGTGCACGGTGCGATCGAACAGATAGGGGGTCTGATGCAGATAGGTGACCCGGCCCGGCCCCAGATCCCGCTTGAGCAGCCGGTTGAGCCGCCGTTGCCAGCGCCCCGGCAGGTTGGTGTGGCCGCGGGTAGGGGAGAGCAACCCCGCCAGGATTTTGAGCAAGGTGGTCTTGCCCACCCCGTTGGCCCCGTGCAGCCAGATGGCATCCCCCGGTGCGATGGCAAGCCGGTCAATCTCGAACAGCTGGCGCTCGCCAAAGCGCATGGTGAGTTGCTGGGCGGTCAGGGCCATGGGGTACTCCTGTTGATACACATTGGGGGCACGAGCAGTTTTTCAGATAGCGGTGGCCGCGCCAGAGATGGGGTCAGCAGCATTTGGTTATGGCTCACAGTGCGCTGCACCATGGTCAGTTCTTCAAATACATGGTCAGTTCTTCAAATAACTGTGGCCGCGACAGGCGGTCAGCAGCAGGTTGAGCAACAGGGCGAGGGTGAGCAGCACTATGCCAAGGGCCACCCCCTGGGTGAAGGCCCCTTTCTGGGTCTCCAGCGCGATGGCGGTGGGGATATTGCGGGTGAAGTGCAGGATATTGCCCCCCACCATCATGGAGCAGCCCACCTCGGTGACGATGCGGCTGAAGGCGCCGATGATGGCGGCCAGCAGGCCAAAACGGCACTCGTGCATCAGGCCGATCAGCGCCTTGGGCCAGGAGACGCCCAGGGTCAGGGCGGTCTCCCAGGCGCGCCGATCGCTCTGGACAAACGCCGCGTGGGCCATGGTGGCGATGACCGGAAAGGCGATCAGCATCTGCCCCACCACCATCGCCTGCTGGGTAAAGAGCAGCTTCCAGTCGCCAAAAGGGCCAGCCCGCGACAGCAGCATATAGAGCAAGAGGCCGATCACCACGGTCGGCACCGATTGCAGGGTATTGATGCAGGAGAGCCAGAGCCAGCGGGCGGGCAGCGGCAGATAGGCCAGCGCAAAACCCAGCAGCAGGGCGGGCAGCAGCACCAGCAGCAGGGCGATACAGGAGACGGAGAAGGAGACCCCCACCACCTGCCACAGTTCGGTGTCACCACTGAATAGCAGGGCGAGGGCCGCTAACGTCGTGTCGAGCAAAGTCGGCATCAGACCTCTCCCTCATAGTGCAGGGCGAGGGCCGCTAACGTTGTGTCGAGCAGAGTCGGCATCAGACCTCTCTCTCATGGTGCAGGGCGAGGGCCGTCAATACGGTCGTGTTGAACAGTGTCGGCATCAGGCGCCTCCCTCAGCGAACCGGGGGAGGGCCATCAACATCATCGCAGGAGTCAGGGTTGCCATTATTTCCCGTTGGCATCCGCGACAAACAGCGCTTGACCGGCCACCTTGAAGTCGCCGATCAGCTTCTGACCATGCTCGGAGACCAGCCAGTTCTTCAGGGTGCGTGCCCCTTCGGTGTTGAGATCCGGGTAGCGCTTGGGGTTGACCAGGATCACCTGATAGGGGTTGAACAGACGCTTGTCACCCTCCAGCAGTACGGCGAGATCCAGCTTGCTCTGGTAGGCGAGCCAGGTGCCGCGGTCGGTCAGGGTATAGGCACCCAGTTCGGAGGCCATGGTCAGGGTCGGGCCCATCCCCTGGCCGATGGATTTGTAACCGGCAAACTCGGGTTTGACGTCAGCGGCTTGCCACAAGGTCTTCTCCTTGATGTGGGTGCCGGACTCGTCACCGCGGGAGATAAAGGTCTGGCCTTGCTCCTTGATGGCTTGCAGCCCCTTGGCGGCGTCGTGCAGCTGGGCCAGACCCGCCGGGTCTTTCGCCGGGCCGACGATGACAAAGTCGTTGTACATCAGGTGCACCGGATCGATGCCAAAGCCTGCATCGACGAACTTCTTCTCGGCAGAGGGGGCGTGGGTCATCACCAGATCCGCATCGCCATTTTCGCCCATCTTCAGGCTCTGGCCGGTGCCGGCCGCCATCACCTGCACCGGATAACCGGTCTCCTTGGTGAACTGGGGCAGCAGCCAGCCCAGCAGACCGGACTGCTCGGTACTGGTGGTGGTGGCGAGGCGGATTGGCGCTTTTGTGGCATCGGCGTCAGCGTGGGCAGCCCCGGCGATCAGCAGGCTGGCGGCGAGGGAGAGAGCGAAACGTTTGAGGTTGTTCTTTATCGTCATCTTGATGCAACTTTTTCAGGGTGAATGAGGAGAGGACAAGAGTAAGCAAGCAGGGTGCCAAACTGTTCCTGTGCCGGTGCATTCACGGTTTGCCGTTTAAAAACAGAAGCTTATTAAAATCAATTAGGTGAGCTTGTTATCGCTTTTAATAATTGGTGTTGGTGCTTTTGATAAGGGAAGGACAAAATGTCCCACTAACGTTCCGGTTATCGGGACATTCTCCGACCTTACGTGCATCCGAGGTACTTTTTTCCATGACGCTCCCTCTCAGCCGCTGGTCTGCCCTCTCCCTGCTTATCGTCGACGATGAGCCCGGCATGCGCAGCTTTCTGGCCAAGGCGCTGGCCAAGCGCTTCGCCCAGATAGAGACTGCCGCCAGCGTGGAGGAGGCGGAAGCCCTGCGCTGCCGCCTTCATTTTGATCTCATCATCGCCGACATCCGGCTGCCGGGGCGCTCCGGCATCGAGTGGCACGAAGCCATCGACCCGGCCACCCGCCGCAGCGACATCATCTTCATGACCGGTTTCGGCGACATGGAGACCGCCCTCAAGGCGCTGCGCCTTGGTGCCAGCGATTTTATCCTCAAACCCTTCAATCTCGATCAGATGGTGCAGGCGGTGGACCGTGTCATCGAGCGCCGCCAGATGGAGCGGGAGAACCTGCTGCTGCGTCGGGAGGTGAGCAAGCTCTTCCCGCCCACCCTGATCGGCGACAGCGACAAGACCCGCGAGCTCAAAACCCTGATTGCCAGGGTCGCCCCCTCCAACGCCGCCGTGCTGGTGGAGGGGGAGTCCGGCACCGGCAAGGAGCTGGTGGCCCGCGCCCTGCATCAACTCTCCGGCCGGATGGGGGCCTTTGTGCCCCTCAACTGCGCCTCCATCGCCCCTGAACTGCTTGAAAGCGAGCTGTTTGGCCACGTGCAGGGGGCCTTTACCGGTGCCCGCAAGGGGCGTGACGGGCTGTTTCGGGTCGCCCATCAGGGCACCCTGTTTCTCGACGAGATCGGCGAGATGCCCCTTGCGATGCAGGCATCCCTGCTGCGGGCGCTGGAGCAGAAAGCCATTCGCCCGGTTGGCGCCGAGCGCGAGCTGGCGGTGGATGTGCGCATTGTCGCCGCCACCAACCGCAACCTCAAGGCCGAGGTGGAAGCGGGCCGCTTTCGCGAGGATCTCTTCTATCGCCTCAATGTGGTGGCGTTGCCGGTGGCGCCCCTGCGGGATCGTATCGACGACATCCCTGCGCTGGTGCACCACTTTACCCCCAGCTCACCGCCGAGATGGGGATGGGTAGCCTAAGCTGGACTCACGAGGATGTGGTGGCCATGCAGGCTTACCCCTGGCCCGGCAATGTGCGTGAGCTGCGCAACCTCATCGAACGCTGCCTGCTGCTGGGCAAGCCTCCGGCGGATTACTGGCAGAGCTGCAAGCCCGCCGAACAGGGGGCGAGCGAGGAGGGCTATCCGCTGGCATGGCCGCTGGCGGAGGTGGAGAAGGCCCACATCCTGCAAGTGGTGGCGAGCCATGATGGCAACAAGTCGGCCGCCTCCCGGGTGCTCGGGGTGGCGCGCAAGACGCTGGATCGCAAATTCAAGGAGTGGGCCATCGAATGAGGAAAGCTGATCGGATGGGGTGGCGATGAAACAGACCCTGCTCTCCCGCTTTATGCGCGTCCTGTTGCCCCGCTGCGTGCGAACAAAAGTGCGCTGGCGCCTTCTGCTGCTCACCTCGGTGCCCATCATGCTCACCCTGGCGGGCATGATCGCGCTCACCCTCTACTGGACCTTCACCTACAGCTGGCAGAACCTGCTCACCACGGTGCGCAGCGATCTCGGGGTGGCCCACCACGCCATCACGGTGCAGCAGCAGCGCCAGACCGAGCGCCTCGAACATCTGCGCGATGCCTGGGCCTTCCAGCTGCGGCTGCGGGAATCGCCGGATCAGCTGCAGAACTGGGTGATGCCGCTGGCGGCCAACTACGGCCTCGATTTTCTGCGCTTGCGCCGCAGTGTCGATCTGGGGAGCCTGACACCGCAGGAGCTGACGGCCTTGCGCGCCGGACGCAGCGTCAGCCACTTCGTGGTCTGGTCACAGCAGGAGATGCACGCCCTCGCTCCTGTGCTGGCCAAGCGGGCGGTACTGTGGCAACGGGATGGCACCAAGCCGGTGGAGAACCGGGGGCTGATCAGCCTGGCACTGACGCCGGTGATGGCTCGCGACGGCTCCCTCTGGGCGGTACTGGAAGGGGGGGAGCTGATCAACGGCAGCACCCGGCTGGTGGATGAGCTCAAGGGGCAGGTGTTTGCCAAAAACACCCTGCCGCAAGGGAGCATAGGCTCCGTCACCCTGTTTCTCGACGATCTGCGGGTGAGCACCAACGTGCCGGTCAGCAGCAGCCGTCAGGTGGGTCGGGCGGTGGGCACCCGGGTCTCGCCACCGGTGCGTGAACAGGTGCTGGGGCGGGGGGAGATGTGGGTTGACCGCGCCTTCGTCCACGACGCCTGGTATGTCTCTGGCTACGAGCCGCTGCTGGGGGCCCGGGGCGAGCGGATCGGCATGCTCTATGTCGGCTTTCTCGAGTGGCCCATCATCCGCACCTACCTCACCAATCTGGTAGAGCTGGGCTCCGGCGTGGTGCTGTTGCTGCTCATCTCGGGCCTGCTGGTCTATCGCGGCGCGCGGGATCTCTTCTCCCCCATCGAGCGGATGCACAAGGTGGTGCGGCAGGTGCAGGCCGGGGAGTCGGCTCGCATCGGCCCGCTGGCCCTCGACCCCGACCACGAGCTGGCCCAGCTCGGTCGCCAGTTTGACGCCATGCTGGACAGGCAGGAGGCGCACCAGCAGCAGATGGCCCGCAGCGCCGACGCGCTGGAGCAGAAGGTGGCCGAGCGCACCCAGAGCCTCAAGCTCAAGACCGCCGAGCTGGAAGATCATATCCATATGCTGACCGAGGCGCGCCAGCAGCTGCTGATCAGCGAGAAGCTGGCAGCCCTTGGCGAGCTCTCGGCCGGGGTGGCCCACGAGATCAATAACCCCTTGGCGGTGATCCTCGGCAACGTGGAGCTGATGAAGCTGGAGCTGGGGGAGGCGGCCGAGCCGGTCAGCGAGGAGCTGGCGCTGGTGCTGGCCCAGATCGAGCGTATTCGTGCCATCACCCGCAGCCTGCTGCAATATTCGCGCCCCGGCGACTACGAGACCGCGCCGGTGTGGCAGCACCTCAATCCCATCATCGAGGAGAGCCTGACCCTGGTGCGCTCCGCCCTGCGCCAGCAGCAGGTGGCGCTGGTGGCCGATCTCAAGGCCCAGCAGCCCATCGAGGCGGATCGCCAGCAGCTGTTGCAGGTGTTGATCAACCTCTTGGTCAACGCCAGCCACGCGCTGGGGGCGCAGGGGGAGATCCGGGTCGAGAGTCGCGACTGGGTCGATGAACTGGGTCAGTTGCGCGGGGCCGAGGTGCGGGTCATCGACAATGGCAGCGGCATCGAGGCGGCCATTATCGACAAGATCTTCGACCCCTTCTTCACCACCCGCGCCACCGGCACCGGACTGGGGCTGGCCCTGAGCCACCGCATCATCAGCCGCTGGGGCGGCGAGCTGCTGGTGGACTCCACCCCGGGGCAGGGGAGCTGCTTTACCGTGCGGCTGCGCAGCCACGCCCTGCTGCCAAGCGGCGGCGAACCGGCCCAGCTGGAAGGGTGGCGCATTGCCCTCAATGCCGAAGGGCGTGAAAGCGGCGGCGAGCGCAGTCAGTAACTCTTCACCTTCGTGCAACTGCAAAGATCCCCGAGCAAGCCTTGGGGATTTTTTTATGCCGCGTCTGCTGATCGGAGGGGGCCCTTGCCGGGCCGCCGGGCATGTCTTTGCACCGGTTGAGGGGCCAACGGCGTCGCTATAAATAGAATTTATGTGTTTTGGCTAAATGACCCCATTTTTATTTATACCAAGGTGAGGTGTGCCCCAAACGCCTGCCACTGCTCGGTTGGGGCCGCTTGCGCGCCTCCTCCGATCTCACTCTTGGTTGGGCAATTGGTTGGGCAAGCGCTGGTGATGACAGAACCGGCAGGGACAACGCGGGCGGGATAAGAAAACACGCCTCTCAGGTCGGGCAGCCAGAGAGGCGGCAAAGTGCCAAAGGGAAGGGTTGCTTTGGGCGATGCCGCTTACTGCGGGCTCCACACCAGCTTGCCGCTCTGGGTCAGGTCATAGCCGCCGAGGCGGGCCGCCAGCTCGCGCCCCTCGGGGGATTGCAGCCAGCCGATCAGCTGTTGCAGCAGGGTGCGAAAGAAGACCCCTTGTGGCATCACCAGATCGAAGCACTCCTGCGACAAGGGCATAAAGCCGAGGCCAAACTCGGTGGCGGTGCTCTGGGCGCCGGGCCCCACATCCGCATCGCCACGGCTGATGGCAGCGGCCAGCTCTCGCTCGCTGTTGACCTCGAGGGTGCGCTCCAGCCGGGTCAGCGACTCCCCTTGCGTTTGCAGCCACTCCTGCAGGGCGCGCTGGCTGCCTGCCCCTTCCTGACGCATGGCCCAGCGCCAGTCGAGCGCCTCTTTCGCCTCTTTGGGTTGCAATCCCTGGCGCAGCACCAGCCCCTGCACCCGGCGAAATCCATGAACGATCACCCATTGCCGGTGGCCCTGATACTGCTGCACCAGCGCCGGATGGCGCAGGTGGGCCTCTTCGGCCTGCCCCCAGTGGATGGCGCACAGATCCACATGGCCGCGTGCCAGCATCGCCAGCCCCTGACGGGTGCCGCACGGGGTGTAGCCCACCAGTGCCTGGGTGCCGAGCTGCTGGGCCAAGCGGCTGCTGGCGTAGTGGAGCAGCACATCGTCCGAGCCCGCCAGCAGCAGCCGGTCGTTCATCACCCCCTCGTGGCAGCTGCCGAGCAGCCAGCGATCGAGCAGGGAGCGGGGAAACAGCCATTTGCCGGTCGCCTTGGTGGCGGGGATGCGCGCCTCGTTGGCGAGCTGGTAGACCTTCTTCTCGTTGAGATCAAGGTACTCGGCCACCTGCTTCACGTTCATAAACTCGTTCATGGCTTGTTCCTGACCCCTGTGGTGGCCTGTGTGGTGGCGTGGTCGAGATACAGAGCGATCTGTTCGGCACTCATAAACTCGTTCATTGCCTAGTCCCGCATCCCGCGACCGGCCGAACTTGGCGCCAGCACTGGCGGCTTCTCGTCCAGCTGCAGGTGGTCGTGGCCGCTGAATACCTCGAAGTGGCGCCCCTTGGCGCGGGCAATCATGGTGATGCCGAGCTGGCGGGCGAGATCCAGCCCCATCTGGGTGACGCCGGAGCGCGACAGCAGCACCGGAATGCCCATCTGCGCCACCTTGATCACCATCTCCGAGGTGAGCCGCCCGGTGGTGTAGAAGATCTTGTCGTGGCCAGCCTCGCCGCGCATCCAGAGCTCGCCCGCCAGGGTATCCACCGCATTGTGGCGCCCCACGTCCTCGACAAAAGAGAGGATTTCGGCGCCGCGACAGATGGCGCAGCCATGGACGGCACCGGCCATCTTGTAGGTTTCGTTATGGGCCGACAGCGCCTTAAGCAGGGCGTAGAGGGTGCTCTGTTTCAGCTCTGGCGCCGCCAAGACCACCCCTTCGAGCTTTTTCATCACGCTGCCATACATGGTGCCCTGACCGCAGCCGGAGGTGACCGTCTTCTTCTCCAGTGACTTATCGAGATCGGCGGCCTGCTGGCTGCTCACCACGGCGGCGGCCTCGCTCTCCCAGTCGACGATGACCGACTCGATGGCTGCAATATCCTCGATAAAGCCCTGATTTTTCAGATAACCCAACACCAGCGCCTCGGGGCGGGCACCCAGCGTCATCAGGGTGACGATCTCCTTCCAGTTGAGGTAGACCGTCAGTGGCCGCTCACAGGCGATTTGGCGGGTTTGCAGCGTGCCCTGCTCATCCATCACCTCGACGGCCATGGTGAGCTGGGCGGCGGCATTGCTTTTGATAAAGGTCGGTGTCATGGGCCCCTCGCGACCGGTTGCCGGGATCTAAGGGGAGGGTTACAGCAAGTTTTGTTCCAGATTGTGTGAATTGGTAAGTGAATCGTAAGTTTGATAAAGCATACTTAAAAATAAAATGGAAAATTCTAACTGCTCAAGGGTATTATCAGTGAGCTAGAAAAATTGATTAGATAAAGAACAATGCCTATGCGCCAATGTTGATGTATTGGATGCAGGGGGAGTACATATACAATGAGCTATGAGAGAGGGCGCTTTGAATATTCCTGTAAGTGTACATTCGTTATTTGATGATGCTCGTGCAGTTATCGCTTTTATTGGTACACTATATGCGCTTTATTTTTATCATGCAAAAATAGGTTTTAAACTAACGGCATCATATGTTGTTTCTGGTGATAAATACAGTGATGCTCAAATATCAAAACTTATCGTCAGTAATAAAAAGGATAAGCCGGTTGTAATTTGGTCAATTCATCTCGTATTAGATAATGACATTAAAATTGATTTATATAGGCCACAAGAGCCTGTTGTCCTGAAAGCAAAAGAATCTGTTGCGATTACAATTGATAAATACGCATACTTAACGGTCGGTAGTGATAGAATTCAGCCTAACTTCTTATCTCAGCAGATAGATTTCTACATAAACACAGGAAATAATCTGGTTAAATGTCAGCATGAAGAAATTAGAGATAGTTTTCTTCTAGATATGACACTGGCCACTATAAATAGACCTACATTTGATGGTCATATATACAATGATTCTGTTCTGTATATTTTGATTTATATTTTAGATGGCAAGAAGCATACTGCATTTATAGATGTGAATGGATTTATTGGTAATGAATGGGGGCGCGTTCCAAATAGTTTTGGAGACCACGTTATAACACCTGAGTTGATTCAATCAATGTTAACTGATTATGGATATGATGAATTGTTTTCTAACTATGTTTGTTTTCAGCGGACAGGTGCAGATTTCGATTTTTCTTTCAAAAAGAAATGTAATGATAAAAACTAACAATCTTGAGCTGAAAATTAATAACATGTTTCCAGCTGAAAGTTGCGTATTGGAATTCCTGCATACCCTGCTCACCTTGAATCCCGTTTGTTTGGCTAAATCGTAGGTTGGTGCTGAACGAAGTGAAGCCCAACGTTTACCGTGAACAGCCATATAAAGGCAATAATCGGATAATTCGGTGTTATTCGATTATTGCTATCCCTGTCGATTAGGTTCTGGCGGATTGGTTTTACGCCATATGTCGCTCAGCACCAACCTACGCCCGCGCCGGCCCATATCCCGCACAACGCGCCAACCCGCATCAAAGCCCCCATCGGCTACCAAGCCTGCCTTGGCCCCACTCTTGCTAAGTCTTATCCCATTGATGGCCGTGGCCGCCATGAATCTCCTGCTCTGATCCGCCTCGAACGGGGTGGATCACGGGGGAGGGCGGCCCGGCAGAGACCTTCTGATGGGAGCCGTGACAGTGCAAGAGACAACCAAACCCCTCTCCCCGCAGCGCTGGCTGCAACTGGAGTTAAAGGCCATCGACAGCCAGGTTGGCCGCTGGCAGAGCCGCCGTTTTGAGATAGCTGCGCTCCATCCCGCTGAACCTGAGGCTGCCGGTGCCTTGCCCCTTACCCTGTTTCGCGATGAGCGGGGGGATTATCGCTTCAACTTGAGCTCCGGCTCGCCCCGCCTCTTTGTCACCGGAAGCCGCGTGGACAATGGCTTTGTGGCCGATGGCCTCACCCTGAGCCAGACTGTGGCCGCCGCCTATATGGATGGCGAGCGGCAGGTGCTCTCCTGCCCGCTGCCCGAAGCGCTGCAAGCCTGGGTGGAGGCCTTTATCGGTCGTCACGGCGAGCTGCTGGAGGCCCGCCGCAAGGGCAAGAAGGGCAAGGGACGGGCGCAGGATCAGCTCGGTGTCGATACGGTAGATCAAGCCAGCTGCGGCGCCGTTAACGCCACCGGCCCCGATGGCCGCGAGCGTGGCAGTGACAGCGGAAACAGCGGCCATGAGTGAGTTCCTCAAGCGCTGGTCGTCTCGCAAGAGTGAGGCGCGCAAGCATCAGGCATTGCAGCCACGGGAAGAGGTTATCCCCGAGGTGGTTGCAGCCCCCATCGAAGGCAGTGGCGAAGGTGAAACTCCAGATAACTCGCTGGATAGCCCCGTAGTCAGCACTGACAAGGGGAGCTGTGAACCCCTTGCCGTTGAGGGGGCCGAGAGTGGCGAAACACCGCTAACAACGGCTCAGACGGGCAAGGCCAAACTCCCCGACAAGGAGGCGCTGCGGGCCATGTTTCGCAGCCATAAACCGGATGGGCTCGACGACTACACCCAGGATTTCAGCCAGCCCGAATTGCTGCCTGCGGCTCTGACCGCTGGCCTGCGCAACTGGCTGGTGGAACAGGTAACCGCCCCTGACAGAGAATCGGTCAATCCGGCCACAGGATCAGCTGAACCGGTGGCGATTGTCAGCGAACCGGCCGCCGAGCCGCCCGCGCTGGCTGATAACCATTCTCAAACCCCCACCGACGATCGGGACATTTTGGCTTCCTTTGGTGGACAAAATGTCCCAACCAAGGGTGGGGGAATGGAACCCTCAGGATCCTGACTCCCTGTCAGTCACTTTTTTTCCGGGGGAGTTGGCTCGCCTCTTGCTCTCTCGGCTTACCAACAAGCGCCCATCCCATGAGGTGGCGCGCCCAGGAGTGTATGTGAGCACTGAACAAACATTGCCAAATCTGACCTCAAATCTGGCCCACGGGGCGGATAACGCGCGCGCTCGCGCCTATGCCCTGCAGCATACGGTCAAGACCGATAACCTGATCCCGGCCACTGTCTCTTACCAGAGTCAGGGGCGCCTGCTGCTGGTCGGCCCGGAAGATCGCATTCGCCGCGCTGCCAGCCTGCTGCCCGCCGGGGTGAAGCCCACTCTGCTGGTGACCGAATCCGTTTTTGACGCCGAGGCTGCGGATCTCGAGGCCATCTTCGAGGCTACCGCCGCTCTAGACGCCCTGACCCTGCGCGAGCCGAGCCTGACAGGGTATCTCGGCCAGTTCCAGCTCACCGGCCTCAATGGGCAGGGGGAGCGGGTTAACCTTGCGGCGCTTTGCTTCCCACAACAAGGCTTTCCACAACAAGCGACTGTTGTCAGTGAACAGCCACGCGAACCGCGCTTCGATCTGGTGGCCGATCTGGGCCGCACCCCGCTGTTTGCGCTGGAGCGCCCGCCGGTCGGTTATCTGCATCTGGCCGATGACACAGACTTGGCTGAACGGCTCGCCGAGATCTGCGCACTGACCGGTATCTTCGACAAGCCACGCTATTTTCGCCTGGACCCCGAGGCCTGCGCCTTTACCGCCCGCGGCGTGCCCGGTTGCAGCCGCTGCCTCGATGTCTGTCCGACCGATGCCCTCAAGCCCATCAATGGTCGCATCCAGATCGATCCCCATCTCTGTCAGGGCTTCGGTAGCTGCGCCTCTGCCTGTCCGACCGGGGCGATTGCCTATCACCAGCCCGATGCCAACACCAGCGGCGACTACCTGCTGCGCTTGCTCAAGCACTACCGGGAGGCGAGCGGCGAAGCGCCCCAGTTGCTGATCGCCGGTGAAAACGAGCGCGAATGGGTGGAAGCCGAACTCACCCGCCTGCCCGCCAACTGGCTGCCGATCTGGGTGGAGGAGAGCGCCAGCTTAGGCATCGAGAGCTGGTTTGCCGCCCTCGCCTATGGCGCCAGCGCGGTGCGCATTGCACTGGGCGATGATGCCCCCGCAAGCGTCCGTGCGCTGGTTGAGCGGGAGCTGGCCAGCGCCGCCGTGCTCTTGGCGGGCGCCGGTCTCTCTGCCGATCGCATCGCCCTGTTTAACCCTGATGCTGAACAAGATAAGCCGATCTCCGGTGAGCCAGCTGTTGCCCTGCTGGACAAGCCGCTCAAGGGGGACAAACGGGAAAATCTGTTTGCCGCCTTCGATGCCCTCTGGCAGGCCAATGAGGGGCGCCGCGAGCCGCTGGCGGTGCCCCACGGTGCCCCATACGGCAGCGTTGAATTGAAAGAAGCTGACTGCACCCTCTGCATGGGTTGCGTGGCGGTCTGCCCGAGCCGTGCCCTGCATGCGGTGGGCCATGCCCCCGGCCTCAACTTTATCGAGCAGGATTGCATCCAGTGCGGCATGTGTGAAAAGGCCTGCCCCGAGCAGGCCATCGTGCTCACGCCCCGCCTGCAACCCGTGCCCGAAGCGCGCCGCGCCGTGCAGAGCCTGAAAGCCGAAGAGGCCGCCTGCTGCATTCGCTGCGGCAAGCCGTTCGCACCCGCTTCGATGATCCGTCGCATCCAGCAAAAACTGGCCGGTCACTCCCACTTCCAGAACGAGGCCGCCCAGCGGTTGCTGATGTGTGAGGATTGCCGGGTGAAGGATGTGTTTGCAGCGCTGGCGGCGGATCCTGCCGCCCAGCTCAAGATATGAGGGGCCTGTGATGAATCAACAACTCAATGACAACGCAGGCGAACTGACCATGACCGAACTGGAACAGAGTAGCGCCGATCTCTACGCCCTGCTGGCGAGCCTCTGGCGCGCCGCTCCCCGAGGCGAACAGTTCGCCTGGCTGCAAGGGTTGCAGGCTATGCCGGGCCCCTTTGCCAGAGGGCTGGGGCTGGTGCAGCTGGCGGCCAGCAGCCACCACGAAAACGAGCTTGCCGAGGAGTATCAGGATCTCTTTATCGGTCTGGGGCGCGGGGAGATCGTGCCGTTTGCCTCCTGGTATCTCACCGGCTCATTGATGGAGCTGCCGCTGGCGGTGCTGCGCGCAGACCTCCAGTCGCTGGGTTTCGAGCGCCAGAGCGGGGTGTGCGAGCCGGAAGATCATCTGGCCGCCCTCTGTGAGGTGATGGCGGTACTGATTGCCGAGCAGCACCCGGATCGCAACCGCTTCTATGAGCGCCACCTTGCCCCCTGGGTACTCGCCTGCTGCCGTGATCAGCAACAGGCGAAAGGGGGTAGCTTCTACCGGGCGGTCGGCGCCCTTGCCGAAGATTTCTTCAAGCTGGAAAACGAATTGCGCCTGCCGTTTGGCGCCTGCGTGGTGCCGGGCTGAACGCCCCTATCTGTGCATAACAAGACGAGCAGATGAGATATCCCATTGGACGCGAAGCTGGCGCGCAGGCGCCGGAAATTACAAAAACAGAGGTCACAAGAATGAGCGATGAAAAGCTGAAAGACCCGTCCCGCCGCAATCTGATCAAGGGAGTTGGCGTGGTCGCCACCATAGGCGTATTGGCCGGTGCCACCGGTCGGGTGGTGGGCAAAGAGGTGCTGACCCACGACACCGAGCCTGACAAGGGCTATCGGGAGACCCCCCATGTTCACGACTTTTATCGCACCCTGCGCGGCACCGACTGAGCCGGATCAGTGAAGGAGAATTCATGAAACTGACAAAACGTGCCGAGCAGCCCCCAGTGGGCGAGCAGGGCAATGAGGCCACTCGCGGTCAGGGGCTGACCCGTCGCGCCTTTATGGTCAACTCCGGTCTGGTAGCCGGTGGCGCCGTGGCCGCCGGTTGGCTGGCCCCAGCCATGATGCAGCGGGCCGAGGCCAAAACCGTGGCGGCCGAGGTGCCGGTCGAGGTGAAGCGCACCATCTGTTCCCACTGCTCGGTGGGCTGCGGCGTCTATGCCGAGGTGCAGAACGGCGTCTGGACCGGTCAGGAACCGGCCTTCGATCACCCCTTCAACCTTGGCGGCCACTGCGCCAAAGGGGCGGCCCTGCGCGAGCACGGCCACGGCGAGCGTCGCCTCAAGTACCCGATGAAGCTGGTGGGCGGCAAGTGGCAGCGTATCAGTTGGGATCAGGCCATCGAAGAGGTGGGCAACGAGGTGCTGCGCCTGCGCAAGGAGTCCGGCCCCGACAGCGTCTACTGGCTCGGCTCGGCCAAGCACTCCAACGAGCAGGCCTACCTGTTTCGCAAGATGGCGTCGCTGTGGGGCACCAACAACGTGGATCACCAGGCGCGCATCTGCCACTCCACCACGGTGGCTGGCGTCGCCAACACCTGGGGCTACGGCGCCATGACCAACAGCCTGAACGACATGCACAACAGCAAGTCGATCATGTTCATCGGCTCCAACCCGGCGGAGGCCCACCCGGTCGCCATGCAGCACATCCTGCTGGCAAAAGAGCGCAACGGCTGCAAGATCCTGGTGGTCGACCCGCGCCGTACCCGCACTGCCGCCAAGGCAGACATGTATCTCTCCCTGCGTCCGGGCACCGACGTCGCCTTTATCTGGGGCATGCTCTGGCACATCTTCAAGAACGGTTGGGAAGATAAAGAGTTCATCCGCACCCGCGTCTACGGCATGGACGAGGTGCAAAAAGAGGTGGCGCGCTGGACCCCGGCGGAAGTGGAGCGGGTGACCGGTCTTAACGAACAGCAAGTGCACGATGCCGCCAAGCTGCTGGCCGACAACCGTCCCGGCTGCGTGGTCTGGTGCATGGGCGGCACTCAGCACACCACCGGCAACAATAACACCCGCGCTTACTGCATCCTCGAACTGGCTCTCGGCAACGTGGGCAAGAGCGGAGCTGGCACCAACATTTTCCGCGGTCACGACAACGTGCAGGGCGCCACCGACTTTGGCGTCACCTCCGACTCCCTGCCCGGCTACTACGGGCTGGAAGAGGGCTCCTGGAAGCACTGGGCCCGGGTGTGGGATGTCGATTACGAGTGGATCAAGGCGCGTTTCGACAACAAGGCCTACAACGGCAAGCTGCCGATGAACAACAACGGCATTCCGGTCTCCCGCTGGGTGGACGGGGTGCTGGAGAATGCCGATCTCATCGAGCAGGGCTCCAACATCCGCGCCATGTTCTACTGGGGCCATGCGGTCAACTCCCAGACCCGCGGCCCGGAAATGAAGAAGGCGATGCAAAAGCTCGACATGATGGTGATTGTCGACCCGTACCCCACCGTCGCCTCGGTCATGAACGATCGCACCGACGGCGTCTACCTGCTGCCGGCCACCACCCAGTTCGAGACCTATGGGTCCGTTACCGCCACCAACCGCTCCATGCAGTGGCGCGACAAGGTGATCGAGCCGCTGTTCGAATCCAAGGTCGACCACGAGATCATGTATCTGCTGAGCAAGAAGCTCGGTTTTGCCGACCAGCTGTTCAAACACATCAAGGTTGAGAACAACCAGCCACTGCTGGAAGACATCACCCGCGAATACAACCGCGGCATGTGGAGCGTGGGTTACACCGGCCAGAGCCCGGAGCGGCTCAAGGCGCACCAGCAGAACTGGCACACCTTCCACAAGACCAACCTCAAGGCCGAAGGCGGCCCGGTCAGCGGCGAAGTGTATGGTCTGCCCTGGCCCTGCTGGGGTACCCCGGAGATGAAGCATCCCGGCAGCCACATCCTCTACGATACCAGCATTCCGGTATCGGAAGGGGGCGGCGGTTTCCGCGCACGTTTCGGCATCGAGTATCAGGGCGTCTCGCTGCTCGCCGAAGACTCCTGGCCGAAAGGGAGCGAGGTGGAAGACGGTTATCCCGAGATCACTGCCGACCTGATGAAACAGCTCGGCTGGTGGGATGAGCTGACCGAGGCCGAGAAGAAAGAGGCCGAGGGCAAGAACTGGAAGACCGATCTCTCTGGCGGCATCCAGCGGGTCGCCATCAAGCATGGCTTCGTCCCCTATGGCAACGCCAAGGCGCGCTGCGTGGTGTGGACCTTCCCGGATCAGGTGCCCAAGCACCGCGAGCCGCTCTACACCCCGCGCCGGGATCTGCTGGCGGACTACGCCACCTGGCCAGACTCCAAGAGCCTGTGGCGCCTGCCGACCCAGTACGCCTCGGTGCAGGAGAAGGACGTCAGCAAGGAGTTCCCGATCATCCTCACCTCCGGCCGTCTGGTGGAGTATGAGGGGGGCGGCGACGAGACCCGCTCCAACCCCTGGCTGGCCGAGTTGCAGCAGGAGATGTTCGTCGAGATGAACCCGGCGGACGCCAACGATGTCGGGGTGCGCGACGGTCAGGATGTGTGGGTCGAGGGGCCGGAAGGGGGCCGAGTCAAGGTGAAGGCGCTGGTGACCCCGCGGGTCAAACCGGGGCTCGCCTTTATGCCGTTCCACTTCGGCGGCCACTTCGAGGGCAAGGATCTGCGATCCAAATATCCGGAAGGGTCTGACCCTTATGTGCTGGGGGAGTCGGTCAACATAGTCACCACCTATGGTTATGACCCGGTCACCCAGATGCAGGAGACCAAGGTCACCCTGTGCCGTTTTCGTAAAGTAGGAGCCTGATCCCATGGCCAGAATGAAATTCATGTGTGACACCAAGCGCTGCATCGAGTGCAACGGCTGTGTGACGGCGTGCAAGAACGAGAACGACGATGCCCTCGAGTGGGGCATCCAGCGCCGCCGGGTGGTGACCCTCAACGATGGCCTGCCGGGGGAGACCTCCATCTCGGTCGCCTGCATGCACTGCACCGATGCCCCCTGCATGGCGGTCTGCCCGGCCGACTGTTTCTACCACACCGACGACGGCATCGTGCTGCACAACAAGGATCTCTGCATCGGTTGCGGCTACTGCCTGTTTGCCTGTCCGTTCGGGGCGCCCCAGTTCCCGAAAACCGCCGCTTTTGGCGATCGGGGCAAGATGGACAAGTGCACCTTCTGCGCCGGTGGCCCGGAAGAGGATCACAGCGAGGCGGAGCGCCAGAAGTACGGTGCCAACCGCATCGCCGAGGGCAAGCTGCCGATGTGTGCCGAGCTCTGCTCCACCAAGGCACTGCTGGCGGGGGATGCGCAGGTGATCTCCGACATCTTCCGCGAGCGGGTCGCCTATCGCGGTGCGCCGCACGCAGGCTGGGGTGCTGATGAACAGGCGCTCTATCGCGATGCCAGCAAGGTGAACAAGCAGGGAGGGTCGGCATGAAAACCTGGCTAATGGCCCTGTTTGCTGCCCTGCTGCTGGTGAGTACCGCAAGTTTCGCCGACGCCGAGAAAGAGGCGGTCGGTTTTGCCGGCGCCGATTACTGGCGAGCGGTGAAGGATGGGCAGGAGGGGGTGACCACCTCCCGCTCGCCGGAGCACGGGGTACTGATCTCGGTGCCGGGCCAGCTCTGGTTCGAGGTGAAGACCAAGTGGGTATCGCCGCTTGGTGCCATCGCCATTTTCGGGTCGCTCGCCATGTGCGGCCTGATGTACTGGGCGGTGGGGCCGACCCGACTCTCCAAACCGCGCACCGGGCGCAAGCTCAAGCGCTGGAGTCGGCTCGATCGGGCGCTGCACTGGACCACGGCAGCCATGTTTCTGACCCTTTCCGGGTCTGGGCTTGCCATCATCTACGGCAAGCACTTCATCAAGCCGGTGGTGAGCCTCGGGGTGTGGGAGAACTGGATCTGGTTCGCCAAGGTGTTCCACAACTATGTGGGGCCGCTCTTCTTCCTCTGCCTGATGGGGGTGCTCATCAAATGGTTCCGCCACAACATCGTCAACATGGTGGATGTGAAGTGGTTTATGAAGGCGGGCGGCATGCTGGGCCCCCACAAGGGGAGTCACCCCTCGGCGGGCTTTTCCAACGGCGGCGAGAAGGCGATCTTCTGGCTGCTGATCTGGTTTGGCGGCATTGTGGTGGCGACCGGGCTGTTCCTCGACTTCCCCATCTTCGGCCAGCTGCGCCGCCAGATGGAGTGGGCCAGCTTTATCCATATCGTAGGCGCCTTGATCCTCATCTGCGGTTTTATCTTCCATATCTACATGGGCCTGTTCCAGTTGGAAGGGGCGCTGGAGGGGATGGTGACCGGCGAGGTGGACGAGACCTGGGCCAAGGAGCACCACGACCTCTGGTATGAAGAGGTGAAGCACACTCTCGATGAGTCCAAGGCGGGCAAATCAAGCTGATGGTCGACAAAGGGTAAAGGGAAGGGGCGCTGATGCGCCCCTTTTTATTGTTCAATATCCCTCTGTTATTCACCCTCTCTGCTCGGTGGCTCAGGTCACCGGTTTGAGCGGGAGGTGGATCTCGTAGCGCAATCCCTCGCCCGGCGGACTGGTCACATTGACCGAACCGCGCAGGTTGTTCTCCACCAGATTGTGGATCCGGCAGGCGCTAAGCCCGCAGTGGTTGGCATTGCCACGCATCGTAGTAAAGAAGGGTTCAAACAGACGTGGCAGCTTGTCGGCAGGCATTCCGGGGCCGGAATCCTGATAGGTGAGCAGCAGTGAGCCTTCATGTTGCCCGATATGGATGGTGAAACTGTGCTCCCCGGCCCCCTGAAAGGCATGAGCCATGCTGTTTTTCACCAGTTCCTGCAACAAGTCGACAAAAAGGGATTCAGGGGCGGTCAGTGTGATCTCTGTTCCTTCAAGTCGGGGGGTGATTCGGTCGATCTGCAGTTCAGGGCTGAATGCTTGCAACATCTGCTGGATGCTCTTCTTCACCGCAAAGGGGCGCGCCTCCTGCTCGTTTTGATCGCGGGTCAGCTCCTTGAAACGGGTGACCAGTATCGCAACCCGGCGCAGGCTGGATTCAACCAGCTCGGTGCCCTCCTTGATATCGGTGAGCTGCTGATGGAGCAGGCGTTGACCCAGTACGCCGGTTTTCACCGCGTTGGCCAGCAGGTCGCCAGCGCCCTGAATAAGGCTGGAAGCGGTAATGCCGACCCCCAGCGGGGTATTTATCTCATGGGCAATGCCAGCGGTGAGCTGGAACAGGCTTTGGTAGAGCTGCACCTTGGCCTGTTGGCGTCCCAGCTCCTTGAGGCGCAGCTGGTTTTGCACCCGGGCCAGCACTTCGAGCTGATGAAACGGTTTGGAGACATAGTCACAGCCACCAGCCTGAAAGGCTTGCTCAAGGGCGCTGACCTCGCTGTTTGAACTGATAAAGATGATGGGCAGTGCCCATGGTCCCTGTTGTTGCTGGATCCGCCGACACGCCTCATAGCCATCCATCACCGGCATATTGATGTCCATCAGGATCAGGTCGGGGGTGACCTGCGCTGCGGCATCAACGGCCTGTTGGCCATCTGTCGCTTCGCGCACCTGATAACCCGCCTCTTCGAGCAGGCTGCGCAGGATATAGCGGTTGGAGGCCATATCATCGACGATCAGAATGTTGCTTATGGTGTTGCTGTTTGGCATACCGCAGTGCAGTTCCGTGCTATGGGCCCAATCTTTAGCATAGTTGTTCGTCCCCTTTATAGGTTTACAAATGAGGGGGCAGAGTAATCCAGATGGATTTTTGCGCGTCAGCGGACCGCAGAAAATGTGTAATAGTAAGCGAGCATGGTTTCAATAGTAGGGAGTGTGAAGATGAAAAAAGCGTTGTTGGCTGCGGCATGTGCGGTCGGGTTGCTGGGTGGAGTTTCTGCCTGGTCAGTGCAGGCTGCTGACGGGATCAAGACCCAGCAGGTGCAGTTCAAGAAGGGAGAGTCCGGGGCGACCATCAATAGCACCATTCAGGGTCGCCAGACTCTCGATTACAAGCTGACGGCCAACAAGGGCCAGAGCATGGTAGTGATCCTGACCGGCAAGCCCTACTTCAATATTTTGCCGCCAGGCAGCAATGGGGAGGCGATCTTTATCGGCTCCAGTGAAGGAAACCACTTTGAGGCGACCCTGCCCGCCAAGGGCACCTACACCATTCGTGTCTACCAGATGGGGGCGGCCGAGAGCAGCAAGGCCAAGACCAAGTTCAAGCTGGAGGTGGGCATCAGCGGCTAAGTCTGATGCGAGTGTGCTGATAAAAACACGGTGGCTGCGGCCACCGTGTCCGTTTCAGAGAGATGGTGTGATCCGGCAATCTGTTTTGCGCTGGTTTTTGGCCGCAGGGTATGCCCAAGCTCACAAAACCGATCGAATAAACGTCATATGATTGATTTCATTACGAGTCTCAATCTCCTGCCGAATGGCAATTTCACGTAAATCAAAGAGAATGACTATGGCTACCGGACAATATCTGCTGTGGAAAGATGCACAGGGACAGGATTTTCGCCCCGTTGCACTGACAGGCACCAATCTGCTGAATGATCGTAATCTCAACAAGGGCACTGCCTTCACCGAACAGGAACGTGCCGATTTCGAGCTCGATGGCTTGCTGCCGCCTCAGGTACAAACGTTTGAAGCCCAGCTTGAACGGGTTTATGAAGGGTTCAAGAGCGCAAGCAGCGACATCGAGAAGTACCAGAACCTGCGCGCCCTGCAGGACCGCAACGAAACCCTCTTCTATGCCTTGCTCTCCCACCACGTTGAGGAGATGACCCCTTATATCTACACCCCGACCGTCGGCAAGGCGTGTCAGGAGTTCAGTCACCGTTTCCAGAAGCCGCGCGGCCTCTATATCACCCAGAAAAACGTGGAAGACATGGGCTCGCTGGCGCGCCATATCGATGCCAAATCGATCCGCATCATAGTCGTCACCGACAGCCAGGGTATCCTGGGGATCGGCGATCAGGGGGTGGGCGGCATGGGGATCCCCATCGGCAAGCTCTCCCTCTATACCCTGGGGGCCGGTATTCACCCGGCGTGTTGTTTGCCCATCGCGCTGGATGTGGGCACTGACAACCAGAAACTGCTGGATGATCCCATGTATCTGGGTCAGCCCCACAAGCGCATTCGCGGCAAGGAGTACGACGACTTCATCGACAAGTTTGTCGCCGGGGTCAAGCGCCACTTCCCCAACGCCGTGCTGCAGTGGGAAGACTTCAGCAAATCCAACGCGTTCAACAATCTGGCCCGCTACCAGCAGGCGCTGCCGTCATTCAACGATGACATTCAGGGCACTGGCGCTGTCGTGCTGGCCGGTATCATCGGTGCGGTCAAGGTCAAGGGGGAAACCCTCGGCCAGCAGAACTATCTGGTCTATGGCGCCGGAGCCGGCGGGGTCGGGGTGGCGGATCAGATCTGCGCGGGGATGATCCGCGAGGGGATGGATCCGCAGGCGGCGCGGGATCGCATCTACATTCTGGATACCCAGGGACTGGTGTGTGACAACCGGGAAGGGCTCGACGAGTACAAACGCCGTTACGCCAAACCGGGGCTGCTGCTGGCGGGCTGGGATACCGAGGTGCCCGGCAAGGCCAATCTGACCGATGTGCTGCGCCATGTGCCCATCACAGTGCTGCTGGGTACCAGCGGATCGGGTGGTGCCTTCCAGGAAGAGCACATCCAGCTGATGCAGAAGCATTGCGAGCGCCCCATGGTGTTCCCGCTCTCCAACCCGACCGCCAACTGCGAGGCGCTGCCGGAAGATATCTATCGCTGGAGCAAGGGCAAGGCCATCGTTGCCACCGGTAGTCCGTTCAAGGATGTGAGCTACGAGGGGCAGGATTTCCGGGTCGGGCAGGGCAACAACGTCTTTATCTTCCCCGGGGTGGGCCTGGCGGCCATCGTCAGCCAGATCCGCGAGATCAGCCCGGAGATCTTCACCACCGCCGCCTTTGCACTGGCCGAGTGCGTGAGCGAGGTGGATCTGGCGAAAGGGGCCGTTTATCCGCGCATTCGCGAGTTGCGCAGCATCTCGGTGCATGTGGCGACTGCGGTGCTCAAAGATATCGTGCGCCGGGATCCCTCCCATCCGCTGATCGGTCAGGATCTGCAGCAGCATATCCTCCACCACATGTGGGAGCCGGTTTATCTGCCCTATCGCCGGGTATAACCTTGGAACTACTGCCCGGGTCAGAATGGGCCAGTGAATATGACAAGGGGGTAGCGCTGCTACCCCCTTTCGTTTATTGCCCGTGGCACGCGCTAAGTGCGCAATGGCCGCCAGCGCCCTTGCTGATTGCGGCAGGCGGTATCCTGCCACTGCTGACTGGCCTTGCCGATATAGAGTTGCTCGCGATAGTCGCGGCACCACTCCCCATTGGTATGGCGGAAGGTGCGTAGCGGCGTGACGCTACCCGAGTGACGGTTGGCCGGATTAAACCAGGTGAGGCTCTGCCCTTTGGTACGGGTTTCCAGTGCCTTGGCGAGGGCCTGGTTGGCCAGTTGAACATCTGCCTTATCCATCTGATGGTAAAGCGGTGGGGTGTCGACCGTGGCGCAGCCAGTGAGGCCGAGCAGGAGGAGTGGTAACAGATATCGCATCATGGTTGCCCCTGTTCACGAAAACCGTTGTTGAGCAGAGCCCGCTCCTGATCATCGGTAAGCACTTGTTGGCGATCATCGACCGTACCATCGCCTCTGAGTTTGTTGCCATTGGCATCGACGGCATCCACGCCGTTATCATCGACCGTACCATCGCCTCTGAGTTTGTTGCCATTGGCATCGACGGCATCTACACCGTTGTCATCGACCGTACCATCGCCTCTGAGTTTGTTGC
>NZ_JRGK01000293.1 GCF_000764645.1 Aeromonas finlandensis
AAGCTGCCGGTGTCGATAATGGCGACAAAACTGCGCAGTAACAGGGGATCCAGCATGGGGCACTCCATTTATAAAACCACTGGAACTCATTCTATCATTTAATTTCCAAATGACCCTCCACTCCGCTAGGCTGGCGTTTCTTTCGCCAAATCAGGGTTTTTCATCATGTCTGTATCCCTTGCCGTGCCTGCCAACACCCACCCGATCCCCTTATCATCTTCCCTCTCAACCCATCAAGAGTGGCTGGAGCAAGCGGTGCAACTGGCCAAAGAGAATCGCCAGCAGGGTGGCCGCCCCTTCGCCGCCCTGCTGGTGCAAGATGGCCAGTTGGTGGCGAGCGCGGTCAACGGCATCCATCTGGATGGGGACCCGACCCGTCACGCCGAGCTGGAGGCGCTGCGCAAGGCAAGCCAGTGCGGGCCGCTCGCAGGATCAATCGTCTATGCCAGTGGCCACCCCTGCCCCATGTGCCTCGGCGCGCTGGTGATGAACGGCATCGCCGCCGTCTACTACGCCTTTGATAACGCCGATGCGGCCCCGTTCGGCTTTGACAGCTGCGCCGCCTACCAAAAGCTGGGGCTACCCCTTGCCCCGCAACCGCTGCCGCTGGTCAAACTGACCGTCACCCTGACGGCAGCGGATCTCTACGGACCCCAGCCGCAGCAAGCCCAGCAAGCAGTGCCTGCTGATGAGTAAGGGGACCACCGCCCACCCGGCAGAGGCGCACCGCCAACGGTTCGCCCTGCTGGTGCTGGTGATCCTGATTGGCCTGAACCTGCGCCCCTTTCTCACCGCTATCGGCCCGCTGGCCCAAGCGATTGACCAGCGTCTGGCGCTGGGGATGGATACCCTCGCCTGGCTCACCCTGCTGCCGCTGTGGCTCATCGGGATTGGCGTGCTGCTCACCCCGAGCCTGCGTCGGCGCGCCAGTGCGCGCCAGCTGCTGGGGGCGGCCCTGCTGCTGCTCGGCATTGGCAGTGCCATGCGCTTCGATGCCCAGAGCGGCGCCCTGCTGATCGCCAGTGCGGCGCTCTGTGGATTGGGGTCGGCGCTGGTGCAGGGGGTGCTGCCGGCACTGATCAAGCAGGCGTTCGCCCACAAGGTGCCGCTGGTGATGGGGATCTTCTCCGCCTGCATGATGGGGGGCGGGGCGCTGGGGGCCAGCCTAACACCAAGGCTGGCGGCCAGCCTCGACTGGTCGCGGGCTCTGGCGCTCTGGAGCCTGCCGGTGCTGCTGGCCCTCGTCTGGCTGGTGTGGCAAGTGCGTCTGCCACGGGCCGCGGCGGTCGCCATTCCCGATGGCGAGCAGCGGCTGATCACCCTGCCTCGCAGCTGGTTGCTGATCGTCTGCTTTGGCATCATCAACAGCGGTTACGGCATAGTAGTGGCCTGGCTGGCCCCCGCCTATATGGCGCAGGGGTGGAGCGCCGCGCAGGCGGGCGAACTGGTCGCCTGGTTGGCGCTGGCCCAGACCGCCAGTGGCCTCGGCCTGCCGCTGCTGGCCGCCCACAAGATGGACCGACGACCCTGGATGGCGCTGGCGATCGCCATGCAGTTGGCGGGATTTGCCGGTCTCTGGCTGGCGCCACAGGCGGCCCCCATGCTCTGGTGCATGCTGTGCGGCGCCGGTCTTGGCGGCAGTTTTTCGCTGATCATGGTGATTGCGCTCGATCACCTGCCCGATCCGCGCCGCGCGGGCACCCTGAGCGCCCTGATGCAGGGGTTCGGCTTTATGCTGGCGGCCACCGGCCCCTGGGTGGCTGCGCGGCTCTATCACTATGTGGGCGATTTCGCCGCCGCCTGGCAGTGGCAGCTGGGGGGCTTGCTACTGATGAGCCTGCTGGTGCTGCGCCTCGATCCGCGCCACTACCCCAAGGTGATGCGGCTGCCTTTCCATCAGTCAGATAGCCAGCCAGATAACCCTCAGCCAAATAGTGGGGCGACAGCGAGCGGGGAGACGCGGCCAGCCTGATCTGGCGCAAGCTACCCGCCGTCCGCTGCGAACAGAAGAGCGTCAGGCCCATAACCCCCCAAACAAAACACCGGCCAAAGGCCGGTGTTTTTATGCGCTAAAGCGAGGGATGCGGGAGACTCAACGCCCCTTCTTCTGCCGTCCGGTGTTAGCGGTGCGCGGCTTGCCAGCGGCCGGTTTGCCACCCTTGGGCGCACCTTTGCCTGCACTGCCTTTATTGGCTGCACCTTTGCCCGCGCCGACCTTGCCCACCGGCAGCTTCTTCTCGAAGGCTTCCGGGCCCGGCACATTGGGACGCCCGCCAATCTCGTGATCGTCATCGCGGCGCGGCTTCTTGCCTTGGGCCGGTTTGGCGGTTTGCGCCGCAGGGGCCTTGGCCGCCTTCGGTTTTTCACCTTTGGCCGGTTTTACCTCGGAGGAGGAGTCCTCAATCAGCTTGAACAGCTCGATCAGCTCGTCGTCGGTCAGATCGCGCCACTCGCCCACCGGCAGCCCCTTGAGGCTGACGTTCATGATGCGAATGCGCTCCAGCTTGGTCACTTCGAAACCGAAGTGCTCGCACATGCGGCGGATCTGGCGGTTCAGCCCCTGCACTAGGGTGATGCGAAAGACGAACGGCGCCTCTTTCTTCACCTTGCACTTCTTGGTAACGGCGCCAAGGATCGGCACCCCGGCCGCCATGCCGCGCACAAACTCGTCGGTCACCGGCTTGTCGACGGTCACCAGATACTCTTTCTCGTGATCGTTGCCCGCCCGCAGGATCTTGTTGACCAGATCGCCGTGGTTGGTGAGAAAAATCAGCCCCTGCGAATCCTTGTCCAGTCGCCCGATGGGGAAGACCCGGGTACTGTGGTTGACGAAATCGACGATGTTGTCCTTCTCGCCCGCCTCAGTGGTACTGACGATGCCCACCGGCTTGTTGAGCACGATAAACACCAGACTGTCCGCCTCGCGCGGCTCAATCACTTGCCCGTTGACCTTGACCAGATCGCCGACCTGCACCTGATCGCCAATCCCGGCGCGCTTGCCGTTGATAAAGACGTGGCCCTGCTCGATAAAGCGGTCGGCCTCGCGGCGCGAGCAGATGCCGCTCTCGCTGATGTATTTGTTCAGGCGCATGGATTCATTAGCCAGCATGGGTCACCTGCCACAGGGTCTGGGCCCCGCCCGGTTGTGCCATCGCCTGTTCCGGCTGCGCCGGGGAGGCTGTCTGCTGCATCAGCCAATTCACTACGTCAAAATTCTGCATACCATTCCATCTTCAAAAAAGGCCAATGCCAGCTTATCCATCAAAAAACGCCGCTACAGTAGCATAATTGCCCCCTTTCAGGGGCAGATAGTTATAGCGCAACGGCTATCGGGCAGGCATCCGGTGATAAGCTCAAGTCGACACAAAGCACACGACACACACTCGGTGCTGTCACCCTGACGTTGCTGGCGGGAGCAGATGCCAGACTCCGGCGCGGCCCATCGCCATCAACTATACATATCACCTTGTTTCCATTAGGCTTTAAGCCGATTGTCAGCGCCTTGGGTGCTGCGCCGAACTCTCCCGCTCAGATGCGGCTTCACCTCTATCGCCAAGGATTGCGCCATGCTGGCTCACACTCGTCGCCTTATTCGCCGTGCTCTGCTGACCCTGTTGCTGCTGTTGCTGACCGCATGGGCGGTGATCGCCTACTTCGCTTGGCAGGCTGCGCCGCTGCAGCTGTGGCACACAGTGGTGCCCCCCGAACTCAGTGCCGATGAGCTCGACAGCAGCGACTGGCAAGCCTATCTGGCCCGCGAAGCGCAGCTGTTCGAGCTGGTGGCCACCGAGGTGGTTGCCAAGACGCCGCCAGAGCAGCAACTGGCCAGCAATCGCTACTATCAGGACTCCCCCATCAACCCCGCCCGCTTTCAGCAGAACTGGAACCGCTCCTACCTGCTGCGCCCCGAGGGGGAAGTCAAAGGGGTGGCGGTGCTGCTGCACGGCCTGACCGACTCCCCCTACAGCCTGCGCCATCTGGCCAGACGCTATCAGCAGCAGGGTTTTATCGCGCTGGGACTGCGGATCCCCGGCCACGGCACCGTGCCCGCTGGCCTCGTGGATGTGGATTGGGAGACCTGGCTGGCCGCCACCCGACTGGCGGTGCGAGAGGCCCGATTGCTGGTACCGGGCAAGCGGCCGCTACATCTGGTGGGATTTTCCAACGGCGGCGCGCTGGCGGTGAAATATGCGCTCGATGCGCTGGCCGACCAGAGCGGCACGCTGGCCAAACCGGATCGGCTGGTGCTGATCTCCCCGATGATCGGAGTGACCCGCTTTGCCCGCTTCGCCGGGCTCAAGGCCGTGCCTGCCCTGCTGCCCGCCTTTGCCAATGCCGCCTGGCTCGACACCATGCCGGAGTTCAACCCGTTCAAGTACAACTCGTTTCCGGTCAACGGCGCGCGCCAGTCCTATCGCCTGACCCACGCCATCCAGCAGCAGGTGCGCCAACTGGCCGCCAGTGGCAAGCTGGCGGCGTTTCCCCCCGCCCTCACCTTCCAGTCGGTGATGGACTACACCGTCAGCACCCGCTCCATCATTGCCGATCTCTACCACTACCTGCCGACCAACGGCAGCGAACTGGTGCTGTTTGATATCAACCGCAGCACCCTGTTTGGCCCGCTGATGAGCTCGGCCTCCGAGCTGGCACTGCACCGCTTGCTGCCAAACGCCCCCGGGCACTATCGCCTCACCGTGGTGGGCAATGTCGAGTCAACCTCCCCCGCGACGCAGGCCAGGACGCTGGCCACCACCGACCAGCCTGAGCAGGTCCGTCCGCTGGGTATCGATTATCCCAAGGAGATCTACTCCCTCTCCCACGTGGCGCTCCCCTTCCCGATGGACGACCCCCTCTATGGCATGGCGGCGCGCCCGGAGCAGCGTGAGCAATACGGCATCAATCTCGGCGGTCTGGCCCTGCGCGGCGAGCGCGGAGTGCTGATCGTCAACCCCGGCGCCCTCACCCGCACCTCCTCCAACCCCTTCTATCCCTATCTGCAGCAGCGGGTGATGGAGACCCTCACCGCCCCTCCCGTTGCCAGCCCTGCAGCCGTCCCCCCTGCCAGCAGCGGTCAACCTGATGCGGCCTATCAGGCCGAGCTGGAGCAGTTTTTACAGGTGAGCGACGAGAGCAGCGCGCCTTTCTAGGGCGTTTCTGCCACATTGGCGCAGTGCCGCTTGTGCTGGGCTCGATAGCGATAACAGCAAGGGGCCGTCAATTGACGGCCCCTGTGACATGAGTGATCGGGTTGCACTGCCGCCATCAAGTCACGCAGGATATGGCGTATCTCTTTCCCCCCTTCCTTTTATCTTGTCCTCGCCAAACCCTCGTAATAGCGTTGCCAAAGCAACGTGAAACGTGACTGGGTACGCAACTTCCATTAAAGCGATAGTGTTGAAAAATCCGTTCCGGATCACAATTTTACCGCCGTATGTTCGCTGAACTGCTGGCACTCTCACAACTTCTTCTCTATTGCTGCCTTTTTTCCATTTCCAGCCGGAAAAAACGCCCCCGCCTTCAACACACTGTGGCCCCCATACTGGCAAACCAGTTTCCATTCTGTGCACGAGGTCTTCGATGAAAAAAACGATGTTGGCGCTGGCGATAAGCGCCCTGGCCAGCTCCTCCCTCGCTTGGGCGGCTGCACCCAATACGGATCTTCCCCTGATGCCCTACCCCCAGGAGGTGAAGCTGAGCAAGGGGAAGCTGCCCGTCGATCGCCACTTCACCATAACCCTGAGCGAGGCCAACTCCCCCTCCTTGCTGCAGGCACAACGTCGGCTGCAACAGCGCATCGAACGCCAGACAGGCCTGTTTCTGGTCCCGGGCGCTGATGGCCCAGGCTTAGAGATTGCGGTCAAGCAGGGGAGCCCCTCTTTCCCGCAGCAGGAGAGTGAAGATGAGAGTTATAAACTGCAGATCACCAACCACGGCGCCCGCCTTGAAGCCAATACCCTCTATGGTGCCCTGCGCGGTATGGAGACCTTCCTGCAACTGCTGCAGAGCGGACCGGACGGCTACTCGCTCCCTGCGGTCACCATCGCGGATCAGCCGCGCTTTCCCTGGCGCGGCCTGCTACTTGATTCGGCTCGCCACTTCCTTTCCCTAGAGGATCTCAAGCGTCAACTCGACGGCATGGCGTCAGCCAAACTCAACGTCTTTCACTGGCACCTGACCGATGATCAGGGGTGGCGTGTTGAATCCAAACGCTTCCCGCGTCTTCAGGAGGCAGGATCAGATGGCCAGTTCTACACCCAGACCCAAATCCGCGAGCTGGTAGACTATGCCACCCAGCTCGGCATTCGAGTGGTGCCTGAGCTCGACTTCCCCGGCCATGCGTCAGCCATTGCGACGGCCTATCCCGAGCTCATGACGGAGGCCACCGACTACGCCCCCGAGCGCCGTTGGGGCGTCCACAAGCCGCTGCTCGATCCTAGCAAACCGGCAGTCTACGACTTTATCGACCAGCTGGTTGCGGAAGTGGTCACCCTCTTCCCCGATCCCTACCTGCACATTGGTGGGGACGAAGTAGACCCCGAACAGTGGCAGCAAAGTAAGTCCGTACAGGCCTATATGAAGACCAACAAGCTGGCCACCACCCAAGAACTGCATGCCCACTTCAACAGCAAGCTGGAGCAGATCCTGGCCCGCCATGGTCGCAAGATGATCGGCTGGGATGAGACACTGCACGCGGATCTGCCCAAAAGCGTCGTCATCCAGTCCTGGCAGGGGCAAGATGCGCTGGGAGAAGCGGTCAGACAGGGCCATCAGGCGCTGCTCTCCACGGGCTACTACATCGATCAGCCCCAGCCCACCGCCTATCACTACCGCAATGATCCCCTGCCTGCCCCACAACCGATTGCCGATACCCTGCAGCCGGGCGAGCAGTGGCAAAGCTGGACCTTTGAAGCACCACGCAAACGCGGCAGCCCGGTCAGCGGCAGCTTCACCCTGATAAGGGATCAGCAAGGCAAGCTGCGCGGCTTTATCGACTTCAAGGGAAAATCCCGACGTCCGGTACAGGATGTGCGCGAACACAACGGCACCACCACATTCTGGATGGACAGTTGGATGGGCAAGACCCAGCCACGTGTCACTCTCGCCTCCGGCACCCTCTCCGGGGTCCTGCAGGTAGCCAACGCTACCTACCCTATGACCGGTAAACAGATAGGCGGCAGCAAGATAGCAGGGAGCAAACTGCCCGAGAACAGTCACCCGGTATTTCTGCAAGGGGATGAGACCAGCCGCGTGCAGGGCGGCGAGGTAACCCTCTGGAGTGAGCTGGTCAATGAGCAGACGCTGGATCTGCGACTCTGGCCCCGCACCTATGCCATCGCCGAGCGCCTCTGGTCAGCGCAGGATATTGATGATGAAAATAGCATGTATCGGCGACTAGCCTACATGGATCGCTGGGGCACCCTCTCCGTCGGGCTGCAGCACCAATGGAACGGCGTACGGAACATGATGCGGCTGGCCAATCAGTCAGACATCGCGCCTCTGCAACGCTTTGCCGAGGCGGTTGAACAGGCCCAGTACTATCATCGCCACCACGAAAAATCGGCCAATGAAAATTATGACCGCTACGATCCCCTGAACCGGCTGGCCGATGCACTTCCCCCCGAAAGCGCAACCATTCGCCAACTCGACGGCTGGGTTGATGAACTACTAGCCGATCCGGTGCATCAGGCGCGCCAGTTGGAGATCCGCACCCTGCTGCTCGGCTGGCAGGCCAATACCCCCGCGATGCGTCAGCTCAGCGCCAACAACCGGGATCTGGCCGCGCTCGCCCCCATGGTGGAACAAGTGGATGCCCTCTCCAGGCTCGGGGTGCGATTGCTTGACGCCAGGCAAGGGCAACTGCCGCTCTCTGCAGACGAGCAGAACGCCGCCCGTACATTGATCCGAGAAGCCAAACAGATCCGGGATGAGCTGGTCGTCTCCAGCGCCTATCCCATCGAGAAGCTACTGGAGGCCAATTAGCGAGCCAAAGAAGGCCAGCCCAGCTCACCACGTAGTACAGAAAAATAGGGAGCCATAACCAAAAGGGGCCGTCAATTGACGGCCCCTTTCTGTTGCTGATGGCGATGGGAGTGATGGCTTGGTGGGCTCAAGGATAGATGCTGACTTCAATGAGGTTCTGATCCGGATCGAGGAAGTAGACAGATTCTATCGGCCCGCAGGCACCGCTTTTGGTCACCGGCCCCTCGACAATCTCCACCCCGTGGCAGGCAAGCTGGGCCATCACCTGCTCCAGCGGCCAGCGGGTGATAAGGCAGATATCCCCCGACCCCACCTGCGCCCGGTTGCGCGGCTCCTGCCCCAGCAGTTGCAGATTGATCTTCTGGTTGCCAAACCCCACCGCCCGGCGCCCCGCACCAAAGGTGATGGCCTCCATATTGAGCACCGAGCTGTAAAACGCTACGGCCCGTTCGATATCGCTGACCGTCAATACCAGAT
>NZ_JRGK01000294.1 GCF_000764645.1 Aeromonas finlandensis
GCGCAGGGCGGGGGGGGTCAGCACGAAGCCGACCCGCAGGCCGCCGCAGGCGATCTTGGCCAGACTGCCCAGATAGATGACTCGCTCCGGCGCCAGATTGACCAGCGGCTGCGGGTGTGGCTCCGGCAACAGGCCGTTGACGTCATCCTCGATGATCAGCAGATCGTGGCGGCGGGCGATGGCGACGATGGACTCCCGCCGCGCCAGACTCATGATGGCGGTGGTGGGGTTTTGCAGGGTCGGGGTGAGGTAGAGCAGCTTGGCCCGGCGGGTGCGGCAGGCGGCGTCCAGCGCCTCGGGCAGCAGCCCCTCCTCATCCATCGCCAGTCCCACCACCTGATTCTTCAGCTGACGGGCGTTGCCCAGCATGCCGGGGTAGCTCAGCCCCTCGCACAGGATGGTCTCCCCCACGCACTGGGTCGCCAGCAGCGCCAGCATGATGCCGTGCTGGGCGCCGTGGCTGAACAGCAGGCGATCCTCACTGCAGGCCACCCCTTGCTCCGCCAGCCAGTCGACGAACTGCTGGCGCTGATCCGGCCGTCCCGCCTCCTTGTCGTAGCCGAGCAGGGCGTTGAGATCCCCGTCCGCCACTTCCCCCAGCATGGGGCGAATGATGGCCGCCCGATCCAGCTGCACCGGCAGGTTCTGCCACAGCTCGATGCGGTGCCCCTCCTCCTGGCGGATCACCCACTCATTGGCGGGATCCGTGTTCGCCTCCTTGACCCAGGTGCCGTGGCCCACTCGGGCGGCCAGCAGGCCGCGCCGCTCCGCCTCGCTGTAGGCGCGGGTGATGGTGCCGACGGTGACACCCAGGCGATCCGCCAGGGATCTGTGGGTGGGCAATCGGGTCTGCGGGGGCAGCTCGCCGCTCGCGATCCCCTGTTCGATCGCCTTGACCAGCTTGAGGTAGAGGGGGCCATCGAAGGCCGCAAGGTCGGGGGTCCAGATTGTCATGGTGACAATAAATCCATTGATCCAAATTTGTTCCCAATATAGCGTGAATTTCATCCCAATCACAACCAATAGCGCACATTGTATCGATACAATGTGCCAAATAAGGAGTCACAATATGACGATGGAGTGGTATGTCACCCTGTTCGGTTTTGCCGTACTCACCTGCGGTACGCCGGGGCCCAACAACCTGATGCTGACAGCCTCCGGCGCCAACTTCGGGGTGCGCCGCACCCTGCCACATCTGCTCGGGGTGGGGCTGGGGCAGCCGGTATTGCAGCTGGTGCTGGCGCTGGGGTTCTATCCCCTGTTCGAGCGCTGGCCCTTGCTGCGGCTCGGTTTGCAGATCTTCGGCAGCCTCTATCTGTTGTGGCTGGCCTGGCGTATCGCGGTGGCCGGTGCACCGGGGGATCCGGTCCGACGTGCCCGTCCGCTGACCATGCTGGAGGGGCTGGGCTTTCAGTTCCTGAACCCCAAGGCGTGGATGATGGGGATCTCCGCCATCAGTCTGTTCAGCCTGCCCGGCGCCAGTTACTGGCCGAGTCAGCTGGCGGTGATGGTCATGTTTGTGCTGGTGGCCCTGCCGGTCTGCTTTGTCTGGGTGCTGTTTGGCCATCAGCTGAGCAACTGGATCAGCTCGGATCGGGGCTGGCGGCGACTCAACGGATCCCTCGGTCTGCTGACGGCGCTCTGTGTAGTGATGCTCTGGTATTGAGTCGTGTCGCGCTGATGGACGTGGGGGCCGAGAAAGAGCCATTTCTGACTTGTCGCCACAGGGCTGGCTCTGCATATTAGAAGGCTTTCCCCATAACGGGCGCGTTGCATCGACAAGAGGTTGAGATGGATCTGAACTGGTTACTGCCCCTGGCGGGGTTTGCCCTGGTTACCTGCGGCACGCCGGGGCCCAACAATATGTTGCTCACCAGCGCCGGGGCTGCGCAGGGTTTTCGCCGCACGATTCCCCTGCTGGTGGGGGTAGTGGGGGGGATCAATCTGATGATCCTCGCTACCGCGCTGGGACTTGGCGTGGTGTTCGAGAAGGTGCCGCTGCTGCACGACGGCCTCAAGCTTATCGGCTCGGCCTACCTGCTCTGGCTGGCGTGGAAGGTGGCGACTGCCAGCGGCCCGGCCGAGGGCAATCGCCCGCTCATTCCCGCCCATCAGGGGGCCATGCTGCAACTGCTCAACCCCAAGGCGTGGATGATGGCGCTCTCCGCCATCAGCGGTTTCACCCTGGCGGGGGAGGCCTACTGGCCTTCCGCGTTCTGGGTGCTGGTGATCTTCTTTATTACCGGCCTCTACACCGGGGCGTTCTGGGTGCTTTTTGGTGCCCAGGTGCGGCAAATTATCCGTACTGCCCGGGGCTGGCGGCGTTTCAATCTCGGCATGGGGCTGGCGACGGCTGCCTGTGTCGGGATGATCTGGATTTAGCCCGGGGTTGACCCGGGCCTTTACCGGCTGTCTTGTTGGCCCTGCGGGGCCTTTTTTATCTCTCCCGCGTTGCCTTGCCTGCAAGGGGGCGTGGTTCTGCCCTCCCTTGGGATGAAAGGAGCTGTTATGAAATGTATCGGTCTGCTGGGTGGCATGAGCTGGGAGTCCACCGTCAGTTACTATCAGGCGCTCAATCGCGGGGTGCGGGCACAGCTCGGTGGTTTGCACTCGGCGCGGGTGCTGCTCAACAGTGTCGACTTTGCCGCTATCGAGCGGCTGCAGCATGCCGGTGACTGGCCCGCCACTGCGCGCCTGCTGGCGGCGGAAGCGCGCAAGTTGCAGGATGGCGGCGCCGATTTCTTGCTGATCGGCACCAACACCATGCACAAGGTTGCCCCCGAGATTGAGGCGGCCATCGATATCCCGCTGCTCCATATCGCCGATGCCACCGCGGCCAAATTGCGGGCGGACGGGATAACCCGAGTCGGCCTGCTCGGTACCCGCTTCACCATGGAGCAGGATTTCTACAAGGGGCGCTTGCAGGAGCGCTTCGGCCTGACGGTGCTGGTACCCGATGAGGCTGGGCGGGAGCGGGTGCACCGGATCATCTATGACGAGCTCTGTCTGGGCGAGATCCGCGAATCGTCGCGGGCCGAGTATCTGGCCATTATCGCGGGGCTGGCGGCCGCTGGCGCCGAGGCGGTGATCCTCGGTTGTACCGAGATTGCCCTGCTGGTGGGCGATGTCCGGGCGGCCGTGCCGCTCTACGACACCACCGCCATCCATGCCGATGCGGCAGTCGCGTTGGCACTGGCTTTCGATTAATTAACTGGTCAGATCTCACTATTCTTGCTTGCCACATACCCCTTGCCATAAAAGCGTGTAAAATTGCGCCCTGATTTCTCCCGGCCAACTCGGGTTGGCCGCGACTCCCTAGCATGCAAGGCTGACATTGTGACTGAAGTAGATAGATTCGCGGATATTCGCCCCTACCGCGATGAAGAAGTGCCGGCAGCCATCGAACGGCTGATCCAGGATGATGAATTTATCGGCGCCATCGCCAAGTATCGTTTCGGTTCCCTGATGAGTTGGCTGGGTTGGGCCATTCGCCCGATGATCCGCCTGTTCCTGCGCCGCAAATGGTCAAAAGTGACCACAGTGCATCAGGTCCAGATGGGGGTAACCCGGTACATGTCCCGCATGATCGCCACCTCCACCAAAGGGGTGACCTTCTCCGGGATCGAGCATCTGAAGAAAGAGCAGGGCTATCTGTTTGTCTCCAACCACAGGGACATCGCCATGGACCCGGCGTTCGTCAACTGGGGGCTGCACACCCACGGTTTCGATACCGTGCGCATCGCCATCGGTGACAACCTGCTGCGCAAACCCTGTGCCACCGAGCTAATGAAGCTCAACAAGAGCTTTATCGTCAAGCGCTCTGCCAAGGGGCCGCGGGAGATGATGAAGGTGCTGGGTGAGCTGTCTGCCTATATCGGCAACTCGGTCCATGAAGGTCACTCCATCTGGATTGCCCAGAAGGAAGGGCGCGCCAAGAATGGCGATGACAAGACCGATCCCGCCATCCTCAAGATGTTCTATGTCGACGGCAAGAAGCAGAAGATCGACTTCGTCGACTATATGCGCAGCCTCAATATCGTGCCGGTCAGTATCAGCTACGAGCTGGACCCCACCGACAAGGCCAAGGCGCGCGAGCTCTACGAGAAGTCGGTCAACGGCTGCTACGAGAAGGGCGAGTTTGAAGATATCGAGAGCATCGTCGCCGGTATCGTCGGCATGAAGGGGCGGGTACACGTCTCCTTCGGCGCCCCCATCACCGAGGGCTTCAGCGATCCGGATGAACTGGCCGCGCTGATCGACAAGGCGATTTGGAGCAGCTACCACCTCTTCCCCAGCAACTATCTGGCGGCAGATGTCTCAGGCAAGGCCAATACCATCGAGCAGGCTGCCTTCCTGACCCGTCAGTCAGAGGTGCCGGAAGAGCACAAGGCGATCTGGCGTGCCATGTACGCCAAACCGGTGGAAAACGCCCAAAAGGCTTGAATGAAACCGGTTGTAACGCGGTTTGACGAAAAAAACGGGCGCTGATGCGCCCGTTTTTGCGTCTGGTCAAAGTCGAGGGTGAAAGGGTGGTGAATAATATGGTTTCAGCTGGTACGATCACTGTGTAAATGGGATTATACCTCTTGGCAAGGTGCTTATTAGTGTGTAACAGTGCCCCCATAGCTGAACATGAGCAAAAGCTCTAAACCGGTTTGCACGGATTGCAGACGGTATTATTGAAGGACCTGTAAAGGTCCTTTTTCATTGACCAGCAAAGATGCTGTGCAGATACATCTAACAGGAAGCAGACGCCATGATCACCGGTAGCCTGAACACCCTGCAGCGGACGCCGCTGCCCGTCCCGTTGGCCCGTATTATGGCCGAGGTGGTGAAGAGCGTGGCTCACTGGGGTGAGGCACCGCTCGGCAAGACCGAGATCGATGGTCTGAACCTGTTCTGTCTGGTGAGCGAAGATGTGACCGAGCCCGCGGCGGATCGCCGTGGCGAATTCCATCAGCACTATCTCGATATCCAGCTGCTGCTGCGCGGTGAAGAGTGGATTGGTGTGGGCCCCCACGACTACGTGAGCGACGGCGCCGACCATCCCCATCCTGACCTCTGGTTTGTCGATGACGAGCAGACCAGCTATCTGACACTGCAACCGGGTGACTTCGCCATCTTCTGGCCGGGCGAGCTGCACCGCCCGCTCTGCACCTTCAACCAGCCCGCCAAAGTGAAGAAGCTGGTGGTCAAGGTGCACAGAGATCTGCTGGCCAGCTGCTGAGCGCTATCCTTGGGTGTCAGACACCCGACCACGACAGGGCCGCTTGGCCTGTCATGAATGGAAGCGAGTGCTACGCACCACTGCTGCGTTGAGACTCACAAGAATTGAAACCAGTGATACGCACCCTTGATGCGTATTTACTGTGAAGACCAAGAATTGAGACGAGTGATATGCACCTCTAATGTGTTGAGACTCGCAAGAATTGAAAAATTGGGCGCACCCTCCTGCGACCATAAGCCCCCGGCAGGGGAATCCCATCCTCTTTTGGATGACACGACACTGTCGGCGTAAAGCCGAAGCACAGGAAGATGTAGAACATGAGCAAGTTGGTATTGATCCTTAACTGCGGTAGCTCTTCCCTGAAATTTGCCGTAATGGACGCCAAAACAGGTGAGGACATGCTGTCCGGCCTGGCCGAATGCTTCAATCTGGATGATGCACGTATCAAATGGAAACTCCACGGGGTCAAGGGCGAAGCCATGCTGGGAGCGGGTGCCGCTCACCAGGAGGCCCTCGACTATATCGTGGGCCACATCCTGCCGCAGGATCCGACTCTGGCCGAGCAGTTGGTGGCCATCGGTCACCGCATCGTTCACGGTGGCGAGCAGTTCTCCCGCTCCGTGCGTATCGATGACAGCGTGATTGCCGGTATCGAAGCGGCCATTCCGTTCGCCCCGCTGCACAACCCGGCACACCTTATCGGCATCCGTGCCGCGCTGAAGGTGTTCCCGCAGCTGGCCGAGAAGAACGTGGCTGTATTCGACACCGCTTTCCACCAGACACTGCCGCAAGAGGCCTACCTCTATGCGCTGCCGCACAAGCTCTATCGCGAACACGGTATCCGTCGTTACGGTGCTCACGGTACTTCTCACCGCTATATCGCGGACGAAGCCGCAAAAGAGCTGGGCAAGCCGTTGAATGAACTGAACATCATCAACTGCCACCTGGGCAATGGTGCCTCTGTCTGCGCCATCAAGAACGGCGAATCCGTTGACATCTCCATGGGTCTGACTCCGCTGGAAGGTCTGGCGATGGGCACCCGTTGTGGCGATATCGATCCGGCTGTGGTGTTCTTCATGCACGACCAGCTTGGTTACAGCGTGGATGACATCAACCGCACCCTGACCCGTGAGTCCGGTCTGCTGGGGATGACCGAAGTGAGCAGCGACTGCCGCTACGTCACCACCAACTACGCCACCGACGCCGGTGCCAAGCGTGCGCTGGATGTCTTCACCTACCGTGTGGCCAAGTATGTCGGCGCCTATGCCGCTGCCATGGACGGTCGTCTGGACGCCGTTGTCTTCACCGGTGGTATCGGTGAGAACGCCGCCATGGTGCGCGAGATGGTGCTGGCGCGTCTGGCCCTGTTCGGCTTCAAGGTGGACAAAGAGGCCAACAATGCCGCGGTACTGGGTGGCGAAGGCCGCATCACCACCGCCGACAGCCGTTGCGCCATGGTGATCCCGACCAACGAAGAACTGGTTATCGCTCGCGATGCCCTGAGCCTGGTCTGCTAAGCCAGCCTCGCTCTGCATCAACGCCCGGCCTGTGCCGGGCGTTGTCGTTTCTGGCGTCCGCCGATTTGACATGGGGGAGGGGCGCTGTACCCTGACCACCACTGTTTTTGCAGCCCTGGTGCTGCCCGGTTCGGGAGAGAGGAATGAAAGAGGCATTTTTTAACTGGTTGTCGGGCCTCGGGGTGGAAGTGACCGGCATGATGGGGCTGGTGATTGCGCTTGCCTTCATTCTCGTCACCTCGTTATTGCTGCACGTGGTACTGCACCGGGTGCTGCTGGTACGGCTGGTGGGTCTTCTTGGCAAGGCCAAGCAGGTGTGGCTGCCGCCCCAGTTGCAACAGCGTCTCTTCAACCGGCTCGCCTTCGTGTTGCAGGGGGCCGTGCTGCTCGGTCAGGCGGAGATCTGGCTGCCGCGCAGCTCCGACAGCCTGAAGCTGATCGAGATGGTGGCCCAGCTCTGGATTTTGCTGTTCCTGCTGCTGGCCTTTTTCGCTCTGCTCGACTGCTTGCTATCGGTGAGTCGCTACACCCGGCTTGGCCGGGACCTGCCCCTGCGCGGCATCTTCCAAGGGGCCAAGCTGGTAGGCAGCATTCTGGTGGGCATCCTGATGATCGCCCTGCTGCTCGGCAAGTCGCCGCTGTTCCTGTTCAGCGGTCTGGGTGCCATGACCGCAGTGCTGATGCTGGTGTTCAAGGACCCCATCCTCGGGCTGGTGGCGGGGATCCAGCTCTCCGCCAACCAGATGCTGAGCGTCGGTGACTGGCTGCAGATGGACAAGTACGGTGCCGATGGCGAGGTGACCGACATCGGCCTCACCACGGTCAAGGTGTCGAACTGGGACAAGACCATCACCACCATTCCCACCTATGCCCTGATCTCCGACTCCTTCAAGAACTGGCAGGGGATGACCGAATCGGGCGGCCGCCGTATCAAGCGCAGCGTCAATATCGACATGACCAGCGTGCGCTTTCTGACGGCCGAGGAGCAGTTGCAGCTCAAGCAGGCGCAACTGCTGGCCCCCTATCTCAGTCGCAAGGAGCAGGAGCTGAGTGCCTACAACCAGCAGCTGAGCGATGCCTTGAGCTGCCCCATCAATGGCCGTCACCTCACCAACCTCGGCACTCTGCGCGCTTATCTGGATGCCTATCTGCGCGCCCATTCCGGTATTCGCAAGGACATGACCCTGATGGTGCGCCAGTTGGCACCGACTTCAGATGGTCTGCCGCTGGAAATTTACTGCTTTACCGCGACCACTGCATGGGCAGATTACGAAGGGATCCAGGCCGATATTTTCGACCATATCTTTGCCGTCATTGAGCAATTTCATCTGCGGTTGCATCAATCTCCCACAGGTTACGATATGCGTGGCTGGCAGCTGGGATAAGCGGGGGAAGCGGGCGGGTCGCGCGGGGGCGAAAACCGCATATTAATCATCGACCCGTCGCCACTTGTCAGTTGAAATTTGCCGTGCAGAGGAGAAAAATGGCGGCCTTCTCTTCGCGCCCCTGATCCCTGTCTGATCAGCTGTCAGCCCAGAGACGTCACTTCAAGTCATTATCATGGGAAAGTTATGAAGCTCCTTCGCAATAGTGTGGCAACACTCTGCTACAGCCTGCTGCTGACCGCTGCGCCGGTTTTCGCTGTTGAATATGCTCTGCCTGCGGCGAACAGCCGTCTGGTGGGGGAAAATCTGGAATACGTGGTCCCGGCCGAAGAGAACGGCCAGCCGCTGGAGGCCATTGCGGCGAAATTCCAGCTGGGGCTCACCAACATGACCGAAGCCAACCCCGATGCGGATCCCCTGCTGGTACAGACCGGCGAGAAGCTGGTGATCCCCCAGCAGCTGATCCTGCCGGATGCGCCCCGGGAAGGGGTGGTGCTCAACGTGGCCGAGATGCGTCTCTACTACTACCCCAAGGGTAAAAAAGTGGTGGAAGTGCTGCCCATCGGCATCGGCCAGCTCGGCACCGACACCCCGGAAAACTGGGTGACCAGCGTGCAGCGCAAGAAAGCGGGCCCGACCTGGACCCCGACCGCCAAGATGCATGCCGAATATGCCGCCCGTGGCGAGAGCCTGCCTGCGGTATGGCCGGCAGGTCCCGACAACCCCATGGGTCTCTATGCCCTCTACATCGGCAAGATGTACGCCATCCACGGCACCAATGCCAACTTCGGTATCGGTCTGCGGGTGAGCCACGGCTGTGTGCGTTTGCGTAACGAAGACATCGAGTACCTGTTCAAGAAGGTACCGGTCGGTACCCGCGTGCAGTTCGTCAACCAGCCGATCAAGGCCTCTCTCGAGCCCAATGGCGTCCGCTATCTGGAAGTGCACCAGCCGCTCTCTCGCAGCCAGGAGGAGTTCAACTCCAAGCTGCCGGCGCCGCTGCCGATGACCCCGGCAGTGACCCGCTTCATTGCCCACGCCGACAGCGACTCCCAGCTGGTGAAACAGGCGCTGGAGCAGCGCAACGGCATGCCGATGGCGATCAACCGCTAAGGGCCGATCCCCATCATGACAAAGGGCGAACAGCATGCTGTTCGCCCTTTTTGTTTCTGCTGAGTTGGCTCAGCTTCGCAGCAGATTTACCTGCAACTCGCTACCGAGCTGATCGAGCAGTTGGTAGCGCGCCTTGTAGCTGGCTCGCTTGCGGGAGGGGATCTCCTCCAGCGTCTTGCGTGGCACCTGCAGTGGCAAGCTCATCCAGAGTTCATCCAGCACGTTGCCCTGATGCTCCTGCCACAAGCCGTCGAGATCGAACTTGACCCGATCGGCGGTGCGCTTGCTGCACTGGTAGACGTGGCTTTGGGTGCGGATCCCGAGCAGGGTGTTGCACGCCAACCCCTGGGCCAGCTCGGCAGCCATATAGACCAGCAGGGACATGGGGCGCAGTCCGCCGCAGGCCTTGGTGACCTGCTTGATCTCTTCACTCAGCCCCTTGCCACCCTGCAGCGAGCAGATCTCGAGGGTCGGGCTCGGTGCGGGGCGCAGATTGAGGGCCATGTGATAGAGCGCCGCGTCACCCAGCTTGAGGGTCAGGCTCATCTCCCCCTCCTTGGCCATGTGGGTTTGGTAATCCAGTTGCAGGGTGAGCGCTGCCGTCAGCTTGTCGCTTTGCCACCGGGCCAGCAGCAGGCCGCATCCGTTGTAGATCGCCTGTTGCTGCGTCCTGGGTAGCTGACGTGCCAGCAGCCGGTAGTGGTCGCTGATAAGCCCTGCGCGCAGCCCCTTGCCCAGCCCTTTATGGCGATAGGGGTGAAGGGGCTTTTCCAGAATATCGGGGAAGCGGCTGATCGCCTGCGCCAGCAGCGGCTGCTCCTGTTGTTGGCGATAGAGGGCGCGGGCGCCGGGATTGAGCCAGAGACGCCCCACATACTTGGCCCGTCTGATGAGGTGACCCGACTCTTCCACCGGATGAAGGTGGCGGGCGAGGGTTCGCAGGTGTGACAGATGAGATGACATGGCGCCGACCTCTGACTGGTGTAATGAGACTGGGCGGGGAGTGTAGGAGCGGGGCGCAGGCTTGTAAAAAATGGATAGTAACAAAATGTGAAAACAGAACGCTCAATAGCCCGGGGCGGGGCTGGATGGCTCCCGCCTTTCTGGCGGGAAATCTGGCGCCATCCTCTTGATGTGGCAGATGATTTGATGCGCAAAGGTTTTCGTTGTGTTTTTCTTTTGTTAAAAGTGGTTGAGCTGGTGCTAACGGCTGATTAAGCTAGGCCGGTTTTTTAGGGATGAGCCCGTCACCAGAGCGGGCAGAAAATGACACAAAACGGAGCTTTGCATGACAGCCAGCACACCCATGTTAATCACCTTCCTGGTGTATATCCTCGGGATGGTCTTGATCGGTTTTATCGCCTATCGCGCCACCCGCAACTTTGACGACTACATCCTTGGCGGCCGCCGGATGGGGAGCTGGGTCACCGCCCTCTCCGCCGGCGCCTCCGACATGAGCGGTTGGCTCTTGATGGGCCTGCCGGGGGCGATTTTTGTCAGCGGCATCTCCGAGAGCTGGATCGCCATCGGTCTGGTGATCGGTGCCTACCTCAACTGGCGCTGGGTAGCGGGCCGCCTGCGGGTACATACCGAGAAGAACCGCAACGCCCTGACCCTGCCGGACTACTTCACTTACCGCTTTGAAGATCACAGCAAGGTGCTGCGCATCCTCTCGGCGCTGGTGATCCTGCTGTTCTTCACCATCTACTGCGCCTCCGGCGTGGTGGCCGGGGCCCGTCTGTTCGAGAGCACCTTCGGCATGGATTACAACACCGCCCTCTGGGTCGGTGCCGCTGCCACCATCACCTACACCTTCTTCGGCGGTTTCCTTGCGGTGAGCTGGACCGACACAGTGCAGGCGACCCTGATGATCTTCGCCCTGATCCTGACGCCGGTATTCGTCATCATCGCCGTTGGCGGGGTAGACAGCGCCATGGTCGAAATTGCGGCCAAGAGCGCCAGCAACCTCGATATGTTCAAGAATCTGGATCTGGTGGCGATTGTATCGCTGATGGCATGGGGTCTGGGTTACTTCGGCCAGCCGCACATCCTGGCCCGCTTCATGGCGGCAGACTCCCACCACTCCATGGCCAATGCCCGTCGCATCAGCATGACCTGGATGGTGTTCTGCCTGGGGGGCGCGGTGGCCATCGGTTTCTTCGGGCTGGCCTACTTTGCCCGCTTCCCCGAGCAGGCGCTCGGCGTGACCGGCAACCCGGAGCGGGTCTTTATCGAGCTCTCCAAGATCCTGTTCAACCCCTGGATCGCCGGTGTGCTGCTCTCCGCCATTCTGGCGGCGGTAATGAGTACCCTGAGCTGTCAGCTGCTGGTCTGCTCCAGCGCCATCACAGAGGATCTCTACAAACCCTTCCTGCGCAAGAACGCCTCCCAGCGTGAGCTGGTGTGGGTGGGTCGCCTGATGGTGCTGCTGATCGCGGTGATTGCCATCGCCGTCGCCATGAATCCGGAAAACCGGGTGCTGGGGCTGGTGAGCTACGCCTGGGCCGGTTTTGGTGCCGCCTTCGGTCCCGTGGTACTGCTCTCGGTGCTGTGGCCGCGGATGACCCGCAACGGCGCGCTGGCGGGGATGCTGGTCGGTGCCATCACCGTCATCGTCTGGAAGCAGTTCGGCTGGCTGGGGCTCTACGAGATCATTCCGGGCTTCCTGTTTGCGCTGCTGGCCATCGTGGTGGGCAGCCTGCTGGGTGAGGCGCCATCAAAAGCGATGCTGGAGCGTTTCCGCGATGCGGAGGAGGAGTACAACACCCCGGCCGAGAGCGTGGGAGAGCCGGTCGCGGTGAACTGATCCCCTTATCGCTTTCTGATTGAGAGCCCCGCCGCCGGATGCTGTGTGCCCCTTGTTGGTCATCCTTGCACCGGTTTGGCGGGGCTTTGTGCTATCTGATTCACTCTTGGACACTTTTTTATGTTCGGCCGGGGGATCCCGGGTGCGGGCTTTCTTTTGTCTTGGCACCGAATATGGGACACTAGGCCGCCTGAAGGAGACCTAGTGCATGCGGCTATTCACCCTGATCCTGATCCTCCTGCTGGGGGGACTGCAATATGACCTCTGGCTGGGGAAGAACGGGCTATCCGATTATCAGAACCTGTCGGAGGCCATCTCGCAGCAACAGCGGGACAACCAGACTCTCAAGGATCGTAACGACCTCATTTACCGCGAGATAGATGATCTCACCTCTGGCCTCGAGGCCATCGAGGAGCTGTCGCGCAACGATCTGGGCTACATCAAGCAGGGGGAGACCTTCTACCGGATCATCCCCAAAGATAAAGACAAAGAGACAGCGCCAGTGGATGCCCCTTACGATGACTGATGCGAGCCGCACTCCAGCCCTGACGGCGATCGTGCCGGCCGCCGGCATCGGCAGCCGGATGGGGGCCGATTGCCCCAAGCAGTACCTGCAACTGGCGGGTAAAACCATTCTCGAACATACCCTGGAGCGGCTGCTCTCCCACCCGGCCATCGCACAGGTTATCGTGGCGCTGGCGCCCCATGACCGCTGGTTCGAGGCCCTGCCCGTAGCGGTAGACCCGCGCATTGTGCGGGTAGAGGGAGGCGCCGAGCGCGCCTTTTCCGTCCTCAATGGCCTTCATGTGGCGCAAGGGGAGTGGGTGCTGGTGCACGATGCGGCCCGCCCCTGCCTGACCCACGGTGATCTCGATGCGCTGATTGCTGCGGCCATGGGCTGCGGCGGCGCCATTCTCGGCAGTCGGGTGCGCGATACCATGAAACGCTCCGATGGCGAGGGTAATATCATCGCCACCGTCGAGCGCGAGCAGCTCTGGCATGCCCTGACGCCGCAGATGTTCCCGACCCGCACCCTGAAGCGGGCACTGGAGGAGGGTCTGCTGCTGGGGGCCACCATCACCGACGAGGCGTCCGCCATGGAGCGGGCCGGATTCGCGGTACGCATGGTGGAAGGGCGCGCCGACAATATCAAAGTGACCCGGCCGGAAGATCTGTCGCTGGCGGGGCTGTTTTTAAGCCAGCAGGCATAGCCCCCTTCTGTCAGAACAAACCGTTCAGAGCGCACTGTTTAGAACAAGCAGGTCCGAACAAACAGGCCCGAACAAGGAGTTAGCATGATCCGGATTGGACATGGTGTGGACGTACACAAAATTGATGGGGTTGGTTTCAGCATATTGGGAGGTCGCCGCTGATGATGCGCATTGGTCATGGTTTTGACGTGCACAAAATTGATGGGGTTGGTTTCAGCATGTCGGGAGGTCGTCTCTTATGATGCGCATTGGTCATGGTTTTGATGTCCATAAATTTGGTGGTGTTGGCCCCTGTATGCTGGGTGGTGTGCCGGTACCCTACGAACAGGGACTGATTGCCCACTCCGACGGTGACGTGGTGCTGCACGCGGTGAGCGATGCCCTGCTGGGGGCCATCGGTGCCGGCGACATCGGCCGCCACTTCCCCGATACCGCTGCCGAGTTCAAGGGGATCGACAGCCGTATCCTGCTGCGGGATGTGTTTGCCCGGGTACAGCAAGCGGGCTATGCCATCGGCAATCTGGATGTGACCATCATCGCCCAGGCCCCCAAAATGGCCCCCCATATCGACGCCATGTGCGCCGTGCTGGCCGCTGATCTGCAATGTGATTTGAACCGGGTGAACGTCAAGGCGACCACCACCGAACAGCTTGGGTTTACGGGGCGCAAGGAAGGGATCGCCACCGAAGCCGTCGTCCTACTGGTGAAACAATAATGCTGGAACAACTTGCCTATCTGCACGGGGCGCCCACCGCCCGCGGTATCCTCAAGGCCGAGGCAGCCGATTTCGTGGTGAATGAAGATCTCGGGTTTGAGCCCTGTGGCGAGGGTGAGCATATCTTCGTCCGGGTGCGCAAAACCGGCGAGAACACCGCCTGGGTGGCGGGTCTGCTGGCCGATGCGGCCGGGGTCAACCGCAATGCGGTGACCTGGGCGGGCCTGAAAGATCGCCACGCGGTGACCGAGCAGTGGTTTGGCATTCACCTGCCGGGCAAGGCCGAACCGGACTTGTCGGTCATCGAGAGCGACAGCATCCAGATCCTGCAAGCCAAGCGTCACAACCGCAAATTGCGGGTCGGCTACCTCAAGGGCAACCACTTCACCCTGCGTCTCACCGGTCTGGAACAGGCCGACGGGCTGGAGGCGCGCCTGCAGGCCATCGCCGGGCAGGGCGTACCCAATTACTATGGTGAGCAGCGTTTTGGCCGCGATGGCAACAACCTGGAAGCGGCCAAGGCGATGTTTGCCGGCAAGCGGATCAAGGATCGCAACAAGCGCTCTCTCTACCTTTCTGCCGCTCGCAGTATGCTGTTCAACGCCATTGTCAGCGCCCGCATCGAGCAGGGGTTGGCCCATCAGCTGCTGGCCGGTGATTGCGTGATGCTCAAGGGCAGCCACTCCATCTTCAGTGAAGAGGTGCTGACCCCCGAGCTGGAGGTCCGTCTTGCCTCCGGCGACGTGCAGCTCACCGCCCCCCAGTGGGGCCGTGGCCGTCTGGCCAGTCAGGGCGCCGCTGCCGAGTTCGAACAGGCCGTGCTGGCCCCTTACAGCGATTGGTGTGACGGGCTGGAGAAAGCCGGGCTGGATCAGGATCGCCGCCCGCTGCTGCTCAAGCCGGAGCAGATGAGCTGGCAGCTGGATGGCGAGGCGCTGACCCTCTCCTTCTTCCTGCCGGCGGGCGCGTTTGCTACCAGCGTGGTGCGCGAGTTAATGCTGGCCGAAGAGGCCGATCATGGTTTCAGGAATCAGACCGATGCGAATTCTGGTCAGTAATGACGATGGTGTGCATGCCGAGGGCATTCGAGCCCTCAGCGAGGCGCTGCGCGCCTGCGGTGAGGTCATTGTGGTGGCGCCGGATCGTAACCGCAGCGGCGCGAGTCACTCCCTGACGCTGGAAGTACCGCTGCGGGTTACCCGCATCGCAGAAAACAGCTTTAATGGGATCGAAAGCTATGCGGTGAAGGGTACACCGACCGACTGTGTGCATCTGGCGGTCAACGAGCTGGTGCGCCCCGAGCCGGACATGGTGGTGGCCGGAATCAACCACGGCGCCAACCTGGGGGATGATGTCATCTACTCGGGGACGGTCGCAGCGGCCACCGAGGGGCGCCATCTTGGCTACCCCTCCATCGCCATTTCGCTGGTGGGCAAGACCCACTTCGCCACGGCGGCCCACTATGCGGCCCTGCTGGTGAAGGGGCTGATGAAACACCCCCTGCCTGCCGATCAGATCCTCAACGTCAACGTGCCGGACTTGCCCCTCGAGCAGATTAAGGGGATCAAGACCACCCGCCTGGGTAATCGCCACCGGGCGGAGTCGGTGATCTGTACCGAGGATCCCCGTGGCCAGCCCATCTACTGGATCGGCCCCCCCGGTAGCCAGCAGGATGCCGGTGACGGTACCGACTTTGCTGCCATCGAGCAGGGTTATGTCTCGATTACCCCCCTGACCATCGATATGACTGCCTATGACAGTCTCGCCGGTCTGGGGGCCTGGTTAGATCTGCAGGGATGAGGGTGGTGTGATAGTACAGCGCCTGTTAAATCAGCTCATTGCTCAGGATATTCGCGATTTTCGTGTGCTGGCGACCATCGCGAAAGTGCCGCGCCAGCTGTTCGTGGACGAGGCCATGGCGCACAAGGCATGGGATAACACCGCCCTGCCCATTGGCCACGGCCAGACCATTTCGCAGCCCTACATGGTGGCGCGAATGACCGAGTTGCTGATGCAAAATGATCCGGCCCATGTGCTGGAGATTGGCACTGGCTCCGGCTACCAGACGGCGATCCTCGCCCATCTGGTGGAGCATGTTTATACCGTTGAGCGGATCAAGTCGCTGCAGTTCCAGGCCCGACGCCGACTGCGCCAGCTCGATCTGCACAATGTCTCGGCCAAGCACGGCAACGGCTGGCTGGGGTGGCCCAACAAGGGGCCTTATGACGCCATTCTGGTGACGGCCGCGGCGAGCGAGATCCCGACGGCACTGACCGATCAGCTGGCCGAAGGGGGTCGACTGGTGTTGCCCGTGGGTGACAGCCAGCAGACCCTGCAGCTGATCGAACGATCCGGATCCCAGCTGACCAGCCGTATTCTGGAGCCGGTACGTTTTGTTCCCCTGATTGACGGAGATGTTGAGTGAAGTTGTTTTCCCGTTTGTACGTACTGGTGATGCAGTGGGCCCGCCACAAGTATGCCCCCTGGTATCTCTCCATCACCGCCTTTATCGAGTCGGTATTCTGGCCGATCCCGGTGGACGTGATGCTGGCGCCGATGGCGCTCGCCAAGCCGCAAAAGGCGTGGCACTACGCCGGGTTGGCAACGACCTTTTCGGTGCTGGGCGCCCTGTTTGGCTATGCCCTTGGCTATGCCTTGTGGGATCCGGTGGTGCAACCGCTGGTGGCATCGGTCGGCTATGAGGGCAAGATCGAGATCGCTCGCCACTGGTTTGAACAGTGGGGGATCTGGGTCATTTTCATTGCCAGCTTCACCCCTATCCCCTACAAGGTGTTTACCGTGACGGCAGGGCTGTTGCAAATGGCTCTGCTGCCCTTCATCATCACCTCCCTCATCGGTCGTGGCATGCGCTTTTTCCTGGTTGCGGGCCTGATGCGCTGGGGTGGCGAGAAGATGGAACGCAAACTGATGCACTACGTAGATGTGCTCGGTTGGCTCTGTATTGGTCTGGCCGTTGTGGCCTATTTCTGGTTTAGTCGTTAAGGATCCATTATGCGTTCGCGTATTTGGCAAGGAAGCAGTGTCGTGGTGTTGTCATGGCTGCTGCTTGCCTGCTCCTCCAGTAAAAATGCAGCTCCGGTGGATGGGGTAGGTGATGATCAGTTCGTCTCGACCATTCCGGCTCGCCAGAGCGGTGCCCAGGTCAGCGCCCCCATTCAGGGTGGCAGCTATGTGGTGAAGCGGGGCGATACCCTCTACTCCATCGCCTTCAACTCCGGCAACGACGTACCCTCGCTGGCCAGCCTCAACAACATCAGCCCCCCCTACAATATCTATCCGGGGCAAAGATTGCGTCTCGATGCCTCCGGCACCGCGGTCACCAGTAGCAGAAGTGCCGGTACCTATGAGGTGCGCCGTGGCGATACCCTGAGCAGCATTGGCCGCCAGTTTGGCATGACGCCGCAGGCGCTGGCCCAGAGCAACAGCCTGAGCGCCCCCTACGCCCTGCAGCCGGGTCAGGTGCTCAACGTCCAGACCGCTGGCGGTGGTTCGACCCAGATGGTGGCCGCGACTCGTCCGGCAACTGTGACCCCGGTGGCGGTGAGCCGTCCGAGCAGCGGACCGCGTCCGTTGGCCGAGCCGGGCAGTTCTGGTCAGACCACGCCATTCATCTCTCAGAAATCCGTTGCTCCGGTGGCACCGAAGGAATACGCTCAGACCAAAGAACAAAAAACAGACAATTCCCAGTCGAGACTTGCTTGGCACTGGCCCGCAAAAGGCCGGATCGTCGAGGGTTTCTCTGTTGCAGAACAGGGTAACAAGGGTATCGACATAGCCGGCCAGAAGGGGCAACCCGTCTACGCCGCCAGCGGTGGTAAGGTGGTATATGCTGGCAGTGCTTTAAGGGGGTACGGCAAGCTGATCATCCTCAAGCATGATGATGACTATCTCTCCGCTTACGCACACAACGACGAGTTGCGGGTGAAGGAAGGGGACAGCGTCAAGGGGGGCTCGGTCATTGCCAACATGGGTAGCACGGACGCGCCGGATGTGCGATTGCATTTCGAGATCCGGTACAGAGGCAAGTCGATCAATCCGATGAGCTATTTGCCAAAGCGTTAACCCCAGAGAGACCGTCTTACTCTGGTAACGTCAGGGAGACACACCATGAGCCAAGAACAACTGGTAATGCAGGATGCAGAGTTAGAGTTTGACGCTGAACCCGAGTCCCATGAAGACGAGGCAGAAGAGTTACAGGAGGTAGCCGCCGAGGCGGAAGAGAGTATCTCCGATGAGTTGCTGGCACCGGAACTGAACAAGGTGATGGATGCCACGCAACTCTATCTGGGGGAGATAGGCTTCTCCCCCTTGCTCACTGCCGAAGAGGAAGTCTACTACGCCCGTCGTGCCTTGCGGGGTGACAAAGCCGCCCGCAAGCGCATGATCGAGTCCAACCTTCGACTGGTGGTGAAAATCGCCCGTCGCTACAACAACCGCGGCCTGGTGCTGCTGGATCTTATCGAAGAGGGCAACCTCGGTCTTATCCGCGCGGTCGAGAAGTTCGACCCCGAGCGCGGCTTCCGTTTCTCCACCTATGCCACCTGGTGGATCCGCCAGACCATCGAGCGGGCCATCATGAACCAGACCCGCACCATCCGTCTGCCCATTCATGTGGTCAAAGAGCTAAACGTTTACCTGCGCACCGCGCGTGAACTCTCTCACCGTCTCGATCATGAACCGACCGCAGAGGATATCGCCTTTGCGCTGGATCGTTCGGTGGACGATGTGAACCGCATGCTCAAGCTCAACGAGAAGATCACTTCGGTGGATACTCCCATCGGTGGCGATCGTGACAAGGCACTGCTGGATGTACTCTCTGACGAGCGCGGCATGGGGCCAGAGCTGGAATCCCAGGATGACGACATGCGCGCCAGCATCGTCCACTGGCTGGAAGAGCTCAATCCCAAGCAGCGGGAAGTGCTGGCCCGCCGTTTCGGTCTGCTGGGCTACGAGCCTGCCACTCTTGAGGATGTGGGTGCCGAGATTGGCCTGACCCGCGAGCGGGTACGCCAGATCCAGGTCGAGGGGCTGCGTCGCCTGCGGGAGATCCTGCTGAGCCAGGGGCTCTCCATCGAGGCCCTGTTTAGAACAAACTGAGTTCAGAACCAACTGATCAGCGGAACAACCGCATCGGGGCTGTAACGCCAGCCAAATAGCACGAGGGGAGCAATCGCTCCCCTCGTTTTTTATTGCCTGTCGTCTGGCGATGGCTTCGCTGTTATACCAGCTCAGTCAGCATGGTGTCGGCGTAGGGCACCAGCGCTTCGCCATTTTTAACCTTGTCGAGATAGTCCGGGTTGGCGATGAGCGGACGACCGATGGCCACCAGATCGAAGCGGTTGGCCTCGATGGCAACGGCAGCGCGCTCGGCGTCGTAGTTGCCCACCCCCACCAGATTGCCCTTGTAGTTGGCGCGCAGATAGTCGGAGGCGCGGCCACCCAGATAATCGAAGGTGAGGTTGTCATCGAAGATGCCGAGGTGGATATAGGCCAGCGGGCGATCGTTGAGCTTGGCCAGCAGGTAGTCGAACACGGCGCGATCTTCCGGGCTGCCCGCCAGATGGACATAGGCACCGGGGGAGAGGCGAATACCAACCCGATCACCGCCGATGCGGGCGCTGATGGCATCGACCACCTCCAGCGCGAAGCGGCTCATCTTTTCCGGGCTGCCACCGTAGTTGTCGCTGCGCAGGTTGGTGGAGTGGTGCAGGAACTGGTCGATCAGGTAGCCGTTGGCACCGTGGATCTCCACCCCGTCAAAACCCGCTTCGATGGCGTTTGCACCAGCAGTCGCGTAATCCTGCACCAGCTGGGCGATTTCAGCCTCGGTCAGGGCGCGCGGCACCTGATAGGTCAGCTCGCGCATGCGGGGCACAGTGCCCTCATGGGCCACGGCAGAGGGGGCCAGCACTTCAGCCTGATGGAAGAAGGGGTGGGAGAGGCGACCGACGTGCCACAGCTGGGCGAAGATCTTGCCGCCCTTGGCGTGCACGGCGCTGGTGACTTTCTTCCAGCCATCGATCTGAGCCTGGGTGAAGAGGCCCGGGGTATTGGGATAGCCCTGCGCGTCGGGGCGAATGAGGACGGCCTCGGAGACAATCAGGCCGATGTCGGCGCGGCGAGCATAATAGGCAGCCATCTGCTCGGTCGGCACCAGACCGGGGCCTGCCATGCAGCGGGTGAGCGGGGCCATCATGAAGCGGTTGGCCAGGGTCAGAGTGTCATTAAGGCGATACGGCTGAAACAGGGTATTCATGATAGGTTGTCCTGAACGGGTTATTCTTGAACGTGCATTCAAGACGTTTTTTGCGTCGGGTGCAAGCTTTTTTTGAATGCGCGTTCAAGATGGTTGGCCCGAGCGGGCGGCTGGGGTAAACTTGCCGCCCTTTCCAGACACTCTTTATCGGCGGCCCTTTTTGCCCCCTGCCGATGAACCATTTCCCACGGGAGGAACCATGCGCATAGCCGAGTTTGATCGGGACGAAGTACTGCGAAATGCCATGGAAGCGTTTCGCGCCAAGGGATACGCCAAGACCACCATGCAGGAGCTGGTCGCTGCCACCGGCCTGCATCCGGGCAGCATCTACGGCGCCTTTGGCAACAAGCGCGGCCTGCTGCTGGCGGCGGTGGATCACTATGTCGAGGGCAAACGCACCCTGCGCCGTTCTCTGCTCGACAACCCGAGCCCGCTGGCGGGCCTTGCTGCCTATCTCGATCGGATTGTGGGGGAGGCGCTCTGCGGCTCCTGTCTGGTGACTCGCACCATGATGGAGCTGAGCGAACAGGATGAGGAGCTGACCCAGCGGGTCAAGGGCATCTATGGCGAGCTGGAGCAGGATCTGGCCGAGTTGCTGACGCAGGCGCAGGCAAAGGGCGAACTGGCCCCGGATAGCAATATCCGCACTCTCACCGCCCTGTTGTTGATCAACCTGCAAGGTCTGGTCACCTTCGCCCAGTGCCGCCCCGACCGCCCCCTGCTCGACGACGTAGTCGCCCAGCTGATGCGGGCCCTGCGGGCGTAACGCGATACCGCAGAAACAACAGTGGCTCCCTCGGGAGCCACTGTTGTTTTCGAGAGGTGAATTCCGCTTTACCTCGGCCCCACCAGCTCCTTCATCAAATCCTTCAGCCATACCAGCGCCGGTTGCTGGGCATGCACGGGATGCCAGACGCAGTTGAGGTGGTAGTCGGGCACGTCTTCGGGCAGCGGCAGGCTTTTCAGCGGCCAGTGGGTGGCGAGCAGCTCGGCCACCATGCTGGGCAGCACCAAGAGGTGATCGCTCTGGCTGACGATAGCGGCGGCGGACATATAACTCTGGCTGTTGACCGAGATGGTGCGGCTAAAGCCCTGACTCTTCAGATAGCGGTCGAGGCTCGCCTCCGAGGTGCCAAGCGGCGAGTGGAATACATGGGGCATGGCGATCAGCTGCTGCAAGGTGATGCGCTCCATCCATTGGGAGGGGTCATCCTCGGCACCGGCGGGGGCGGATTTGGCAATCGGCAGATCGGCGCGCACCAGCCCGGCCAGCGGCTCGGTGAGCCAGGTCTCTTTGCCCAGATACCCCGGCACCTGCATGTACTCGTCAAAGCCCAGCACCAGATCGATCTCGCCGCTCGCCAGCTCCGCCTCCGGCAGGGTGTCGCGCAGGATGCGGATCTCGATGGTGACTCCCGGCGCCAGCCGTCTGAGCCGCTGGATCAACGGCGGGATCAGCACGCACTCCACGTAATCTGTGGTGCAGAGCACGAAGCGCCGCTTCGACTGACTCGGCTCGAACTCCTCCTCCTCCAAGAGCTGCTGCTCCAGCAGCCGCAGCGCCTGCTGCACCCCGAGATGCAGCCGCTGGGCGCGCGGGGTCGGCAGCATCCCCTGCGGGGTGCGCACCAGCAGCGGGTCGCCGAGAAAGGTGCGCAGCCTGCCCAGCGAATGGCTCATGGCGGGCTGGCTGATAAAGAGTGCTTCGGCGGCGCGGGTGACGCTGCCCTGCGTCATCAGGGCGTCAAAAGCGAGCAGCAGATTGAGGTCGAGCTGGTGCAGTTTCATGGGGGGATTATTCGCCGTGTTTATGGGACAATCCATCCTATTCATTTGATGGATGGGGGCGCAACGTCTTAATCTGCGACCCACTGTTATTTTTTCAGGGTTCCCGCGCCGCTTCGGGCGTCAATGGGGGGCCTCAATCCATGCAAGGAGCCTTGCGATGAGCATCAAGACCATTCATTCCACACCGGCCGCCGACGGCTTCACCATGCCCGCCGAGTGGGCGCACCAGCAGGCCGTCTGGATGATCTGGCCGTTTCGCCCTGACAACTGGCGTGAAGCCGGTCGCTTCGCCCAGCCCACCTTTGCCAAGGTAGCGGATGCCATCGGCGGTGCCACCCCGGTCTTTATGGGGGTGCCCGCCCGGTTTATGGAGCAGGCCCGCGCCATCATGCCCGCCCATGTGACCCTGGTCGAAATGAACAGCGATGACTGCTGGGCCCGCGATACCGGCCCGACCATTGTTACCAACGCCGCTGGCGAGTGCCGTGGGGTGGATTGGGGCTTCAACGCCTGGGGCGGTCACAAGGGCGGTCTCTACTACCCGTGGAATCAGGATGAGGAAGTGGCGGCCCAGATGCTGGCCCAGCACGGCATGGCTCGTTACGACGCACCGCTGATTCTGGAAGGTGGCTCCATCCACGTCGATGGCGAAGGCACCTGCCTGACCAGCGCCGAGTGCCTGCTCAACGAGAACCGCAACCCGCACCTGAGCAAAGCGCAGATCGAAGCGCACCTGCGCGACTATCTGGGCGTCACCAGCTTTATCTGGCTGGACGAAGGCGTCTACATGGACGAAACCGACGGCCACATCGACAACATGTGCTGCTTCGTGCGTCCGGGTGAAGTGGCCCTGCACTGGACTGACGACCAGAACGATCCCCAGTACGCCCGCTCCGTGGCCGCCCTCAAGGTGCTGGAAGCGGCGGTCGATGCCAAGGGTCGCAAGTTGAAAGTGTGGAAGCTGCCCCAGCCGGGCCCGCTCTACTGCACCGAGGAAGAATCTGCAGGCGTCGAGAGCGGCAGCGGTGTGCCGCGCGAGGCAGAAGGCCGTCTGGCCGGTTCCTATGTGAACTTCCTCATCACCAACGATCGCATCGTCTACCCGCTGCTGGATGCCGCCACCGATGGCGAAGCCCAGCGCATTCTGGAAGAGATCTTCCCGGATCACACCGTGATCGGCGTACCGGCTCGCGAGATCCTGCTGGGCGGTGGCAATATCCACTGCATTACCCAGCAGATCCCTTCCGGCCAGTAAGAACCGGATGACGATCCTGCTGCGAGGCCGTGATCAAGGCTTATGTGCAGCTCGCTTATGTGGAACAAACGGCTCATGTATTCACATACACTCCGGTTCCTGCGCTGCTCTTCACCTTGCTGACGACCTCTCGCGACGGGTCGTAAACCGGTTCTAAGCCAGCTGAGGTTGGTATTCAAAACCCCACGCCGTGGGGTTTTATCTCTTGATGGTGTGATGGTCGCAGGAGCTGATGCGGCGATCATCATGACAAACAGTCACCCTTTTACAGGAGATCCCCATGATCGAAGTGACCGAGGTTTCCATTGCCGAGCTGCGTGCCGCGCTCGGATCAGGCCGCACCACAGCGGTCGAACTGGTCAAGGCCTATCTGGCCCGGATCGAGGCCTACAACGGCCCCGAGACTGCCACCAAACTCAACGCCGTGGTGGTCGCCAATCCCGATGCGCTGAAAGAAGCCGAGGCTTCTGATGCCCGCCGCGCCCGTGGAGAGACCCTGAGCCCGCTCGACGGCATCCCCTACACCGCCAAAGACAGCTATCTGGTCAAGGGGCTGACTGCCGCCTCCGGCAGCCCGGCCTTCAAGGATCTGGTGGCCCAGCGCGATGCCTTTACCGTTGAGCGCCTGCGCGCCGCCGGTGCCATCTGCCTCGGCAAAACCAATATGCCGCCGATGGCCAATGGCGGTATGCAGCGCGGCGTCTATGGCCGTGCCGAGAGCCCCTACAACGCCGACTACCTGACCGCGCCATTTGCCTCCGGCTCCTCCAACGGCGCTGGTACTGCCACCGCCGCCAGCTTCTCCGCCTTTGGTCTGGCGGAAGAGACCTGGTCGAGCGGCCGTGGACCTGCATCCAACAATGGCCTGTGCGCCTACACCCCGTCCCGTGGCGTCATCTCGGTGCGCGGCAACTGGCCGCTGACTCCGACCATGGATGTGGTGGTGCCCTATGCCCGCACCATGAATGATCTGCTGGAAGTGCTCGACGTAGTGGTCGCCGACGATGCCGACACCCGTGGCGATCTGTGGCGCCTGCAGCCCTGGGTGCAGCTGCCCAAGGCCTCCGAAGTGCGTCCGGCTTCCTATCTGGAACTGGCAGCCAAGGCCGATGCCCTCAAGGGCAAGCGCCTCGGCGTGCCGCGCATGTTTATCAACAAGGATGAACTGGCCGGCACCAGCGAAAACCCCGGCATCGGCGGCCCGACCGGCCAGCGCATCCATACCCGCGACTCCGTGATTGCCCTCTGGGAAGATGCGCGCAAGGCGCTGGAAGCCGCGGGCGCCGAAGTTATCGAAGTGGACTTCCCGCTGGTCTCCAACTGCGAAGGGGACCGACCCGGCGCGCCGACCGTGTTCAATCGCGGCATCGTGAGCCCGGAGTTTCTCAATGACGAGCTGTGGGAGCTCTCCGGCTGGGCGTTCGACGACTTCCTGCGTGCCAACGGCGACCCCAAGCTTAACAAGCTGGCCGATGTGGATGGCCCCCAGATCTTCCCCCACGATCCGGGCACTCTGCCAAACCGCGAGGGCGATCTGGCGGCGGGCATGGACGAGTACGTCAAGATGGCCAAGCGCGGCATCAAGCGCTTTGACGAGATCCCCACAGTGCCGGACGGCCTGCGCGGTCTGGAGAAGACTCGCAAGCTGGACTTGGAGGACTGGATGGATGGGCTCAAGCTCGACGCCGTGCTGTTCCCCACCGTCGCCGACGTCGCCCCGGCTGATGCGGATGTGAATCCGGCTTCCGCCGATATCGCCTGGAGCAACGGCATCTGGGTTGCCAACGGCAACCTCGCCATTCGCCATCTCGGCGTGCCGACCGTCACCGTCCCCATGGGTGTCATGGCCGATATCGGCATGCCGGTGGGCCTGACCTTCGCCGGTCGCGCCTATGACGACAACAACCTGCTGCGCTTTGCCTCGGCCTTCGAGTCCACCGGCAGCAAGCGCAGGGTGCCGCCACGGACGCCGCCGTTGGGGTGAATATTCCGGATTGGTTCGGTGATAAATAAAACAAAACCGCTCATGTAATATGGGCGGTTTATATTTTAGTGGAGGACTTATTGTATCTTTGTGAAATATTTCGCTGAAATATTAAAAAATCAGAGATAATGAGCCTCAATCTCACAGTTAACATTTTAATCGGTATGGGATTTTTTCCTTAAAACCATGTGGATGGTTGATAGATAAAAGTAAAACATCCAGCTTAACCATATTGCAGCATCGTAATCTGTCTTTTGTCTGTCATTATGATGCCTTATTCCAAAATTGTTGGCTATATTAAATATGTCTTTTTCATCTTTCGTTGTAAGATGCTCTTGTAACTGAGGTCTTAAATACTCCAAAACATCGGCTAGGTCTCGTACTGCCTGACGTCTGTTATCAATGCTTGCGCCATGTCTACGAAAACTAGTTGTAGCCGCATTTATTCTATTTATTATTTTTTTGTCCTGGGATGGAATTTCTGCAGAGAATATCGCCTCGAAGCCCTTCTCAGGTATATGAAGCACCTCTCCACTATCTGTTAGTTCAAACTTCACTCTATAGTGGCCAAGCACAGTATTTATTTTTTCTTTAAATTCAATCTGACCATCTTCTTTACTAAATTTTTCCCAATGCATCCCACATTCACCCCATGAATGCATTACTCCATCAATTGGTTTTGAAACCTTTTGGTAGAGGTATTCTATGATATCTAGAAGATCGTCCTCACTATATGATTTGCAATATAATTCAATTGGCCATAAATACTTTTTTCTGACTGACAATAGAATGTCTAGTTCGACATCCTTTATATTCCCTGTTATCGGGCCAGCATCGACACAGTTAAACCCAAAGGCCTCATCGAAGTAACCTTCCGACATAAATTGATTGAAAACTCTAACAAATAGCTCAACGACATCCTGTAGTTCAAGACCATTGAGATTTGGATTGACTCCAATTCTTTGAGAGTAGAAAACATGAGACATATCACGCACCTAGATAATTAATATTTGAGTCATTATAAAGCTTGTCATGATTTATCTGAAGCTCATTAGGGCCGTAGGTTCGAATAGCGAAGCGTATTCGGACGATCGCGAAAGGGTGTTGCCGAGCGGTCGCTGATATTCAGAGTTTCTTGCCTGTCTTGCCATGACCCGGTGTGCGGCGGCAAACGGACGATGATACTGCGCTAATCGACCCTACATTATGTGGCGTATTGTTACCTCCCCCTCATCCCCAGCCCTTCTCCCGCAAGGGGAGAAGGGGGCGGAATGAATTCCGCTGATTGTGCGTTGGCTCTGTGGTGCGGGTAAATATGTGTGGCTTGGAATTGGCACGAACCATCCCCTCTCCCTCGGGAGAGGGCTAGGGTGAGGGGCCGCGATCTATGTTGTAGGTTCGAATAGCGAAGCGTATTCGGACGATCGCGAAAGGGTGTCGCCGAGAGGCCGCTGATATTCAGAGTTTCTTGCCTGTCTTGCCATGACTCAGTGCGCGGCGGCAAACGGACGATGATGCTGTGCTAATCGTCTCGACATGATGGGGCTTATTGTTACCTCCCCTCATCCCTGGCCCTTCTCCCCTTGTTTGTGATCAAGAGTGGGAGAGGGGGGGAAATAGGCGCCGCTGATTGTGCGTTGGCTCTGTGGTGCGGGTGAAGATGAGTGGCTTGGCATTGGCTCGGGGCCAGCCCCTCTCCCCACGTCGATGACGAAAAGTGGGGAAGGGGAGATGGCAATCGGGGGCGTTTTTCCGGGTTGATGTGCAAATCTCGGTGTGGCGGGTGCAGCCAGATCGCATCGGGTTTTAGTTGCCTGCCTTCTGTTTGACCGGAATATCTTCGACCAATACAGCAAATTCGATGCTGGTAATCTCATCGCTGTTCTTGCTGGCGAATTCAATAATGCCTTGGCTGGCGGACTTGGTGTTGTTTGGGGGCAGCAAATCGTTAAAAACGGAAAAGAAGGGATCTATCTCTGCTGTCATCCATAGCTTCACGTGGCACTTTTCCCCCCAGAACATGAGATTCTGGAGCGGTGCGCCACCAAGAACCGAGCGCGGTGGTGTGAATGACTCCGTCGAGGTGGGCAACTCAGAAGTGTAAACCGCACGGCATGCGGGAGGAATGATGCTGCTGGCGGAGCGAGTATCTACGACAAACTTGTTGCCACTCACCCCCAGAGAGAAGGTGATGGGGGCGGAGACCCATTTCCCTGATGTATGGAAGGCAAAAGGGCGGGCCTGCTCGAAGGCGAAATATTCGTTATCCAGCCTTGTTGTGACGCCTTGTGCGGTGGTCGCGACCACAAGACCCAAGATGGTCGCCAGTAATTTGAAATGCATAGAGTCTCCGGTTTGATGGGTACACTGCGGGGCAGCGCGAAGGTTCACGATCGCACTCTATGACATTGCCCATCTCTCAGTCATCTCTTGCCGGGATTTTTGCGTCAATGTCTGGCATGTCCCGTGACATGGGTGGCGACCTCGTGAATGTTCCATGTGTCACCCGCGAGTGACGCTTTTCTCACCCAGGCGGCCTGACGTTATCCTGACTTCACCTTCCCTTCACACAACCTCATTTTCCCCTCACAGATCCCCCGTATCTTCTGCCCACTGCTTAAAAGGCCCGGCTCGCCACAGGGGTGGCGAGGGGCGGTTGGTTCGAGGGAGCAAGATGATGAAAGGTTGGATAAAGTGCGGATTGGCCGGGGCCGTGGTGCTGATGGCGAGTTTCTGGGGTGGCAGCGTGCGGGCGGCGGGGATCTCCCTCAAGCAGGTAAGTGGCCCCGTCTATGTGGTGGAAGATAACTACTACATACAGGAAAACTCCATGGTCTATTTCGGGGCCAAGGGGGTGACGGTGGTGGGGGCGACCTGGACGCCGGATACCGCCCGCGAGCTGCACAAGCTGATCAAACGGGTCAGCAGCAAGCCGGTGCTGGAGGTGATCAACACCAACTACCACACCGACCGGGCGGGCGGTAACGCCTACTGGAAGTCCATCGGTGCCAAGGTGGTGGCGACGCGCCAGACCCGGGATCTGATGAAGAGCGACTGGGGCGAGATTGTTGCCTTTACCCGCAAGGGGCTGCCGGAGTACCCGGATCTGCCGCTGGTGCTGCCCAACGTGGTGCACGATGGTGACTTCACCCTGCAAGAGGGCAAGGTGCGCGCCTTCTTCGCGGGCCCGGCCCATACGCCGGACGGCATCTTTGTCTACTTCCCCGACCAGCAGGTGCTCTATGGCAACTGCATCCTCAAGGAGAAGCTGGGCAACCTGAGCTTTGCCAATGTGAAGGCCTATCCGCAGACCATCGAGCGGCTCAAGGCGATGAAGCTGCCGATCAAGACGGTGGTAGGCGGCCACGACTCACCGCTGCACGGCCCCGAGCTGATTGATCACTATGAAGAGCTGATCAAGGCGGCGCCGCAGTCATAAGGGTTGCGCGACAGAGAGTCTGCAAGCCTTGCCATCACTGCGATTGGTGGTTAGAACAGCACCCCACAACACGCCCGCTCTCAGGAAATGAGCGGGGGTTTTGCGTCTGCGGCTTTTTTGGTGGCTGTGAGTGCGCGGCATTAAGGCTGTTCAAGGGGGGTGGGCTTTCATAAGATGGCGTTTAGTCATTCCCCGGAAAGCCATAAATTTTCGTTATGCAATACGCCTCTCTTGCGCGCCTCAAGCAGGCCTTTATCACCGGGATGTGGGCCTCGCTGGTCAGCATCGTTATCGGCTTCGCCTTCAAGGTGTGGCTGGCGCAGTGGGTCGCCAAGGGGGAGCTGGCGCTGTTCAACAGCGTGGTGGATTTGGTCTCCCTCTCCTTTATCCTGATGACAGGTTTTCGCTCCTCCATGGTGGTGAGCTACTCCCAGACCAAAAACGATCGGGACATCATCAATATCTTCCGCTACTTCCTTATCGGCATCGTGCTGCTCACCTGGGGGGCGGTGATCCCCTATATCAAGTACGGGCTCCATATCCGGGTGGAGTATCTGCAACTGGTGGGGGTCATCTTCGGGCTGGGGCTCAAGGTCTACTTCACCAATCTGGTGGCCATGTACCGGATGTATGCGCTCTCCAACCGGGTCACCTGGCTGGAGCCGCTGGCCAACGGTCTGCTGTTTATGGCCTGCTATTTCGGGCTGGGGATGGATGCGCTTGCCTCGCTCTTCTACGGGCTGACCTTCTCCTCGCTCGCCATCGCCGGTTATATGTATGTTTCGCGCCGTCGGGCCATCGCCACCAAGCCGCTGGCCAAGGTGGCGCTCGGCCCCGAGATGGTGAGCTATGTGAAGAAGAGCTTTACCGCCTCGCTGGAGGCGGGGGCCAGCATCCTGATGATCTACATCACAGTGCTGCTCACCATCCGCCACTTCAGCATCGACGAGCTGGGGGATTTTCAGGTGGTGGTGCGCCCCATCTTCACCTATATGACCACTCTGTTTGTCTTCCCCATCTACCGCTTTGTGCTGCCTGAGCTGGCGGTCAATCTGCGCAATGGCGATCACCGTCAGATCAGGATGATCCGGCGCTGGATCTTCCGCCTCTCCGCCATCGTCAGTCTGGCCTTCTTTGGCTTGATGCTGCTGGCGGGCAAACCGCTGGTGTTGCTGTTGTTCCCCGCCGACTACGTGGGGGCGGTACCGGTGCTGTTCCACTTCTCCATCTTCTTTATCTTTATGATGCTCAACGGCTATCAGCTCGCCTATATCAAGGCTCACGGCCACTTTACCCAGAGCTTGCTGATCCGGCTGGCGGGCATAGTGGCGCTGGTCGCCGCCTACTATCTGGTGGCCGAGTTCACCGCCAACGTGGTGGCGATTATCGTGGCGCTGGGCCTTGGCTATATGGTGATGTTTATCCTCTCGACCCTGGCGGAGCGGCAGATCCTGCGTACCCTGCCACCCGAGCGGGCGACGGCGCCCTAGCTGCGAGTGTGCGGGGTATCTGTGAACACAAGGGGTTGGCAGGAGAGGATGGTGTGAAGCGTCAAAGCAAAGAGAACGCCCGATCGGGCGTTCTCTTTTTATGGGGCTTGTAGCCCCGCTGTTGCCCCTTTATGGCAGACGGGGCGTGGCGGGGGCCGGTATAAGCTGGAGTTGGGTCATTTCGGGAAAACCCATAAATCCTGCTTATAGTGAGCCTGTTTGCCGCTGCGTCACCTGCACGGCGAAAAGCGGCCGCGCAGGGGCTTGCTCCGGTTTGCAGGGATTGATTTGCAGGGATTGGTTTGAAGGGATTGGCGCGGGCCGTTAGCGCCGCCCTTTACCACCCTTGTTGCCAGCGAGGGCCTGCTTTCTGGCGCGCTGCTTCTGGGCCGCCTTGCTGTTGCGGCGCGGCTCGGGCTCGAAGCGGGTCAGATCCGGCTCAAAGCCGGGGAACCACTGCTGGGGCAAACGGGTGTCGAGTACCGCTTCCACCTTCTCCAACAGCGGCGCATCTTCCGGGCTGAACAGGGTAATGGCGAGCCCCTTGTTGCCAGCACGGCCGGTGCGACCGATGCGGTGGACGTAATCCTCCGCCACAAACGGGAACTCAAGGTTAATCACGTAGTTGAGATCCGTGATATCGAGACCGCGGGCCGCCACGTCGGTGGCAACCAGCGCCTGCAGGGTGCCAGCGCGAAACTCCAGCAGCACTTTTTCCCGCGCGCTTTGCGACAGATCGCCGTGGAAGGCCAGCGCATTGATGCCCGCTTTGCCGAGCTGCTGGGCCAGCTTGTCGGCCCCTTGGCGGGTGCGGCTGAAGATCAGGGCCGGTGCCCAGCCTTTCACTTTCAGCATGTGCTCGACCAGCGCCAGCTTGCGGTCGCTGTCCACGGTATAAACCCGCTGCTCCACCTCGGCCGCTGTGGTGTTGCGCGGCGCCACTTCAATCAGCTCCGGGTCGCGCAGCAGCACCTTGCTCAAGGCAAACAGGTTATCGTCGCAGGTGGCGGAGAAGAGCAGGGTCTGGCGATCCGCCGGGATCTGTTTGAGCAGCGCCTTGATCTCGTCCATAAAGCCCATGTCGAGCATGCGATCCGCTTCATCAAACACCAGATGGCGCAGGCTATCTAGGCTCAATGCCCCCTGACGCAGATGGTCGAGCAGGCGGCCTGGGGTGGCGATCAGCAGATCCACCCCGGCTTGAAGCGCTTCGACCTGCGCCGCGATACTCACCCCGCCGTAGACCAAGGTGCTGGTGAGACCGGTGCCCTGACCGTAGCGCGCCACACTCTCGGCGACCTGCACCGCCAGCTCGCGGGTCGGCACCAGTACCAGCGCGCGGATCGGACGCGGGGACTCTGCTTGTGGCTGTTGCATCAGCTGCTCCAGCAGCGGCAGCACAAAGGCGGCGGTCTTGCCGGTGCCGGTCTGGGCCCCCGCCATCAGATCCCGCCCCGCCAGAATGACGGGGATGGCGTTGGCCTGAATGGGGGTGGGGGCGGCATAGCCCAGCTCGCTCAGGGTCTGCTGCAGACGGGGGGAGAGGGCCAGTTCGGCAAAGGAGGCAATGGACATAGAGGGCACCAGTATGGGGTTATCGCGGCCAGCGGCCACAACGACACAATCATCGTGGCCGCGATGGTAACAGAAGCAGGGGGATCGGCAGAAGGCGGCTATGCCCCTGCTGCGTCCGGCAACGGGCGGATCAGCCGGATCGTGTTGCCCTCGTAGCAGGCGATGTTGTGCTTGCCCTGCTGTTTGACGTGGTAGAGCAGCTCATCGGCCAGCTGGACCGCCTCGGTGACGGTGAGGTAGTCGCGAATGCGGATCACCCCGGCGGAGAAGGTGATGGGGATGGGCAGCTCGGGGATCAGGAGTGGCCGGTTCAGCAGGCGACCAGCCGAGCGGATCATCATCTCGTCACTCCCCATCCCCTTGAACAGCAAGATGAACTCTTCGCCACCCCAGCGAATGGCGGTATCGACCTTGCGGGTGTTGCCCTGGAGGTAACGGGCAAAGGCGATCAGCGCTGCATCGCCGGTGGTGTGGCCATAACGGTCGTTGATCGATTTGAAGTTGTCGATATCGAGGATCATCAGGTAGTCATGCTCGTGCAGTAGGGGCTGATTGAGGATCTCCCGCCGCGGCAGCTTGGTCAGGTGGTCGGTGCGCGCAAGGGCGTGCAGCCGCTGATAGAGCTGCTTCCAGGCCACCATGCCCAGCAGCAGGGCGATAAGATAGACCTTGAAGGCGGGGCTGTGCAGCGCCAGCTTGACGAAATCGATCCAGGAGTAGGACCACTTCAGGTAGAGACCCACCCCCGCCTTGGTGCGCATAAAGGGTTTGCTCAGGCAGACGTGCCAGCGATGGCAAGGCTCGGCCTCCTCAAACGAGATGGTGGTGCGGGTCGGGTTGATGGTGTCGAAGGGGTGCAGTACATCCCGAAACGCGTCATCGACGGCGATGTCGATCCCGAGCAGCCCGTATTGGTAGCCGCCTTGCCCCGACTGATGGATGAAGGGGAAGTGCATCACTATGGTGTTGCGCATGCTGAAGTTGTCGATCTCGATATCGGAGACAAAGGCTTCATCGACGCTGCAGAGGGTGTGGCTGGTAGCAAAACCGGCGCAGCCAAAGTAGTGGTACCAGGCGGGCAGGGTCATCAGATCCACCTTGATCGGCGCCAGTTTGACGGGCAGCACATTGTTGGCGGAGACCATGCCGATCAGCCGGTAGTCGTTCCAGATGGTGTAGATGTTGATCACCTCCGGGTAGGAGAGGGCATAGCGGAAGGTGTTGAGGATATTGGCGGCCGGGTATTGCAGCGGCACATCGGCAAAGCGCTGCTTGCTTCTCAGGTCGTAGCCATAGAGGTAGCTGGTGTTCGGCTTGTTACGGGTGAGGTGGGCGGGGGTCTCCAGCGACTGATGGTATGTGAGATAGCGGAGGATATTCTCCACCTCGAGGATCTTGGCCCGCTGATAGAAGACCTCGAACACGTTCTTCTGTCTGGCGGTGATGAGATCCATGTCGTGCTGGATATTGAGATAGGTGTAATAGAAGACAGTGCCCAGCCCGGTCAGCGTGAGCAGTACCCATCCCAGCATTTTGAAGATGAACCGGCGAGCAAAGGCAGCTGGCCAGTGAATGGCAGGAGATTTTCTTAAAAGTGGGATCATAGGAGTCTGAATGAGGTATCGATAGGGGGCGTGGGCGCCAAGCGAGCGGAGTATACGCGAAAGAAACCCCGATAGTATCTGCCGTCAACGCAAGCCAGACGCGGCAGCCCTTATCACTGATGCCTCGTTACTCCACGATCAGCACACTCTCGCTGGCCAGATGGTGCAGCCACTCCCTGACGATCAACAGCACGGCGGCAAAGTGCTCGTCGCGGGGCAGCAAGCTGGTGGCGAGGGGATCCCCTTCCGCCATGGCGGCCAGCTGGCCGAACGCCTGCTCCACCAGATCCCGGCTCAGTTCATTGTCCCCCAGCAGCTCCGCCAGCGAAGGGCGGCTGCGCAGGGTCAGCTGCAAACCGGGCGGGATCTGCGGGGCGATGCGCATCAGCTCATCCTCCACCACCATGATGGCGCGCTCCAGTTCGAGCGGGGTGGGTGGCGCGTGGCGAAACGGCCCGGGCTGGATGGCGTGGGTGCCAAAGGCCAGCGGGTAGTGTGACGGGGCCGCATCTGGCTGGCTCAGCCAGAGCTGGCTGCTCTGTTCACCAATCTCCAGCAGCAGGGTCATCGTTTCCGGTACCGGTTGTGTCATGGGGCTGAGCTCCTGTATTGTAAACGTTTTCCCACTCTACCCTTGATACCTCCCCCGCCGTTATTTGGCGAGCACAATTTCTGCGACCTGCGGCGCACTTTCGCGCAAACCCCTTGCAAAAAAATCCATTAATGGCAGTCTGGATGTCTAAATGGCTGTTTGTCGTTTTTCGTCCTTACATGATTCAGGAGTTCAGATATGGATATTCGCACCGCTCCCCGCGCCATCGCGCTTGCTCTCATGCTGGCCAGCGGCATTGCCGCCGCCAACGAGGCGCTGGTGATCCAGACCGATTTCGGCCTCAAAGATGGCGCCGTGTCGGCCATGAAGGGGGTCGCCTTCGGGGTGGATCGCACCCTGCCGCTCTATGACCTGACCCACGAGATCCCGGCCTATAACATCTGGGAAGCCTCCTACCGCCTCTACCAGACTTTGCAGTATTGGCCGAAGGGCACCGTCTTCGTCAGCGTGGTGGATCCGGGTGTCGGCACCGATCGCAAGTCGGTGGTGCTCAAGACCAAGAGCGGCCACTACATCGTTACCCCGGATAACGGCACCCTGACCCTGGTGGCGGAGCACTTCGGTATCGACACCGTGCGCCAGATTGACGAGAAGACCAACCGCCTCAAGGGTTCCGAGAAGTCCTACACCTTCCACGGCCGCGACGTCTACGCCTACACCGGCGCCCGTCTCGCTTCTGGCGCCATCAGCTACGAGCAGGTTGGCCCGAAACTGCCTGCCGAGGTGGTGAAGATCCCCTATCAGGCTGCGGTCGCCGAGAAAGATGGCACCCTCAAGGGCACCATCCCTATCCTCGATGTGCAGTACGGCAACGTCTGGACCAATATCGACGATGCGCTGCTGACCAAGGCGGGGATCAACAAGGGGGATACCGCCTGCATCAAGATCAGCGAAGGCTCCGCGGTCAAATATGATGGCAAGGCACCCTACGTCAGCAGCTTTGGCGATGTGCCGGAAGGGCAGCCGCTGGTCTACCTCAACAGCCTGCTGCAGGTGTCGGTGGCGCTAAATATGGACAGCTTCGCCGCCAAGCATCAGGTGCAATCCGGTGCCAACTGGCATATCAGCCTGAAGAAGTGCTCCTGAAGATTGTCGGGCTTTCGACAAGCGGGTTTGAAGCAAGAGAGGGCAGCCAAAGAGGCTGCCCTCTCTCATTGTCTGATAAGGAGTTGCTGATAAGGAGTTGCTGATAAGGCGTTGTTGTCAAAAAGCATATTAACTCAGTGCAATTGATAATGATTGGTATTTGATTGGATAATCGCGCACTTGTCTGACCACCCAACCATACCGAATGAAAACCAGCCTTTTACTGCTCAGCCTGCTGGCTCTGACCGCATGCAATGACAATCACAGCAATACGTCGGTGGCCCCCTCACCCGATGTGACCCCGCCGGTCGTCAAGCCGACCGAGCCGCCCATCATGCCACCGATAGTGCCACCAATAGTGCCACCAATAGTACCGCTGGAAACCCATACCCGGGTTCCCCTGACTATAGAGGTCAATGTGGCCGATCGGCTGGGGGCGGGGGCACAGCTCGAGGTGATACAGGTCGCCACCGGGATCCGCGTGCAACAGGCCATCGAACCGGGCCAGCTTGTCAGCATCACTTTGCCAGCGGGTCTGCAACTGGATCAGCCGCTGGAGCTGCTCGGTAGTGATGAGGGCTATCTGCTGCGCGCGGTATCGGTGCGGGTGGCGGATCTCTCGGCCGGGATCACTCTGGCGCGCCGCAACAGCGTGCCGCGGCTGGGGTTGAACGAGGAGGAAACTGCGCTCTTCCTGCTGGCGGATCAGAGCGGGGATGGCTCCCTCAGTCAGGCCGAGTGGGGCAGGGCAGAGGAGATCCGCCTGCAGCAACCGGCGGCCATTGAGGATTACGCCGCTTTCCTGCTGGCCCAGCGCCAGCCGGGCGCCGTGCTCGACTATGCCGACAGCTGGCAGATGCTGCTGGCCCTGCGCGATGACAAGCAGGCACGCAGCTGGTATCAGCGCAGCAACAGTGCCCAGATCCAGTCCGCTCGGACCCAGCTCTATCCTGCCAACCCCAGCCAGCCGGACGAGCCGGAGACGGCGGATCTGCTGCGTCTCGATGAGCAGGGTCAGCTGGTGGCCCGCGGCCCCTGGCAGTGCCTGCACGATGTGCGCGCGGTCAGCGGGGTCAAGGGCAGCCAATACTGGCTTTATGGCAGTGACACCAGTGCGTTGAAGATTGCCCGCCAGCCACAACTGGCATCGGTGCCGAGCGGTTGCGGCCGTAGCGACTGGCGCCTGCCGACCCTGCCCGAATTCGAGCGATTGCTGAGCAGTGACAAGTCGGCATGGCGCTACCCCAATACCTTTGCCGTTGCCCTGCCCACCCAGATCTGGCTGCAGGATGGTGCGGGTCAGCCCCGTCTCTATCAGCTGGCGACCCGAGCCTGGCTGGATGAGGGGGAGGGCAGCCTGCTCTGGTATGCGCTGGCACCCTATCCGGTGCGCCCCTCCGTGGAGCGCGACAGCAGCAAGCCTGACATGGCGGTTCTGCGCGCCCAATACAGCGGCTCATCGGCCCAATGGCCCGCCGCCCGGGTGGATGAAGGGGTGGAATGGCAGGAGCTGGGGCCGCTGCCGGCGGTTCCCTTCCCGGCCGACAACCCCTATAGCCGGGCCAAGGTGGTGTTGGGTCAGCAGCTCTTTTTCGACAAGCAGCTCTCCAAGGGCCGGGACATCAGCTGTGCCAGTTGCCACGATCCGCAAAAGGGGTGGAGCGACGGCCTGAGCGTATCGGTCGGTCATCTGGGCCAGAAGGGCAATCGCAATGCCCCCTCCATCCTCAACAGCGCCTTCAGCTCGACCCAGTTCTGGGATGGGCGGGTCGCCACGCTGGAGGAGCAGTCGCTTCACCCGATCCAGAACCCCATCGAAATGGCGCTGAGCCATGATGAGCTGCTGGCCCGTTTGCAGGCCAGCCCCGACTATCAGGCTGCTTTTGCCACCGCGTTTGGCGATCAGGGGATCACGCTGGAGCGGATCGCCAAGGCGATCGCCACCTTCGAGCGCACCATCATCAGCCGTGACAGCGACTTTGAGCGCTTCGTCAAAGGGGATAGTCAGGCGCTCAGTGACAAAGCGTTGTGGGGGATGCACCTCTACCGCACCGATGGCCGCTGCATGAACTGCCACTCCGGCCCGCTGCTGAGTCAGCACGGATTCGAGAGTGTGGGGCTCACCTATTACGGTCGTGGCAAACTGGAAGATCGCGGTCGCTTCCTGCAGACCCGCAACAAGGCTGACATCGGTCGCTTCAAGACCCCCAGCTTGCGGGATGTCGCCTTCACCGGCCCCTATATGCACAACGGCATCTTCCCGATCCTGGCTCAGCGTATCGGCAGCTCGGTACAGGGCGTAGTGGCCATGTACAACTTTGGCGTGACCAAGTGGAGCAGCGGGGTCGGCTTCCCGACCGGTGCGGATCAATACGATCCCTTCTTCCCCAAGGCCTCCGATCACCTGCATGCCCTTGGCCTCAGCAATGACGAGCTCGATGCCATCGGCGAGTTTTTGCGCAGTGTCTCGGCCGAGCCGCGTCGCACCCCGGCCACGGTTAGCGAGCTGGGGGTGAGTGAGGTGGATGACCCGACTCCGGTGGGGGCGGTGATCACCGGATTGGCGGTGCTGCCTGCCCAGCCTCAGTTGGAAGCGGGGCGCTCACTCCCTCTGCAACTGCAGTGGCAACTGAGCGATGGCTCTCTCAGCCCGCTCGATGTGCCTGTTGAGTGGCGCAGCGAACAGCCGGAGTTCGCCACCGTGAGCACGGAGGGCGAGGTACGGGGTGTGGCGGTCGGTACGGCCCGTCTGGTGGCGACCACGGCTCGTCACACGTTGACCGTGACGGTGCAGGTGGTGGATGCCCAGCCCGATTTTGCCCGGGGCTGTCGTCAACCCGAGCTGGTGGCGGGCAAGCTGGCCTTTGTCTGCCAGCTGACTCAGGGCGAGGCACAGCGGATGGGTATCGCCTATGACGGTGTGAGCAGTGACAGCGATGGTGACTACAATCCCTTCCCGCTGGAGTATGTGACCATGAGCCAGGCCCGGGCGCGGGATTACTGCCAGCAGCTGGTGGCGCGCGGTCATGATGACTGGCGTCTGCCGACCCGGGCCGAGCTGGAGGTGCTGTTTGCTGCCTACAACAAGGATGGCACGACGGATCAGCTGCTCCAGCAGCAGGGGTGGCCGCTCTACAACCGCTACTGGAGCTGCGATGCGACTGCCAATGAAAATGGTGAGCTGCCGCTGCTCGATCTGAGCACCGGCGACCCGCTGTGGGATCTGGCGGACGAGGCCCATGCCGCCACCTGCGTCAGGGCCATCTAGCCTTCATATAGAGTCAGATGAAAAACGGGCGCTTCGGCGCCCGTTTTGTTCTCTGGTAATAAAGAAAGGGATCAGAACTCGTTGGAGAGCGCCTTGTACCCTTTGACCAGATCGATATTGGTGTGGGCCACGTCCTCGGAGAACTCGGCGGCATCCACCGAAACCCGCGGGAAATAGAGGGATCAGAACTCGTTGGAGAGCGCCTTGTACCCTTTGACCAGATCGATATTGGTGTGAGCCACGTCTTCGGAGAACTCGGCGGCATCCACCGAGACCCGCGGGAAATAGAGGGATCAGAACTCGTTGGAGAGCGCCTTGTACCCTTTGACCAGATCGATATTGGTGTGAGCCACGTCCTCGGAGAACTCGGCGGCATCCACCGAGACCCGCGGGATATGGGTCAGATCGCTCTGCTGGTTGATGCGGGTGGTGGAGGGGACGTAGAACTCCGGCGGCAGATCGCAGCCATCGATCACCGAGTTGTGCCGCACCACGGCACCATCGCCGATATGGCAGTTGAACAGCACGCTGTTGAAGCCGATAAATACCCTGTTTCCCACTTCACACGGCCCGTGCACGATGGAGCGGTGGGCGATGGAGCTGTATTCGCCAATGGTGACAGCGGCGCCGGATTTGGAGTGGATCACCACCCCATCCTGAATATTGGAGTTGGCGCCGATGACGATGGGCTCCATCTCGCCGTTGGCATCAACCTCGTCGGCGCGGATCACCGCATAGGGGCCGACAAAGACATTCTCTTTGATGATCACCTTGCCGCAGATGATAGCGGTCTTGTCGATATAGGCTGATTCGTCGATGACAGGCAGATGGCCGGAGGGATTCTTGCGGATCATGTTACATCCTGTGGTTGCCAAGAGGGATTATCTGGTGGTGGACGAGGAGCCTACCGGTCGGTCAGCTTACCCCTGCTCGCCCTTTGGTGAAACCCCTGACTGGTCTGACCCTTGTCGCGCGCCGTCTCGGCATGGCTGTTTCCCGCTGCCAGAATATGGGAGCATGGCTGTCATCCCGAGTCGTGTTAGGTGGACATATATAGATGAAGAAGATGATTGCCCTGTTGGCGGGTGGTTTGTTGCTCTCCTCGGCCGTGCAGGCCAAAGGGGAGGCGGGGGAGTTTGACTATTACGCCATGGCGCTCTCCTGGTCGCCCGAGCATTGCGCCGTCAAACCGGCCGATCGGGACCAGTGTTCCCGCAAGCTGGGGTTTGTGCTGCACGGTCTCTGGCCCCAGTACGATCGCGGTTACCCCAGCAACTGCACCCGCGAACGGCTCGACGCCAACATGGAGCAGGAGTTTGCCGATCTCTACCCCAGCCGCTTTCTCTATCGCCATGAGTGGGAGAAGCACGGTACCTGCTCCGGCCTGAGTCAGCCCCAGTTCCATCAGCTGGCGAGCGATTTGCGCCAAAAAGTGAAGATCCCGGCGGCTTATCAATCGCCGGAAGAGCCGCTGCGCAAAAGCAGCTTCCAGCTCAAGGCCGATCTGGCGAGCGCCAACGAGTGGCTGGCCCCCGACAACATCACGGTGGCTTGCGCCGATGGTGGCCGCTTCCTGCGGGAGATCTACATCTGCGTCAATAAAGCGGGGACGGATGCGGTCACCTGCTCCGCCGAGATGCAAAAGCGCGAGCGCCGCTCCTGTGGTCAGCCGGATTTCCTGCTGCGCAGCGTGCGTTAAGCCTCCACTCTCTTCATCGGGCCCCTTGCGGGCCTGATGTTTAACCACAGCTATCGGAAAGGAGTCTGACAGATGGATGGCAACAATAGATTTGGCCCGACAGAGCGGTCACTGCTGCTCGGGGTGAACGGATGAGCTTGTTTGCCGAGCTGGGAATGCGTTATCCCATTATTCAGGCGCCCATGGCCGGTGTGCAGGGCAGCGAGCTGGCGCTGGCCGTGACCGGGGCGGGCGGTTTGGGCTCCTTGCCTGCCGCCATGCTCACACCAGCAGAGCTACGATGCGAACTGGTGCGTCTTGCCCAAAGCGGCCTTGGGCCATTTAACATCAACTTTTTCTGCCATCAGCAGCGGGAGCCGGATCCCGTTACGCTGGCCAGCTGGCAGCAGCGCCTTGCCCCCTACTATGCCGAGTTTGGCGTACAGCCCCCAGCCGTTACGACGGCGCCAAGCCGTGCTCCTTTCAATGAGGAGCATGCTGCCATGGTGGCCGAATTCAGACCGGCGGTGGTCAGCTTTCACTTCGGCCTGCCCGCTCCCGAGCTGCTTGTCCAAGTGAAGGCTGCGGAGGCCAAGGTATTTGCCAGTGCCACCACGGTGGCGGAGGCCGTATGGCTCGCTCACCACGGCGCCGATGTCATCATCGCCCAGAGGTTGGAGGCGGGCGGTCATCGCGGACATTTTCTCTCTGATGATCTCGCCTTGCAGCAGAGCACCTTGACCTTGCTGGCGCAGATCCTCGCGGCGACTGATCTGCCGGTGATTGCCGCGGGCGGTATCGTCGATGGCAAGGGGATCGCCAACGCACTGGTGCTGGGGGCCAGTGCCGTGCAGATGGGCACTGCTTTTCTCTGCTGCCATGAAGCGACCACCTCGCCACTGCATCGCGCCGCTATCCACTCGCTTCAAAGCCAGCAGACGGCACTGACCAATCTGTTCAGTGGCCGTCCGGCGCGGGGTATCGTCAACCGTCTGATGCGTGAGCTGGGCCCGATCTCGGATCTTGCCCCTCACTTCCCCTATGCCAGTGGTGCACTGGCACCGCTGCGCGCCGCCGCCGAAAAGGCGGGGGACAGTGGCTTCTCTCCGCTCTGGGCTGGGCAGAATGTCTCTGGCTGCCGGGATCTTCCCGCCAGCGAACTGATGGCGTGCTGGGTCAAAGAGGCGGGATTAGGCTAAGCACTGCTATATACGCCTCTTTATATAGCAGCCGCCGTTGGCGCTGCGCGTCATACGTGACGGTGCTTATCGGGGCAAAACCCCCTCATTTCGCACACGTCTGTGGATAAGTCTGTATAAAGGCTGTGTGTTGATATGAATAACTAATAAATCGCACTTTTTTGCAATTTAATTGCGATAAAGCCTTGCCAATGTGAGCTGGGTCTCTATAATGCGCCACATCGA
>NZ_JRGK01000295.1 GCF_000764645.1 Aeromonas finlandensis
CTGCTCGGTGCGCAGCTGGTCGATGGTGAAGCGAAAGCCGGGGCCCTTGCTACCTGCCGCCGCCTGGGTGTTCTTGGTCGTAGCCGGTTGCGGCAACAGCAGCTGTTGCAGGTTGGTGGTGCCATCCTCGTTGATCTCGATGCGGGCGAAGGGCTTGTTCAGGGCTATGTCCTTGATCCGCATCTGCTGGCTGATGCCGTCGAAATCCAGACCGGAGAGGGCCAGGGTGTTGAATTCCAGTAGCCGCTGGTTATCTGCCCTATCGACCACCTTGAGATCGTTGACATCGAGTCCCCCTTGCAGGGTCAGCTTGCCCAGCTCCCCCTGGGCGGTGGTGCCGAGATCAAGTCTGGTCTTGCTGCTCAGCAGCCCGTTTTGTACCTTGATGCGCACCAGATCGGCCAGATAGGGCTGTGCCAGTGCAAGGGGCAGGGCTTGCTGGTTGATGTCGCCATTCAGCGTGAAAGGGGTCAGGGTCAGCTTGCCATCAAACGAGATCGGACTTTGTTGGTTCAAGCTGGTGGAGAGGGTCAGCTTGCTCTGCTGATCACCCTTGCTGCCCAGCGGGCCAATTGCCACCTTGAGGCCGGAGAGCTGGCGCACCAACGGTTTGCCGCTGCTTGATTCGGTCAGTGTGAGATCCCCCTTGTCGATGGCAATCTGGTTGATCTGCCACAGCCAGGGTTTGTCGTTGGCGGGCTTGGCCACTTTTGCACCCTTGACCGGCTTGACGGGTGGCTGCTCGATCAGCAGATCGGCCAGATCCAGCTCTTGCCGTTCGTTAAGGGTGGCCTTCAGATGTGGCTGCTGCAGGGTGATCTTGCCAATGTGCAGGGATTGCTTGTTGCCATCGACGGCAAGATCGGCGAGGGAAAGCTGGTTGAAACGGGCAAACTCATTCCCCTTGGCCTGTTTCAGTTGCCAGTTATCGAGCGCGAGCTTGCCTTTTGATAGCTGCCACTCTATCCCTTTCTTGCCATTTTTTAGCAGATACTCCACTTCGGCTCCGGCTTGTCCCTTGGCCAGATCCAGCTTGAGGTAAGGAGCCCAGAGCGGGGCGAAGGATGTAAGCTCGACCTGCTTGAGACTCACCTTGCCTTGACCCATGCCACTCATCACATCGAGCTTGCCGTGAGCGGTGAGGCTGCTTTTGCCGTTAATGGCGGCAGTGAGCTGATAGGCCGTCGGGTGGTTTGCCTCTGTGCGCAGGTTATCAAGCTTAAGGGTCACTTTTTCCAGATTGAGGGGCGGTAGCCAGCCGGGTTCACTCTCTTTGCGCTGATCCTGATAGCGCACATGACCCTCAGTGATTGAGATGCTGGCAATGTCGACCAGCAATGGTTCGCTGGCCGTCTCGGGCTCGGGGGATGGCGCTGGCGCGAGCACGGTGGCCAGCGCATCGGTCAGGTTGAGTCGAACGTCCCCTTTTTTGTCCGTCAGCCGTTGTAGCGCTATCACAGGTTTGGTCAGCGTGACGGTGGAGAGAACAACGCCTTTCTGTTGCCAACTGGCTTGCAGGTTGGGGGTGATAAAGAGCTGCTCAAAACGGATGATAGGTTGCTGTTTGGCATCGAGCAGTGCAGTAGCGCCGAGGGTGAGAGAAGGATTGCGCAGCCCCACATCAATCTCCCCCAGGTTCAGCTGCAGGCCGTAGTGCTCGGCCAGCCAGCCGGGCAGATAGCGCTGGATCAAGCGGGGTGTTTGCCACAGCAACAGGGTTGTGAAGATCAGCATTAACAGGAAAGCGTAAGCCAGGTAGCGCAACAAGCGGATTTTGGAGGACGCGGACTTAGTGGTGTTCATTTGATGCACTCCCATTCGGTACCCTCATGGTACCGAAAGGCCGGTTATTAATCATGGAGTTACGTGCGGCTGTACGCCGTACTTTGTCCAAAGGCGACCTAGTTCACCTTTTTCCTGAAGTGCTGCCAGCCATTGTTCCAATTGTGTTGGCGTTATCTGGGCATCTGGCGCGAGGATGGCACGATGCTGGTAATGTTGATCCCACTTCTGCGAGATGAGCAGACGCTCCGCTACTTCGGGGTGAGTCAGCAGATATTGATTGAGGTATGACACATTGAGAATGGCGATTTCGCCACGCCCCTTGAGCAGTGCTTGCAGCGCGCTGATGTTGTCCTTGACCAGAATGATGCTCAGCGTACGTTGCAAATAAGCAGGGTCAGCATTGAACTGACCGACACCATAGTGATAACCCGTTACTCCGATGAGGTGATGTTTGGCGGGATCATCGAAAAAATGCTGGTCTCTGTCGGGTTGTTTAAGCGCGACATAGACCTCGCCACCATCGAGAAAGGGGGCTGTCATTTTGAATTGCTCGTTTTGCCAACCCCATTTGGCATCTTCAAACAGCATCATGGAAAAGCGGCCGAAGGCGAGGGCTTTATACCGGTTGCTGGCAGAGGTGGGAACAAAGACAAATCTGACTTCCTGCTGGATCTCATTGAGCTTGGCGATAAGGTCCAGCGTCATCCCCTCATAGTGCTCATCGGATAACTTGACTACGAAAGGAGCATAAGGGTAACCGCCGACCTTGATCAGGGGATGGCTCCAACCGGACAGACTGAACAACAGCCACAACCAACACCAATATTTCATGGGATCCCCAAGACAATTGCGTGATCCCAGATTCGGTTAATCTGGGTCGCTTTTCAAGCTGTTGAGGGAATTAACACAGCGCTGTTCGGCCGCCTCCAGCTCGGCCATCACCATCTGGATATCTTCCAGTTGTTGACGCAGGGCGGCGCGCTTGGCGTCGATGAGCTGGATCATGGAGTTGAGCTGGTTTTTGCTCGATTTGTCGGTGTCGTACATATCGAACAGCTCGCGGATCTCGGCCAGGCTAAACCCCAGCCGTTTGCCGCGCAGGGTCAACTTGAGCCGGATCTTGTCCCGGTGGCTATAGATGCGGGTTTGTCCCTCTCGCTGTGGGGTGAGCAGCCCCTCGTCCTCGTAGTAGCGGATAGTGCGCGGCGTGACATCGAACTCGTGGGCCAGCTCCGAGATGCTGTAAGTGATCTCCTTGCCGGGCAGGGAACGGGACATGGTCATGACTCCTGTTGCTGGGAGAGTGGCTGGCAGAGGCGGGCACGCAGCCGCTCGGCATTGGCGTGCAGGGCCCGGCCGACCCGCGAGCCGTTGGGGCGGCCGAGCTGCTCGCTCACCCACTGGCCGGTGGCCGCCAGTTTGTCGAGATCCACCCCGGTCGTCATGCCAAGGCCGTGCAGCAGGTAGACCACCTCTTCTGATGCCACATTGCCGGAGGCGCCCGGCGCATAGGGGCAGCCACCAAGCCCCGCCACCGAGCAGTCGATGGTGCGAATACCGCGCTCCAGCGCGGGCAGCAGATTGGCCAGCCCCTGGCCGTAGGTGTCGTGAAAATGGACCGCGAGTCGCCCCGCGGGGATCTCGTGCAGCACCGCATCCAGCATGGGCGCCACCGTGCCCGGGGTGCCAACGCCGATGGTGTCCCCTAGCGAAATTTCGTGGCAGCCGAGATCCAGTAACTGTTCGGCCATGGCGGCGACCCGTTTCGGGCGGGTCGGGCCATCGAACGGGCAGGCGATGACGGTGGAGAGATAGCCGCGCACCTTGATGCCGAGGCGACGCGCCTCCTGCACCAGCGGGGCGAAACGAACCAACGACTCCTCCACGCTGATGCCGATATTGGCACGGGTAAAACCGTCGGAGCAGGCGGTGAAGAGGCCAATCTCGTCGGCGCGGGCGGCAATGGCAGCCTGCAAGCCTTGCAAATTGGGCACCAGTGCGCCGTAACGGGTTGAGCCCTTGCGCGGCAGTGCCTCGAACAGCGCTGCGGAGTCCGCCATCTGCGGCACCTTTTTGGCAGAGACAAAGGCCCCCACCTCGATGCGCTGCAGGCCGCTGTCGGCCAGTCGCTGGATCAGCTCTAGCCGCTGGATCAGTGCCAGCGGGCTGGCTTCATTTTGCAGGCCATCTCGCGGCCCCATCTCCACCAGACTGACCTTGTCATCCGGCATGGCTGCTCCTCTGTTCATGATCTACTCGCTTGTTGGTTGATGGCGTTATGCTCCGGGGCGGTATCGGTATCGGTATCGGTATCGGTATCGGCAAAGCGCACCAGCACGGCCCCCTGACTTACCTGCTCGCCCTGTTTGCACTGCAGGGCTTCAATTACCCCGTCCCGCTCTGCACGCAGCTGATGCTCCATCTTCATTGCCTCCAGCACCAGCAGGGGTTGCCCCTTGTTGACCGCTTGTCCCTGCTCGACCAGCACGGCTACCACTATGCCGTGCATGGGGGCAATGGCGCCCTGTGCCTTCTCGTTTGCCTGATCATGATGGTGACTGTGCTGCTGATCATCGGTTGTGAAACGGATGCGCTGGCCAACCAGGGTCATGATGAAGGTTGCCTCCGAGCCTTCGACCGTCTGAATGGGGATCAGCTGCCAGCAGCCATCCTGTTGTAGCCGGATATGGTCGCCGCCTCTCTGGTAGCAACGGGTCTCTCCTTGCCATTCAAACTGGCCGTCATGATCGTGAAGGGTCAATACCCGGCACTCATCGCCGATGCGCACCGCCGCCGTCCAGCTGCGATCCGGTCCCAGTCGAAATCCGCAGGCCTGCTGCCAAGGGGAGGAGCCCGCAGGACGGCTCGCCAGCCAGAGGGTGGCCAGCGGCCAGGCGAGTTCAGGAATGGGCTGCGCTGTGGTGGGGATGGGCCACTGGGTATGGTGGCCCATGGCCAAGACGTCAGGCTCTTCACACAGGCGCAGCAGCAGCGGGCCGTTGTGCACCAGCGGGCCAAGATCCAGCGCCGCCAGTGCATCGGCCAGTTGGGCGAACGCCTCGGCACGGCTCTGTCCGTGGGCGATCAGCTTGGCAATCATGGGATCGTAATAGGGGCTGACCTCATCCCCAGCGGTAACGCCGGTGTCAATGCGCACGCCATCCGGCCAGTGCAGCCAGTGGATAGGGCCGCTGGAAGGCAGAAAACCGGCCGCCACATCCTCGGCGTAGAGGCGCGCCTCCACCGCATGGCCACGCAGCACCACTTCATCCTGAGTCAGTGGCAGTGGCTTGCCTTCGGCCACGGCCAGCTGCCAGGCCACCAGATCCTGCCCGGTTACCGCTTCGGTGACCGGATGCTCCACCTGCAGCCGGGTGTTCATCTCCATAAAGAAGAACTCATCCTTGCAGAGCAGAAATTCGATGGTGCCCGCCCCCTGATAGTGGATGGCTTTGGCAGCGGCCACGGCCGCATCCCCCATGGCGCGCCGCAGAGCCGGAGGGATATTGGGGGCGGGAGCCTCTTCGATCACCTTCTGATGGCGCCGCTGCAAGGAGCAGTCCCTGTCCCCCAGATAGATGGCGTTGCCGAGGCTATCGGCAAAGACCTGCACTTCCACGTGGCGAGCCTGGGGCAGATAGCGCTCCAGCAGCACCAGATCGTCACCAAAGGCGGCCTTGGCCTCCCGTTTGACTGCAGCCAGCGACTCATCAAAGTCAGCCAGCTGATCGACTCGCCGCATCCCCTTGCCACCACCGCCACTGGCGGCCTTGATAAGCAGCGGAAAGCCAATCTGGCTCGCCTGATCGCGCAAAAAGTCCGGCCGTTGATCCGTGCCGTGATAGCCGGGCAGCACAGGTACACCGGCTGCCTGCATCAGCGCCTTGGCCCCCGATTTGTCGCCCATGGCGAGAATGGCGGCGCCGCTTGGGCCGACAAAGCGCAGGCCGCGCTGCTCGCAGGCGGTGGCAAAGTCGCTGTTTTCTGACAGAAAACCGTAACCGGGATGGATGGCATCGGCGCGTGCCTCTTTGGCAATCTTCAGCACCTTGCCGGTGTCGAGGTAGCTCTCTCTGGCCGGTGCGGGCCCCAGATGCCAGGCCTCATCGGCCAGACGGGTGTGCATGGCGTGGGCGTCGGCATCGGAGTAGAGGGCGATAGTGTGAATGCCGAGGCGTTTCGCTGTCTTGATGATGCGTACGGCGATTTCGCCGCGGTTGGCGATCAGCAGACGTTTAATCGAAGTGTGATGGGTCATGTCTCATCCTTGAAACGGGGACGCCAGGCGGGAGGACGTTTGTCGAAGAAGGCCTGCATCCCCTCCTGGGCTTCGAGCCCCACCCGTACCCGGGCGATGGTCTCGACGGTTTTCTCTTCGTAGAGGCGGGAAGGGTGGGCCTCTATGGTCGCCAGCAGTCGTTTGGTCTCTTTCATCGCTTCCGGCCCGTTGCGGCACATACGCAGAGCCTGCGCCCGCCCCTCCGCCAGCAGTTGATCCGGTTTGCAGAGTTGATGCGCCACATTGAGCCGACAGGCGGTGATGGCATCGAACGGCTCGGCACTGAGCATGTAGCGGCGCGCCTGACGCATTCCCATGGTGCGCACCACGTAGGGGCTGATCACCGCAGGCACCAGACCAAGGCTCACCTCGGAGAGGCAGAAGCGTGCATCGTCGCTGGCCAGCACCAGATCGCAGGCGCAGATCAGCCCCAGCGCCCCGCCATAGGCGGCCCCTTGCACCAGCGCCACCGTGGGGAAGGGGAGCTCGTCGAGGGTCTGCATCAGCCGCGCCAGTACCCGGGCGTCTTCGCGATTATGCTCGAAATCGGCGTGGGCCAGATTGCGCATCCAGTTGAGGTCGGCGCCCGCGCAAAAGTGTTTACCCTCGGCCCGCAGCAGCAGGGCGTGAGGGCGTTCGGCAAGTGAGTGACCATGGAGATGGGCCAGATCATCGAGGCAGTCGAGCAGCCCCAGCATCAGGTCGGCATCAAAGGCGTTGTGGCGGGCCGGGCGGGACAGCACCAGCTCGGCCAGCGGGCCGTGCCGCTCCAGCCGAAACGGGTTCTGGGCTGACGAGCTGAGTGCAGGGGAAGTGAGTGGATCGGACATATGCTTGCTCCTTACATCCGGAAGATGCCGTACTGCTCGGGTTCAATGCGGGCACCCTGACAGGCGGCCAGTGCCAGCGCCAGCACGGTGCGGCTCTGGGCCGGGTCGATGACGCCATCATCCCAGAGGCGGGCGCTGGCGTAGTAGGGGTGACCCTGGCGCTCATACTGCTCGATCACCGGGGCGCGGATGACGGCTGCCTCCTGCTCGCTCAGGCTCTTGCCCTCGGCGGCCAGCTTGTCCCGACGCACCTGTACCAGCACTCCGGCAGCTTGCTCGCCCCCCATGACAGAGATGCGGCTGTTGGGCCAGCTAAAGAGAAAATCGGGGTCGTAGGCACGGCCGCACATGCCGTAGTTGCCGGCACCAAAGCTGCCGCCGACGACCAGGGTGATCTTGGGGACCCGGCTGCAGGCCACCGCGGTCACCAGCTTGGCGCCGTGCTTGGCGATCCCCTCCTTTTCTGCGCTGCTCCCCACCATAAAACCGGTGATGTTCTGCAAAAAGAGCAGCGGGATGGCACGCCGGTTACAGAGCTGGATAAAGTGAGCCCCCTTCTGGGCACTGTCGCTGTGCAGCACGCCGTTGTTGGCGAGGATCCCCACCTCCATGCCGCAAATGCGGGCAAAGCCGGTCACCAGTGTGGTGCCGAACAGCGCCTTGAACTCGTCAAAGTCAGAGCTATCCACCAGTCGGGCGATCAGTTCGCGGGCGTCGTAAGGGCGTTTGAGGCTGGTGCCCACCAGACCGTAGAGCTCCTCTATCGGGTAACAGGGAGTGGGGTAGCCGGGTTCATCGTAGGTTGGGTTGCCCGATGGCAAACCCGAGATCGGATCATGGTCACTCCCCAGATGGGTGAGCAGGGTACGGGCGATGGCCAGCGCATGGGCATCGTCACGGGCCATGTGATCAGCAACGCCTGAGTGGGCGCAGTGCACCTCGGCGCCGCCCAGGGCTTCTGCGCTGATCTCCTCACCGGTGGCAGCTTTGACCAGCGGCGGGCCCGCCAGAAAGATGGTGGCTTGCTCCCTGACCATGATGGATTCATCCGCCATGGCGGGGACGTAGGCACCGCCAGCGGTGCAGAGCCCCATCACCACCGCAAGCTGGGGGATGTTCTGGGCCGACATGCGGGCCTGGTTATAGAAGATGCGGCCAAAGTGGTCCCGGTCGGGGAACACCTCATCCTGCATCGGCAAAAAGGCGCCGCCGGAATCCACCAGATAGAGGCAGGGGAGGCGCAGCCGCTCGGCGATGGCCTGGGCGCGCAGGTGCTTTTTCACCGTGAGCGGGTAGTAGGTGCCGCCCTTCACGGTGGCATCGTTCACCACCAGCATGCAAAGGCGCCCGGAGACCCGGCCAATGCCGGTGATGATACCAGCGGCGGGCACCGGCTCGTCATAGACCTGCCAGCCAGCCAGCGCCGACAGTTCGAGAAACGGGGAGCCCGGGTCCAGCAACTGGTTGATGCGCTCGCGGGGCAGCAGCTTGCCGCGGGCCTGATGGCGGGCGTTGTTGGCCGCGCCGCCCCCTTGCGCGATCTTGGCGATGCGGGCATTAAGATCGTCGACCAATGCCTGCATGGCGGTCCGATTGGCCGCATATTCCGGGCTCGCCGTGTCGAGACGGGAGTGGATACGACTCATGCGTTATCCCCCATCAGCTCGCGGCCGATCAGCCAGCGGCGAATTTCCGATGTGCCGGCGCCTATCTCGTAGAGCTTGGCGTCCCGCAGCAGGCGACCGGTGGGATATTCGTTGATGTAGCCGTTGCCGCCGAGCAGCTGGATAGCGTCGAGCGCCATCTGGGTGGCGTTTTCGGCGGCAAACAGGATGGCGGCGGCGCAATCTTTACGGCTGGTGCGACCCTGATCGCAGGCGCTCGCCACCGAGTAGACCAGCGCCCGGCTGCTGGCGAGGCGGGTATACATGTCAGCGAGCTTGCCCTGCACCAACTGGAACTCGCCGATGGCTTGGCCGAACTGCTTGCGCTCACGCACATAGGGGAGCACCACGTCCATGCAGGCCTGCATGATGCCAAGGGGGCCCGCCGCCAGTACCACCCGCTCGTAGTCGAGCCCGCTCATCAGCACCTTGACCCCGCCGTGCAGGGGGCCCAGCAGGTTCTGTTGCGGCACGTGGCAGTTATCAAACACCAGCTCGCAGGTGCTGGAGCCGCGCATCCCCAGCTTGTCGAGCTTCTGGGCGGTAGAAAAACCGGGAGTCCCCGCCTCGACGATAAAGGCGGAAATCCCTTTGGGGCCAGCACTGGTATCTGTCTTGGCATAGATGACGAAGGTGTCGGCATCCGGGCCGTTGGTGATCCACATCTTGTTGCCGTTGAGCACGAAGTGATCCCCCTCGCGCACGGCGGTCAGGCGCATGCTCACCACGTCGGAACCCGCCCCGGGCTCACTCATGGCCAGCGCCCCCACATGCTCGCCGCTCACCAGCGGGGGGAGGTAGCACGCTTTCTGCTCCGGCGTGCCGTGGCGGTGGATCTGGTTGATGCAGAGGTTGGAGTGGGCGCCGTAGGAGAGGCCGACCGAAGCGCTGGCGCGGCTCACCTGCTCCATCACCAGCACATGGGCCAGATAGCCGAGGTTCACCCCGTCATACTCCTCGGTCACCGTGATGCCGTGCAGCCCCAGCTCACCCATCCGGGGCCAGAGATCACGGGGAAAGGTATTGCTCTGATCGATCTCGCTGGCGCGCGGGGCGATCACTTTCTGGCAGAAAGCCGCAACCTGTTCGGTCAGGGCATTCAGGGTCTCATCCATCTGCATCCATGCTCTCCTTGCGGATATGACAGTCGGGTAGGAAGGTTGGTTCGACCGGCTGACTCTGCGTTATGGCTGGCAGTGGTCGGTCCATTTTTGTACTTCACTTCTGCCACAAGTTTACGTTAGCGTAAACGTAAATCAATTGTTAATCTGTTGTGTGTCGATAGAGAGGTGGTAGTGAGATCGTCATCAGCTACCACGACAACAGCGCCATAGTGGCAGATCCGACTGACGCAGTGTGTGGGCGCCGCGTCATAAAGCACTAACTCAGGAAAATAAGCGCGGAGCAACAAGGGAGCGAACAACAAGATGGATTTTACCCTGACCGATGATCAACAGGCGTATGTGGAGGCGGCCGCCGCCTTTGCCGATGAGGCGCTCAAACCCCATGCCGCGCGCTGGGACAAGGAGCATGAGTTTCCGATCCCGACTATCAAGCAGGCGGCTGGGCTAGGTTTTTGTGGTCTCTATACCCCGGAGCAGTTTGGCGGATTGGGGCTGCCGCGCCTCGATGCGAGCCTCATCTTCGAGCGTCTCGCCATGGGCTGTACCTCGACCACGGCATATCTGACCATTCACAACATGGTGAGCTGGATGCTGGGCAGCTGGTTGCCCGTGGAGGTGGCCAAGGAGTGGGTGCCCAAACTGGCCAGTGGCGAATTGCTGGGCTCCTATTGCCTCACCGAGCCGGGAGCGGGCTCCGATGCCGCAGCCCTCAAGACCCGGGCGGTGCGCGAGGGTGACAGCTACCTCATCGAGGGGACCAAGGTCTTTATCTCGGGGGCGGGCAGCAGCGATGTGCTGGTGGTGATGGCGCGCACTGGTGGTGAGGGGGCGAGTGGTATCTCCGCCTTTATGGTGCCGGCCGACAGCGTGGGCATCGCCTATGGCAAGCCCGAAGAGAAGCTGGGCTGGAACAGCCAGCCGACCCGGGAAGTGGCGTTCAACGGGGTGCGTATTCCCGCCAGCTACCGACTGGGTGAGGAAGGGGAAGGGTTCAAATTCGCCATGCAGGCCCTCGATGGGGGGCGCATCAATATCGCCACCTGTTCGGTGGGCACCGCCCAGCAGGCGCTGGATGATGCGCTGGCCTATGTGCAGCAGCGCCAGCAATTTGGTCGCCCGATCAGCGAATTCCAGAGCGTGCAGTTTCGCCTGGCCGACATGGCCACCGAGCTGGCGGCCGCCCGTTTGCTGGTGCGTCAGGCTGCCGACAAGCTGGATCGCGGGGTGCCGGACAAGAGTGCCTGGTGCGCCATGGCAAAGCGTTTTGCCACCGATGTGGGTTATCGAGTTTGCGATGAGGCTCTGCAACTCTTTGGCGGCTATGGTTATACCCGCGAGTATCCGCTCGAGCGCTATCTGCGCGATACCCGGGTACACCGCATTCTGGAGGGCACCAACGAGGTGATGCGACTCATCATCGCTCGCCGCCTGCTGGCCGATCCCGGCTTGTCGCTTGGCTAACCGGTGGTCGCACCTAGGGTGTGTCGCCAGCCACCCGATTTGCGCCATGCCATGCCGGTTTCGGCTTTATGAGCCAGCCACAGGTTGGCGTCATTCAAGCCTGTCATCATGGCTGCAGCTTCATCGACAAGGACAATGTTATGACAAGGATCAGACTCGAATATCATGGCCACGTTGCCTATATCACTCTCGACCATCCGCCAGCCAACACCTGGACCCTTGCCAGCTTGCAGGCTTTTTTGCAGATGATGGTGGAGCTCGACAGCCGCCCCGATGTGGTGGCGCTGGTGATCCGCGGTGCGGGCGACAAATTTTTCTGCGCCGGTGCTGACCTCAATATGTTTGCCGATGGCAATGTCGATCTGGCTCGCGATGTGGCCGACGCTTTTGGTCGCGCATTCGAAGCGCTGGCCCGTTTTCACGGTGTCACCATTGCGGCTATCAACGGTTATGCCATGGGCGGCGGGCTGGAGGTGGCGCTGGCCTGTGATATCCGCATCGCCGAGCAGCAGGCGCTGCTGGGACTGCCGGAGGCATCGGTGGGCTTGCTTCCTTGCGCAGGAGGCACCCAGCGTCTCACCGAGCTGGTGGGGCCTGGCTGGGCCAAGCGGATGATCCTCTGTGGCGAGAAGGTGAGTGCCTCGCTGGCCTATGAGATCGGGCTGGTGGAGGAGGTAGTTAAAACCGGTCAGTCATGGGAGGCGGCGCACCAGATGGCCCAGCTGGTGGAGCGCCAGAGTCCGAGCGCCCTGCGCGCCTGCAAGACCCTTATCAATCAGGGCCGCAGCGGCCCGCGGGATGCCGCCTTGCCCCTTGAGCGGGCACTGTTTCTTGATCTCTTTACCGATGCCAACCAGCGTGAAGGGGTGGCCGCCTTTCTGGAGAAACGCTCACCACGCTGGCAATATGGCCCAACAGAATAAATCCATACGGAGCCGTTTATGAGTGAACCGGTCAAGGTTAGCAGCCATCCCACCGAAGATGGCCATCAGATCGGGGTGTTGACCCTCGACAGCCCTGCGTCTCTCAACGCATTGAGCCTGCCGATGATCCAGATCCTGCAACAGACGCTGATCCGTTGGGAGCAGGACCCTGCCATCGTCTGTGTGCTGCTGCAGGGGGCGGGTGAGAAGGCGTTCTGTGCCGGTGGCGATATCCGCTCCTTCTATTACCGCAAGCAGGAGGCGAGCGAAGCGGAACTGTTTGGCTATGCCCGCGACTTTTTCGAGCAGGAGTATCGGCTCGACCACCATATCCACGGTTACCGCAAGCCCCTGATCTGCGTGGCGGACGGTATCTGCATGGGGGGCGGCATTGGCCTGTTTGCTGGCGCCGATTTTCGGGTGGTGACCGAGAAGAGCCTGTTCGCCATGCCGGAGGTGACCATCGGCCTCTACCCCGACGTTGGAGCAAGCTGGTTTTTAAGCCGGATGCCGGGGCGGCTTGGGCTCTGGCTTGGTCTGACTGGCGCTCGCTTCAATGGGGCCGATGCCCTTGGGGTGGGGCTGGCGGATCACGCCATCGCCAGTGGCGAGCGCAGTGCGCTGCTGTCACGTCTCGCCGTGCTCGACTGGGCAGCCGGTGGTGATCCCCGTGAGCAGATCGATCTGCTGCTCAGGGGGTTGCATGGTGAGGTGGCGGCCCGCTTGCCTGCGCCAGTGCTGTTGCCCCATCAACAGAGGATCGATGCCCTGCTGGCGGGACGCACGCTGCAAGGGGTATTGGCGCGGCTGTTCAGCGCCGGTTTCGATGAACAGGAGGCAGTGCTCCAGCAGGCACAGCAGATCTGCCGCACCGGCAGCCCCATCAGCCGTGCCATTTTGTGGCGCCAATATTGGCAGGCTCGCCGTCAATCCCTTGCCGAGGTATTTGCCGATGAGCTGACCCTCTCGGTCAACTGCGTGCTCAAGGGGGATTTTGTGGAAGGGGTACGGGCACTGCTGATCGACAAGGATAAAGATCCCCGCTGGCAGCAGTTGCCTCCGGAGGGGGAGTGGCTGGATGAGTTTTATCGCTGGCCGCAGGGGCGTAATCCGTTGGCCTATAAGGGATAGAACCGGCGCACGCCGCCATCAGCAACGCAAGGAGCAAGCGGGATGACAAGGATAGGATTTATCGGGCTCGGCAATATGGGTGGCCCCATGGCGGCCAATCTGGCCAGAGCTGGGCATACGGTGCAGGTGTTTGATCTGGTCGTCGAAAACATTGAGCGAGCTATCGCAGTTGGTTGCATCGCAGCGGGGGATGCCCGCGAAGCGGTGACTGGCTGTGATGTCGTCATCAGCATGCTGCCTGCCGGGGAGCATGTGCGCACCCTCTGGTTGGGCGAGAGCGATGGTGAGCGGGGCGGGCAGGATCTGCTGGCTGCTCTGCCGGTTGGCGCACTGGTGATCGACTGCTCCACCATCGATGTCGACTCTGCCCGTCAGGTCGGGGAGGCGGCCCGCGCGCGCGGCTTGCGCTTTATCGATGCCCCCGTGTCGGGCGGTGTCGCCGGTGCGGCAGCCGGGACGCTCACCTTTATCGTCGGCGGCGACGCGGCGGATTTCGAGGCGGCAAAACCCCTGCTCGCCAGCATGGGGCAGAACCAGTTTCACGCCGGGGCGCTCGGGGCGGGGCAGATCGCCAAGATGTGCAACAACATGCTGCTTGCGATCCATATGGCGGGCACCGCCGAGGCGCTGGCCCTCGGAGTGAAGGAGGGGCTGGATCCGGCGGTGCTCTCCACCATCATGGGCAAGAGCTCCGGCAACAATTGGAGTCTGGAGCGCTACAACCCCTGGCCCGGGGTGATGGAGAATGTGCCTGCCGCCCGCCACTATCAGGGGGGCTTTATGACCCGCTTGATGGTGAAAGATTTGGGACTGGCCATGGCGCTGGCCGAGCATGGCCACAGCGCGGTGCCCATGGGGGCGCTCGCGCGTAACTTGTTCAACCTGCATGCCGCCCAGGGGCAGGGGAGTCGGGATTTCTCCAGCATCGTCGAACTCTATCTGGATAAACAGGATCCCGCCTGACGGGCCACCTCTCTTCTAGGCATCTCCCATCTGCCTGCTACAAGGAGCATTCATGGATATCAAACAACGGGTTATCGCCATTACCGGCGCCGGGCGAGGGTTGGGGCGATCCATCGCCCTTGCTCTTGGCGCACAAGGTGCGACGCTGGCGCTGCTCGACATCAATCGCGCCGATCTGGCGGTGACCGCCGCCATGGTGCGCAGTCAGAATGATCAGTGCGATCAAGATAGCCAGTGCGAGCTGTTTGTCTGCAATGTGGCGAGCGAACCCGAAGTTGAGTCGGTTTTTGCCGCCATCAAGAGGCGCTTTGGTGTGTTGCATGGCCTCATCAACTGCGCTGGAATTTTGCGCGACGGCATGCTGATCAAGGTGAAAGAGGGGGCGCTGGTGGAGAAGATGACGCTGGCCCAGTGGCAGAGCGTGATTGACGTCAACCTCACCGGTACCTTCCTGTGCGGGCGCGAGGGGGCCGCACTGATGGCCACCGGCGGGGAGGGAGGCGTTATCATCAATATCTCCTCCATCGCTCGTGCCGGTAATATCGGCCAGAGCAACTATGCCGCCAGCAAGGCGGGGGTCGCCTCACTGGTGGTGACCTGGGGGCGGGAGCTGGCCCGTCATGGTATTCGGGTGATGGGGATCGCTCCCGGGGTGTTTGCTACCGACATGACCGCGGCGATGAAGCCGGAGGCGATGGCCCGGATGCAGCAGGCCATTCCGGTCGGCGCCCTTGGCGAGGCGCAGCAGTTGGCCGATACAGTCAGCTTTATTTTTGCCAACGATTATCTGTCGGGCCGGATGATAGAACTGGATGGTGGTTTGCGTTTATAGAGATTTACACAATGGGCCCCGGTGTTTCCACCGGGGCTTTTTTATGCACAGAATTTGTCTACCCACGGCGTGAATGGCGATGCATGGGAATCATCAGGGTCTGACTGGCTCGGCGAAAAAATGAGAAATATCAATGGGTCTTATTTAATTTGACCCAGCTCACAGGCCCCTGGGGTCAGTGCTGTAAAATTGCGCGCGGTTCAAGGTGGTGCATGATTGACGGTACCAGGGATTGCGGTGGGCATAGTCATGCAATATAGTTGCCGCCTTTTTCAAGGGGTATGGATTTCTAGCCCCTCCCATAGTGCGCGCAGCATGAATATGGACGCTCTGCCGCCGCTTAATTAAACAGGATTGAGATGGACAAGAAACTAGGGCTTGGCGCCCTCATTTCGCTGGTGATCGGCTCCATGGTCGGTGCCGGGGTCTTCAGTCTGCCACAAAATATTGCTGCACATGCCAGCGCAGGGGCCGTTGCTCTGGGTTGGGCCATTACCGGTATTGGCATGATTTGTCTCGCGCTGGTGTATCAGAACCTTTCGATGCGCAGGCCCGATCTCGATGGCGGCATTTTCAGCTATGCCAAAGCCGGGTTTGGCGATTTCATCGGTTTCAATGCCGCCTGGGGTTACTGGCTCTGCCAGCTGCTGGCCAACGTCTCCTACGCCATCGTGGTGTTCAGCGCCCTGAGCTACTTCTTCGATACACCGGACAACGTCATCTTCGGTGACGGTAATACCCCGGTCGCCATCACCCTCGCATCCATCCTGATCTGGTCGGTGCATGCACTGGTGCTGCGGGGTGTTCAGGTTGCGGCGCTGGTGAATATCGTCACGACCATCGCCAAGATGGTGCCGCTCATTGTTTTCTGCGTCGCCATCCTGCTCGCCTTCAACATGGATACCTTCACCCTGGACATCTGGGGCCAGAACAACATGGAGCTGGGCTCCGTGATGGATCAGGTCAAGTCCACCATGAAGGTGACCCTGTGGGTCTTTATCGGCATTGAAGGTGCTGTGGTGGTCTCTGCACGTGCCCGTCATCGCAAGGATGTGGGCCGTGCCACCGTGCTGGCACTGCTCGGTGCGCTGGCACTCTATGTGATGGTGACCCTGTTCTCGCTGGGTGTCATGAGTCAACCGCAGCTGGCGGCGCTCAAGAACCCCTCTACCGCCATGATCCTTGAAGCGGTCGTTGGCCCATGGGGGGCCTGGCTCATCAACATTGGTCTGGTTATCTCGGTGATGGGCGCCCTGTTGAGCTGGACCGTGCTGGCCGCTGAAGTGCCGTACATTGCGGGCAAGACCGGCGTGTTCCCGGGCTGGTTTGCCAAGGAGAACAAGAACGGCTCGCCGCAGATCTCCCTCTGGTGTTCCACTTGTCTGGTGCAGATCTTCCTGATCATCATCTACTTCCAGAACAGCACCTATCTGGCGCTGGTCAACATCGCCACCTCGGCAGCGCTGGTGCCTTACGTCTTCTCTGGCGCTTACGGTCTGAAGCTGGCATTGAAAGGGGAGACCTATGAGGGTCAACCTCATCAGCGCAAGCGTGATCTGCTACTGGCGCTGATGGCAACCGTCTATGGCTGCTGGCTGGTCTACGCGGCCGGGGTCGAGTATCTGCTGCTGGTGGCGCTGCTCTACAGTCCGGGCATCTTCATCTACTGGAAGGCGCGTCAGCATCACGGTCTGCGCGGTCTCAACCGGTTGGAGCAGGGGATGACTGCCGCCCTGCTGGGTTGCGCCGTGCTGGCCTTCTACAAGGTGATGGACGGTACCATTCCCTTGAACTGACAAGAACTAAAAGAGATGGCCCAAGGGCCATCTCTTTTTTCATGCTGATCTTGTTTTGTAGCCGGCCGTTTTGGCCATTTTTCGTTTATGACAGGAATTATTATGCTGTTTATGGGATACCTCCTGCTGGGGGCTTTTGCCGGTATTCTGGCGGGGCTGTTCGGGATCGGGGGCGGTCTTATCATTGTGCCGGTGCTGGTCATGACGTTTCGCGCCCAGGGAGTAGACCCTGACATCATCACCCATCTGGCCCTCGGTACCTCGTTGCCTACCATGATCTTCACCGGTTTTAGCTCCCTGCGGGCTCACCAGGAGGCGGGCGCCGTCGACTGGGTGATGATCCGCCGATTGGGCGCTGGCATGCTGGCTGGTGCCTGGCTTGGTGGCATGACCGCCAACCTGCTCAGTGCCAGCACTCTCAACATCATTATCGGCTGCTTTGCCTGGAGCATGGCGCTGCAGATGGGGCTCAACCTTAAGCCCAAGGCAGAGCGGCACCTGCCCGGTGCCTTGGGTACCGGTATCGCTGGCACCGTGATTGGCTGGATGTCGGCGCTGTTCGGAATCGGAGGCGGGTCACTCACCGTCCCTTATCTGAGCTGGAACTCGGTGCCGATGCGCAATGCGGTGGCCGCTTCTGCCGCCTGCAGCATGCCCATCGCACTGGCGGGGAGCCTGAGCTACCTCTATGCGGGTTGGGATCATGCCGATCTGCCCGAGTGGAGTGTTGGCTACATCTATCTGCCCGCCCTGCTGGGCATTGTGCTGACCAGTACCCAGTTTGCCCGTATTGGCGCCAAGCTGGCACATCGCCTCTCACCAACACGCCTCAAGCAGGCATTTGCCCTGCTGATGCTGCTGGTGGGGGCCAAGTTTATGTTGTTTAGCTGATTCATTCGGCAGATTGTTGAAAAATAAGGCAAACGAACTATTGAAAGGCAGAAAGCCATTGCATTGAGAGGCCAGTTTGCCTATTCTCCTCGCCGGTGGTCCTATTGGTCCTCTCGCATTGATAACCCGTCGACCTGGTCAGGACCGGAAGGTAGCAGCCAAGGCGGGGGACTCGAGTGCCGGGATGTGGCTGGTAGGGCCACCACCTTTCTTTGTATATCAATTACTTAGCATGTATATCTGCTAGGTGATCCAACTTATGTGGATGACCTGCAAAGATTATCAGCTCGCTAAGGTCATGCCAAGTTCCCCTAACTTCTTCACATAAGCACCGTGTGCAGTTTCCTCTGTTGGGAAAGTCCCTAAACAAATCCGGCTGCCCTTCACCCTTATCTGTGACCGCCATTTACCAGTTCGTTTCTCGAACCATGCACCTATTAGCTTGCCCTCTCGGTAGCACTGTTGATTGGCTGCATTCTGACGATATGTAACCACCCTAAGATTGCTTAGTCTGTTGTCATCCCTAATTCCGTTTAGATGGTCAATGCAAAATCTCAGTGGCTCACGTCTTGGTAATCTCCAATCCTTTAGGTCAGCTAGCATGGCAACCAGTTGATGAGCATATAGGCGCTCACCCTTGAACTTAACCTGATAGTAACCGTGGTTCGTTTTTGTCCCTGCCATCTGTCCACATCGTGGGCCGGTTAACCAGACCAAGCCAGAGCCACCCCTAGCAAACTGGGGCGCCAGTGAAAGCGCCCCCTTGATTTGGGTTATTGTTACCATAATCAGGAATTAGCCATGAACAGGGCCAGTTCCTCTTTGGTTGCTGTCCCAGCGGCTACAGCAGCTCGGGCCTTCTCCAGCGTCTCAGACAGTGACATAGCCTGTTCAATCTCTGACTGGCGGGCTGCTGCCTCGGCTGCCTTACGCTCCTCATCAAGCTCTTTCTGCATCAGCGCATCAAAATCTGCTTTGTTCTGGGCAAAGACAGTTTCTTTCAGATGGCCTAGCTTGCTCTCGGTGTCGATGCCCAGATATTTGGAAAGGGAGACTTGCAGATTCTGGGTGCCTACAATGCCGAACAGTTGGCTTTCAACTTCCATGTAGACAGGCTGGGTGATGTTGGCTGCCTTGATGGTTTCATAGTTCGCCTCAACCTCAGCAGGGCTCAGGCGCACAGAGTGCATGGCAGTAGTCACCAAGCGATGAGCGGTAACATGGTTCTTAGCTTCCGCCGCTTCCTTCAGGTCAGCGAGTGCCTGCTTTGGTGTCTCAGCATCGAAGCGCAGAACCTTTGCATACTCAGACTCGGAGCCATCAGCCAGCCACTTGTAGATGGAAGATGCCCAGGTGGGGTGCAGGGAGACAAGCAACGGTGCTCGCCATCCAGCAAACTGCTCAACGAATCGCTTATCTGCTGGCTGGTCACATTCCTCAATTGTGCGAGCAGGCTTGGCAAATCCATCAACCTTACGGCGAAGGGCCACCAGCTCTAGCAGCCACTGGGTAGGGGTCTTGCCTTCGGTGCTCGGGAGGAACCCACTATCATGGCTGTACTTGCCGGTCACTTGCAGGCATCGGATTTCAAAATCCATCTTGGCCACCACATTATTGCGTTCGTAGTTAACGCCATCATGACGATGCTCAATAGGAGAAAGAGAAGTAGCGATAGACAGAGAATCTGTGCCAAGTACACCAGCTTTAATATCTGCTCGGTTAGCGTTCAGGGTGCTGATGATTACTTGATTCTGGGTAGTGTGGTCGAGATTAATAAAGGACATGTGCGGTCTCCTTGAATAAATAAAATAAGAAAACCCAGATGCAAATAGAGCGCCTGAGTTGCAGGAAATAATAGGGTTAACTTGGTTGTGTCTGAGACTTACAGTATTCAATGTATTGCTGTGCTGCAATGATGTAGATATTCCTAAGGCCTAGGTTAGTCTCTGGTAAAAGCTGTTTACCTTTAACTCCCCATCTTGTGCTAGGTATTTCTGCCATCTTAATTGTGGATACTGGTAAGTCATCTGGAAAATCTTCTTCTATCTTAAAGAGCTTGCCGTTATCCATTAGAACTCCGCAGGCTCATCTAGCAGAAATGAATTATCTTTTGGCTTCTCTCTGATAACGATTGAAGATGCTGGGACAAGAGAAACATCAAGCCAGCACCCAGAATCTAGCAAGCAGGTTTGCTTACCATGCAGGGTAATAAGAAGTGAGCCATCAATTCTGATTTCACAACTGTCTGCTTCGTAGTAGTCATAATCTAAGTCATCTTCATCGCCATCAATAAGATAGCTAACAAGTGCAACGTATTTACTATTAAACATTATGAATCTCCTAGATGAGTTGATGATTTAATTAGGCAACTGACTGTTCATAAAGTTGCTCCATTCTCTCCTGAAGGTATAGCATCCCAAGTGCAGTAATCTTTGCATAGGAGAGTTGGTGGCCATTCCGCTCATCATCGTAGGGAATAACAAAACCACGACCCTGCGCACGTTGCCATGGCTGACCATTAGCAGCGGATGATGTGTCACAGCAAATCCAGTTGATTTTATGTAGTGCCTTATTAAAGTCAGCTATCTTCGGGAACTTGCTTTTAAAGTCAGGGAGTTGCTGGTTAAAGTACCTGTAAGCATTCTGCCGAGAATAAGAGCGCTGAAGTTGCCGATGATTAATCATCATCTGAGCGATTGGCTTAACCCTCTTAATCAGCTCATCAATGCTTTCAGAACGTTGCTTATGCTCAAGCTGCAAACGTACAGCTGCAACCTCATGGTGCATCTCATGCAAAGCAAGTTGCTCAAATGCCTTGAAGGCTAGGATGTAATTATCACGAATTGTCGCAACGTGCTTACCAGTCATGGATAATACAAACTGATAGAAAGCTTCTCTGTTAAGATTGTACGTTGGTCTTGTTTCACCCTTTGCATCCAAATAGGTTGCAGGCTCATAACGGAAATCAACGCCCGAATTTTTTCGGCCGTTACCTAACTCTGCACCTTCAATGAATGAACGTACACGAACTAACAAATCATCATGTCTACGACCAGTAATCTCGGCAATCTTCACGAGACTGATAACGGCATCTTTGCCATCAAGGCCCAGCTCAAGCAATGTGCCATGCTGCTGGTTAATCGCTGCCAGCATCTCCGGCTTACTCATCTTGGTATTCATACGTAACTTCCTCAAAAGTAGTTGCCCTTAAAGCCGCATCCCTCTACAGCCTCAACCACCGTTACGCTCGGTAACTGTGAGGGCAGAAAGGACAACGACTTTTAAGCGGTTGAAGTTGATAGACCTTGCGGGGTCATTGGGTGAACAAGCAGCCAGAGGTGAAGCAGCCACGGGCGGACTTTCTGATGCTTGTTCTATTGTGTGTATTTAATAGCGTTTGGCTCCCATCGTTGGGCGGCTAACCGCCTCTGTCAGCAATGCGCTGGATAGCCCACCAGAGGGTGTATGCGAGCATTGGAAACCTCGACCATGCGAAGGCACGGGCCAGCCACTCCTTGATCCTGTAGAGCCACTGGCGCACTCTGTCAGACAGGGACGGCATCTGTAGCTACTAGGTCGAGAATTGACCATGCATCGGTAGGTGCTTCACCCTGAGAAACCGCCATTGAAATCTTGCCGGAGGCCAACTTCACAGCCACATAACAGCCAGGGTACTTGCCAGACAGGTGCTTGATATTGATAGGGTGAGTTGCGCTCTTGAGGTTCGCCTCGGTAACGAGGGCAGTAGCTGCACCAGAAACAGAAAAGGTCTGTACGCTCTTGCCAATTTTATCGCCTGTGATGCCCATTACTTGCCACCTCGCAGGTTATGTTGACCAAGAGCAGCGTTCTGAAGTTGAATTTGATATTCACGCTGTTCCATGCTGATGGAGTTACGGCGAACGGCATCAATCTTTTCAGCAAAGTTAGCATTGGCCTTATATGCAGGGTGCGTCATCATCTCTTGATAAACATCCTTGGTCATACGGGCAGGAATTGCAGGTTTGCTGGATGCGGCAGTTTTCTCTGCAATAGCAGCTTCTGGGGATGTGATTTTAATAGCCATATTGGGCTCCTTATAAGTTGCGGATTCTTATCGAATACCTAATTTAATTTGACTCTCTATGTGGTCATATAGCTCATCAGCTATCTTCCCACGAAATTGTGTAAGCTTGTGCAGGCCATAGGCTTTCCATGCGCTTGGCTCATCCGCACAGTCAACTAGGGAATGAAGTTGCCCAAACCAGTAAGTTGCATGGTAATCATCCCCATGTTTCCAAACACCAACAGGGAATCCGGCGCCCCTATTCCTAAGTAGGTTGGCTAGTTGCGGTGGAACAAACAAAGCTGTAGATGGTGAATAGTGCTTGTTGTCTTTATCGTAAATGTCACAAGCCAGCTCATAATCATCTACGTTATTTAAATCATACCAAGCTTTAAATCCATTAGCTTCCCTCCATTCATCACATACTGTGAATCCATGAAAGGTATCAGCATTGCTAGTAACTGGATTTGTTTTCATCCAGATGCTGTTCCAGATTGCCATGTGTCTGGGAACTTTAATTGTTTGATGCATTTGCCAGCTCCTTCTCTAATTTCTCGATGCGGGCGAGCAAGTCATATAGCGAGGGTAGTTCAGTAAGTTTATAAGTCATATAGCCTCCCAGCAGATTCAGCCGATAGGGCTAATTAATGTTATGGTCTTTCTCTTGCATCGTAATATCTCTTTTCTTTTCCCATGCATGCATGGAGAGTTACCATTC
>NZ_JRGK01000296.1 GCF_000764645.1 Aeromonas finlandensis
CCACTGCTTCAGCTGGCAAGCGGCTTATCATCGGAGCCTCAAGGCGCAAGAGCGTCAATCGCAGCGGTCAGCTCGGGGATGACAAACTCGGTCCCCTGCGTGGGCGGGCAGACAAAATCGAACGGCGCCCCTGCCAGGGTGAAGCTGAGCCGCCAGGCGTGCAGATAGCCGCGATCGGCTGGCGTGCCGCCATAGCGTTCATCCCCGAGAATGGGGGCGCCGATACTTTTCAGTGCAACCCGGATCTGGTGGGTCTTGCCGGTCTGCGGCTTGATGCGATAGAGCCGCAGCCCCTCACGCACCGACACCGAATCAAACCAGCTGATAGCAGGATTATCCATAGTTCGCGCCAGCATCCAGCTGCCGCCGCGCCCCTTTTGCATATCCCCTTTCACCCAGCCCTGCTTCTTCTTGGGTTTGCGATCGGAGAGCGCCAGATACTGTTTGCTCACCTCGCGGGCCGCAAAAGCCATGCTCAGCTCGCGATTCGCCTCTGTGGTGCGGGCCAGCAGCACCAACCCGGAGGTCATCTTGTCGAGCCGGTGCACCGGATAGAGAGTGAGCCCTGTATCGGCCTTCACGCGATTGACCAGCCCCGGATTGACCGTCTCCCCATCCCCCTTCTCGTCGTGCATGCCGATGCCGGGCTGCTTGTCGATAACCAGGAAAGCGGGATGCTCAAACAATATCCGGTACATAAAACCTCGGGAACTGGGGGATAAGGCACGCAGCCAACGGCTGGCTGTGCTCGGGAGTGCTGCATTCTCCCTGCTCGGCCGCCATTTGGCAAACTAGGTGGGCAGCCGAAGAAGATGAAAAATGGCTCCGCCTGCAACAGGCGGAGCCATTTTCGCTCATCTTGGCAGCTCACCCCTTACACATTGCGCGGACGCAGGTGAGCGTGCCAGCGCGCTTCCCACTTCTTGAACAGCCAGACGATGACAAAGGTGAGCAGCATATAGAGCAGCCCTGCGGTCAAAAACGCCTCGAACGGACTGTAGTAGCGAGAGTTGATGATCCGCGCCGCGCCGGTCAGATCGACGATGGTGATGATGCCCGCCACCGCCGAGCCCTGCAGCATGAAGATGACCTCGTTGCTGTAAGCCGGCAGTGCCCGACGAAACGAGTTGGGCAAAATGATCCGGGTCAGGGTCTGCCAGCGGGTCATGCCAAAGGCGTTGGCCGCCTCAATCTGGCCACGCGGCATATTGTGTACCGCCCCGCGCACGATCTCGGCGGTATAGGCGGCAGTATTGAGGGTGAAGGCCAGCAGGGCACAGAACCAGGCCTCGGAGAAGAGCGACCAGGCGGCACTGTTCTTCAGCCACTCCCACTGGGCGGCGCCGTAGTAGATGATAAAGAGCTGCACCAGCAGCGGGGTGCCGCGAAAGAAGTAGATATAGGCCCAGATCGGCCCCTTGATCAGCCAGTTGCGGCTGTTGCGCAGGATGCCCATCGGCACCGCCAGCATCAGACCGAGGATCAGCGAGACCGCCACCAGCCAGACGGTGGTATAGAGCCCCTCCCAGTAGGTGGGCCACTCTTTGAGAATGATCGAGAAATCCATGGCTTACCTCGTCTTTATCGCATAGTGACGCTCGGCCCACTTGAGCGCCGCGGTGGAGACTGCGGTGAAGATCAGGAAGATCAGCGCCACCGCCATGTAGAAGGTAAAGGGCTGCTGGGTCGATCCGGCCGCCAAGGAGGCTTTGCGCACCATGTCATCAAGGCCGATGATGGAGACCAGCGCGGTGGTTTTCAGCAGCACCAGCCAGTTGTTGCCAAACCCCGGCAGGGCGTGGCGCATCATCTGGGGGAAGAGGATCCGGACAAACACCTGGGTTGAGCGCATGCCAAAGGCGCGTGCGGCCTCCAGCTCGCCTTTGTCCACTGCCAGAATGGCGCCGCGAAAGGTCTCGGTCATGTAGGCGCCGAAGATAAAGCCGATGGTCGCCACCCCGGCCACAAAGGGGCTGATATCGATATAGTCGGGGAGCAGGGAGACCCACTCCTGATTGGGATTGCTTTCAAGTAAAAAGTTATTGTAAGCCTCGTTGACCCAACTGCAGATGCCGTTGATCAGCACCTGGCCGCCAAAGAAGAGCAGCATCATCAGCACCAGATCGGGGATGCCGCGAATAATGGTGGTGTAGCCGGTGGCGATGGCCCGGGCCCACTTGTAGGGAGAGAGTTTGGCCAGCGCCCCCAGCATCCCCAGCAGCAACGCCAGCAGCAGGGAGGCCAGCGCCACTTCCAGGGTGACCCAGGCGCCCTCCAGCAGCGAGGCTTCGTATCCTTTCAAATCAAACATATGCAGCTCCATTGCAACTTATCGAGTGGGCTGATGCCTCTGAACAACAAGAGAACCCACATCTTTCAACACAGCCAGATGCAGCTCCATTGCAATTAATAGGGCCCATCGCTCCACACGGAGAGAACGGGCCCGATGACGACTGACGAGGTGAGCCGAACGGCCTGTTATTCGCTATCGATGTTGCGAATGACTCACCGTACACGGCTCCTGCTTTTACTCGCCGTAAACGTCGAACTCGAAGTACTTGTCGTTGATCGCCTTGTACTTGCCGTTGGCACGCAGCGCCAGAATGGCGGCGTTGAATTTCTCTTTCAGATCCTTGTCAGCCTTGCGCACCGCAATACCGGCACCCTCGCCAAACCACTTGGGATCGGTCAGTTTCGGGCCGACGAACTCGTAGGCATCGCCCCCTTCCTTCTTCAGCAGACCGTCGGTGATGGCGGCGGAGTCGGCCATCACATAGTCGACACGACCGGATTTCAGATCGAGATAAGCTTCATCAGCCGTGCCGTAACGTTTGATGGTGGCATTGGGGAAGTTGTCGGTAATAAAGGTATCCATGGAGGTGGCGCGTTGCACTGCCACGGTTTTACCATCCATGAAGGCCTTGTCGAGCTTGACTTCGGTGCCCTTCTTGGCGGCAAAGCGAGCCGGAATGTGCTGGTACTTCTGGGTGAAGTCCACCTTCTTCTTGCGCTCTTCGGTGATATCCATGGTGGCGATGATGGCGTCAAACTTGCGCGACAGCAGCGCCGGAATAATACCGTCCCAATCCTGTTTGATCAGGGTGCACTTCACCTTCATCTCTTCGCACAGGGCGTTGGCGATGTCGATATCAAAACCTTTCACCTCGCCACTGGGCTCGGTCCAGGAGAAGGGGGGATAGGCACCCTCAACCCCGATCCGTACCTCTTTCCACTCCTTGGCCATCAGGCTACCGGACGCGAGGGCAGTGACTACGGCAGTCGCCAGCATCAGCTTGTTCATGTATCTCTCCTTGATAAAACAGTTGATTGGGTAACTCGACATTCCGCCATCAGTAGATGGAGGAGATGAATTGCTTGAACCGCTCGGATTTGGGATGGGCGAAAATCTCCTTGGGGTTGCCCTCCTCTTCTACCCGCCCCTGATGCAGAAACATCACCTTGTTCGAGACATCGCGGGCAAACGACATCTCGTGGGTCACCACCAGCATGGTGCGCCCCTCTTCGGCCAACTCGCGCATCAGGCCGAGCACCTCCCCCACCAGCTCGGGATCCAGCGCCGAGGTGGGTTCATCAAACAGCATCACCTCGGGCTCTACCGCCAGCGCACGGGCAATGGCGGCCCGCTGCTGCTGGCCACCGGAAAGATGGCCGGGATAGTAGTCGCGCCGCTCCCACAGCCCGACCCGGTTGAGCAGATGCTCGGCTCTGGCGATCGCCTCGGCACGGGGCACCTTGAGCACCTGGATCGGCACTTCAATGATGTTCTGCATGATGGTCATGTGTGACCAGAGGTTGAAACTTTGAAACACCATGGCCAGCCGGCTGCGGATCCGCTCCACCTGGCGCATGTCTTGTGGCTGCCGCTCACCGGCCCGGTTGGTTTTCATGGCAATCAGCTCGCCATGGAGCGAGACGGTGCCGGATGAGGGGGTTTCGAGCAGATTGATACAGCGAAGAAAGGTCGACTTCCCCGAGCCGGAGGAGCCGATAAGGGAGATCACATCCCCCTTGTGGGCGGTCATATCGATGCCCTTGAGCACTTCGTGGGTGCCAAAATATTTGTGCAGATCACGTACTTCCAGTGCGGCAACGTCGCTCATCCATTACAACCTTGTCTGTCCCTAGACGCCGCAGGGGGCGTGACTCAACCATCGTCAATTTAACAAAAAGTTAACCGATGGCAACCTTCAGCGAAAATATCACCCGGATAGTGAAAAAACAATACAGAACGAGGGTCTTCAGGGGATTCGCTCTATTTTTATTCGCTCTTTGCGTATTTTTCAGCACTTTGTTTGCATAAACAGCCGTTTCAATGGCCGCTCGGATACCGCCTTTTTATACCCCAATCATATCAGTGGCAAGAGAAAAGCGTGATGTGTGCCAAACCGGCACCAAAATGGCTTTATGCACCCCCTTGCAGAGCGAAATATCAGCCCCCCGATCGGATCAACTTGATTTCATTGGTTCACTCAGGCTCGCACAGAACCTTAACAAACAGACGGGTTGTGGCAAAAAAGTAACAATCCGCCCCAAAAAGGGCTGTTTTTGGCCATGAAAGCGAGAGATATGTGACACAGAGCCAATAAGTAATGATAAGGTGGTATTTTTATCAGTTTTTGTGATCGAGGCCTCGATGTTGCTCAATGTGTTGCTGATCCTGTTGCCACTGGCAATCGGCTATCTGGTTCCCCTCTCCTCTGCCCGGCTGATCAAACTGGTCAACCAGAGTCTGGGCAAGATGGTCTACCTCATCCTGTTTCTGATGGGGCTCGGGCTTGCCTATGTGGAGAACCTTGGCAGCAATCTGGCGGTGATCTTCAAGGTCGCCGGGGTGATGCTGGCCGCAATTACCTTCTGCAACCTGCTGGCCCTCTGGTGGCTCGACAAGCGCACGCCCCCGACCCACGAGGCGAACGATGCCAAGATGCCGAGCAAGCTGCACCTGTTGTGGGAATCCCTGCAGCTCTGCTTTGTGGTGCTCGGCGGCGTGCTGCTCGGGCTGCTGGTGGATCTGCGC
>NZ_JRGK01000297.1 GCF_000764645.1 Aeromonas finlandensis
GGCAAAAGGAGCTTTCTATACCAACAGACATAACAGAGTCTCAATATAAAGAGCTGCTACACTATCATCAATTATTGCGAGATTTGCCTGAACAGCCCGGATGGCCATCTATTAATATGCCACAAAAACCAAGTTGGATATCCTAAGGCTTTATAAAAATTTATTGCCTAAAGACACAAACTCCCCTCTCGTAGGTATCAACAAGCCATTTAAGATGTGGTAGTGGTACCCCAATCAAAAATAGCACCATACTCGCGCTTTCTGGATTTGAGCAGCTCCATGTTGCCGGTGGCAGCATTGCCTGCACATCAATCCCGATAGCGCGACAGATCAGCGCGGCATCAGCCAGCGTCATGAACTCCCCCCTATCCTGCGATAACCAGCGGCTCAGAGTTGATACCGGGATCCCGGTCATCTCCTCCAGTTGCGACTCGCTAATACCCTTTTCAGCCAGAATGGCGGCCAGGTAGCGCTTGGCGGCAGCCACATAATCCAGCTCGGCGGCGGTCAGGTAGGCCTTTCGTCTGTTCTTCATTGGGCAACTCCCGAGTTACAACGTTGCCCGCGCTCAGTTTTTGTCACTGTCAGATCTGACAGTTTTTTCATGTATGAAATAACGTAGCAGCATAACCATATCTTTGCTGCCAGTGCGGCTGTAGATTTCATCAGGTCTTACCAGATACTGATGAGTTAATCTGCAACAGATGGAAGAAGGAACATAAGAGATGGAGTTTGATGTGTACTTTCGTATCGGATCTACGTGTTGTGGCCCGTTTCCGGCAGAGGCAAAAAATGTGAATGAGATGCTGGATGTTGCTGCTGGCTATCAGCAAGATTTTGCACTTCCTACAGCAACAATCATTTTGATTTCACCAAAAAATCTTCCACCAATTTGGGGCCATCCTGGGGCCAAAAGATGTGGCAATCTTTCATTTGGGGCCAAAATGGGGCCAAACAAAGAGCCACTGAAAGCTGTCGAAAGCCAAGGTTTGTTAATCATAAACTCATGATTCGGTTGGCTTACATCGGCTCTCCTTCGCTCTTGGTGGCTTTCAAGAGAAACCGATGGTTCATGGTGTAAATGAACTGAGCCATTGGCAAAAAGCATCCGTTGATTTGCTCAGCTATACGGCTTCAAATGGACGCATTTACTTCCTAATACTCACTCAACACCACATGTTAAAACAATGGCTTGCGAGCTGCTCTTTATTAGGAAAATATTCATCTAGCCAAGATATAGCTTAAAAACACTGGTGATTTAAAATCCCTCGACGTTCGTGTCGTGCCGGTTCGATTCCGGCCTCGGCACCAGTTATTAAGTAAAGCAATCAAAGAGTTACGAAAGGCCACTAGCAATAGTGGCCTTTTTCTTTTGCCTAAATGGCGACAAAGTGGCGACAGCGTTTTTTTGAGTGACTCACCTCTTCTTGTAATGGGTAGTGATACGGTCTTCTTGTATGATGCCGCTCTGCCTGATGGCGCACTTCATGCGGCGCCTTTCCCTGGCCATGTCTCGGTGTGCTGTCAGGCAGAATGAGAAGGGCCCCACATGGTGTGGGGCCCTTCTTGTTTGCGAGCGCAGAACACATTGTCGGTCAGACGCTTTGCTCTGCGCTGGCATCCGTGTCAACCACGACTGCTTTGCGGCGGCGCAGCAGGCGTACCAGCGGGGGCAGGGTGATCACCACGATGGCCAGTACCAGCAGGGTCTGGCTGATGCCGCTGCCCCACAGGATGGCGGTGTCGCCATTGCTGATGGAGAGGGCGCGGCGCAGGTTCTGCTCAAGCATCTCGCCCAGCACGAAGCCCAAGATGAGCGGTGACATGGGGAAGTGCATCTTGCGCAGCAGGTAGCCAAAGACCCCGAGGGCCACCATCAGCAGCAGGTCGAAGGTGGTGCTGTGCACCGCATAGACTCCCACTGCCGAGACGCTGGCGATGGCGGGTACCAGAAACCAGAGCGGGATGGAGAGCATGCGGGTAAAGAGCCCCACCATGGGGATGTTCATCACCAGCAGCATGACGTTGGCCACCAAGAGGGCAGCGATCAATCCCCACACCACATCGGGCTGTTCGGTGAACATGGTGGGGCCTGGGGTGATGTTGTAGAGGGTCAGCGCCCCCATCATCACCGCCGTGGTGCCCGAACCCGGCACCCCCAGGGTCAGCATCGGGATAAAGGAGCCACAGGCTGACGCGTTGTTGGCCGCCTCCGGTGCGGCCACGCCGCGAATGTCCCCCTCGCCGAATTTGGCATTCGGCCCCGCCAGCCGCTTCTCGGTCATGTAGGTGATGGCACTGGCGATGGTGGCACCGGCGCCGGGCAGAATGCCGACGAAGAAGCCGATGGTGGAGGAGCGCAGCATGGTGCCGGTGCAATGGACCAGCTCCTTGACGTTGAATAGCATCCGCCCGGTGGTGCGCACCAGCTTGCCGCCACCACTGGTGTGCTCCAGCATCAGCAGGATTTCGCTCACCGAGAAGAGGCCGATCACCACCACGATAAACTGCACCCCGTCCGAGAGGTGAACGCTGTCGAAGGTGAAGCGATAGACGCCGGTGTTGGCATCCACCCCGACGGTGGCGAGCCCGAGCCCAATCAGTGCCGCCATAAAGGACTTGAGCGGGTTCTGGCTCATCATGCTGCCGAGGCAAGCGATGGCGAACACCATCAGGGCGAAATATTCCGCCGGGCCGAAGGCGAGGGACCAGCGCGCCAGCGCCGGGGCGAACAGGATGATCCCCCCGATGGCGAGCATGGAGCCGACAAAGGAGCTGACCGCCGAGATGGAGAGAGCTACTCCCGCCTTGCCCTGCTGGGCCATGGGGTAGCCATCCAGCGCCGTCATGATGGCGGCGGCATCCCCCGGCACGTTGAGCAGGATCGAGGAGATCCGCCCGCCATACTCGCAACCTATGTAGACGGTAGCGAGCAGAATGAGCGCCGATTCGGGGGGGAGCTTGAGGGCAAAGGCCAGCGGCAACAGAATGGCGACCCCGTTGATGGGGCCAAGGCCCGGCAGCAGGCCGACCACAGTGCCGACAAAGCAGCCGATGAGGGCAATCACCAGATTCTCCGGGGTGAGTGCCACCGCAAAGCCCTGGGAGAGGTACATCCAGGTATCCATATTGACTCCTTAAGAGAACCAGACGCCGAGGGGCAGGGTGACATCCAGCAGCCGGTCAAAGGCGAGATAGAGCACCAGACCGCCGACGACGCCGGAGAGCAGGGCGGCTTTGGCAGAGGCGCCAAACAGGCGCCCCAGTACAAAGGTGAGCAGGGTGGTGGCCAGCGGAAAGCCCAGCCACTCGAAGCTGGCACCGTACCCGGCCAGCGCCACCACCATGATGGCGAGGTGGCGCAGGGTACGCAGCGGCGGCCAGCTGACGGTGTCCGGCTGGCGGCGCAGCAGCAACAGGGCGCAGAGCGCCATCAGACCGATGATACCGAGCGGGAAGGGGCGTGGCCCCAGCGGCTCATAGCTGTATTCGCTCTGGTACTGCCAGGCAATGGCGGCGCCCGCCAGACAGAGCAGCAGCCAGATGGCGGCAAAGATGCGATCGCTCATGGCTGCGGCTCCTATTTGGCCAGGCCGAAGGCTTTGGCCTGCTCGCGATATTGCGCCACCTGATCCTTGACGTAGCTGTCGAGCGCCTCGCCGGTGAGGTCAAATTCGAACAGGCCACGCAGCTCCCGCTGTGCCTTGAAGGTGTCGGTTTTCACCAGCTGGTCGAAGGTCTGCTTCCACCACTGGTATTCGCTGTCGCTCACCTTGGGGCCGACATAGAAGCCGCGGATCACCGGCCACACTAGGTCATAACCCTGCTCCTTGGCGGTGGGGATGGTGGCCAGCTTGCCGGGCAGCCGCTCGGCAGAGAACACCGCCAGCACCCGCAGCTTGTCGCCGCCGATATAGGGCACCATCTCGCTCAGATCGCCGGAGACCGCCTGCACATGGTTGCCCAGCAGCGCAGTGACCGGCTCGCCGCCCCCTTCAAAGGCGACGTAGCGCATCTTGTGGGGGTCAACCCCGGCCTGTTTGGCCAGCAGCGCCGTTTTCATCCAGTCCTGACTGCCGATGGAGGCACCCGCGCCGATCACCACGTTGTTGGGATCGCGCTCCATGGCGCTCACCAGCTCCTTGAGGTTCTGATAGGGGGCATCGTGGCGCACCGCGATCATGCCGTAATCGGTGCCCACCGCCGCCAGCCAGCGCACATCGTCCACCCCGTAACGGCCAAATTTGCCCTGGGAGAGGTTGAGCAGGGAGCCGCCGGAGAAGGCGACCACGGTACCCGCCTCGGCAGGGCGCTGTGCCACGATGGCGTTGTAGGCCACGGCACCGACCCCGCCCGGCATATAGGTGACCCGCATCGGCTTGTCGATGGTGCCGGTCTCCTGCAGGCTCACCTGCAGCAGTTTGCAGGTGAGATCGAAACCACCGCCCGGTTTGGCCGGTGCGATGCATTCGGTACGGCTCGGGGCGGTGGCACTATCGGCTGCCTGCAGCGGCAGGGTGCCGATCAGGGTCAGCAGGGCGAGGGCATGACGTGTGCGTTGCTTCATGGTTGTGTGCTCCATCTTGTCGTTGTTTTTTCTTGGTGTGACTCCGTCGATAGACGAAGTGATGCGCAATTGTTAAAACAACAACCTTTCATTCACCTTTCAATCACTGACCAAGAGACGGGAGTGTGACCCTGATCGCACCTTGTCCCGCACTGGCAGTGATGAAGGGATGCAGTTGAAGCACTGCGGTTGAATGCTGTGGTTAAGAACAAGGGGAAAGGCATGCGCTTGCTGTTGGCAGAAGACAATCACGAACTGGCCCACTGGCTGTCGCGGGCACTCACCACCGCCGGTTTCGCGGTGGATTGGGTGGCTGACGGCGCTCAGGCTGACCATCTGCTGCGCCACGAACAGTACGCGCTGGCGGTGCTCGATATCGAGATGCCCAAGCTGGACGGGCTGGCGGTACTTGGCCGGTTGCGCAGCCGGGGGCAGGGGCTGCCGGTGCTGCTGCTCACCGCCCGCGGCGCGGTGGAGGAGCGGATCTGCGGCCTCAATGCCGGTGCCGATGACTATCTGGCCAAGCCATTCGATCTGGGGGAGCTGGATGCTCGGCTGCGAGCCCTGCTGCGGCGCAGTGAAAGCGGCGGTGCCGAGCTGCGGCTGGGTCGCCTGACCCTGCACCCTGACGGCTATTTTCTGCTGGCCGATGCCCGGCTGGCCCTGACTCCGCGCGAACTGGCGCTGCTGACAGCGCTGATGTACCGCCACGGGCGGCCCGTCGCCAAAGGGCAGCTGTTCGAGCAGGTGTTCAACCTCGATGACGAGGTAGGGCTCGACAGCATCGATCTCTATATCCACCGACTGCGCAAAAAGCTGGTAGGCAGCGGGGTGGTGATCACCACCCTGCGCGGTCTCGGCTATCTGCTGGAAGCGGCGCCGGAGGCCTCCCATTAGTCGCTCCCTGCTCCATCAACTGCTGCTGTTTCTGGGGGGCCCCCTGCTGATCCTCTGGGCCGCCTCGGCTTGGTACAGCTACTACGGTGCGCTGGCGGCGGCCACCTCGGCCTATGATCGCACCCTGCTCGCTTCGGCCCGCACCGTTGCCGAGCGGCTGACGGCAGCCGAAGGCAGCCTCAGGGTGGATGTGCCCTACGTGGTGCTCGACAGCTTCGAGCGCAACATGCGCGATCGCCTCTTCTATCAGGTGCGCGGCATCGACGATGGGGTCATCTCCGGCTTTGACGACTTGCCCCCCATGCCGGATGGTACGCCGCTGACCGACCGTTATCCGGCGCTTGCCTACTTCTATGACGGGCTCTATCAGGAGGCGCCGATCCGCGCCGTGATGCTGCTGCAACCGGTGGGTGAGGGGGGCGTCAACGGCATGGCCCGCATCACGGTGGCGGAAACCCTGCTCGGTCGCCAGCAGCTGGCCGAGCAACTGCTCTGGTCGGCCCTGCTGACCCAGGGGGCGCTGGTGGTGCTCACCCTGCTGCTCGCTTATCTGCTGCTCAAGCGGCTGCTCACCCCGATGCGCCGCCTGTCGCGGGAGATCTTGCGCCGCGATGCCGCCACGCTCGCCCCCTTGCCCGACCTGCTCCCCTGGCAGGAGACCCGGCCGCTGGTGCAGGCGTTCAATCGCCAGCTGACCCGCTTGCGCCAGCTGGTGGCCCGGCAGGAGCGCTTCAGCGCCGATGCCGCCCATCAGCTGCGCACCCCGCTCACCATCCTTAAAACCCAAGTGGAGGTGGCGCGCGGCAGTGGCGATCCCGCCCTGATGAGCGAAAGTCTCGATGCCATGGCTGGGCGGCTCGATCACACCATTGCGCTGACCGAGCGGCTCCTGCTGCTGGCGCGACTCAAATCGGACGAGTGCTCCGGGCTGCGCCAGCGTGAGCCCATGGAGTTGACGGCGCTGGTGCAGCAGGCCTGCTTGTCACGGTTGGCGCAGGCGCGTAGCAAGGGGATCGATCTCGGTTACGAAGGGGAGGAATCGGTAGTCATGGTGGCAGGGGAGCCGCTGCTGCTGGGGGAGCTGTGTGCCAACCTGCTCGACAACGCCATCAAATATACCCCGCCCCACGGCACGGTGACGGCGCGGGTGGTGCGTGGTCACAAGCAGATCTGGCTGGAGGTAGAGGATAGCGGCCCCGGCATCGCCCCCGAGCTGGCAGAGCGAGTCTGGCAGCCGTTCCAGCGCCTCGAGCAGGGCAGCGAACAGCCGGGGGCCGGGCTTGGTCTGGCGCTGGTGCGCGACATCGCCCACTACCACCACGGTGAGGTGGTGTTGCTGCCTGCCCCGCAGCTGGGGGGCTTGCTGGTGAGGCTGATTTTGCCGCTGGCAAAATAGTGAGCGGCGAAATCTGGGACGAAATCTGGGACACCCACCTTTTTCCCACCTTTTTGACTGTGGTGTAGTGTTGTTCTTGACTTGAGAGGTCACTGTTGAGGGATGCGCCATGACCATTGCCCGTTCACGTCAAATAAGTTTGCAGGATACGCCTTACTACCACGTGGTCAGTCGCTGTGTGCGGCGAGGGCCGTAGGCTCGATTAGCGGAGCGTAATCGGGCGTTCGCGAAAAAGGTATCAGCGTGTTTGCCAACCTCAATGCCGCCAAGGGCAAGGAGCTGGGCAACTCGGGTCGCTATACCGAAACCAATATCACCGGGCGATACCCTGACCTTTACATCAGGGCGGGATGCCACCTTGCTGGGGGCGCAGGCCAGCGGTAACAAGGTCAAGGCCGATATCGGCCGCAACCTGACCCTGACCAGCCAGCAGGATAACGACCACTACCAGAGCAAGCAGAGCAGCATCGCCGCCGGGGGCAGCTTTACCTTTGGCACCATGACCGGCTCGGGGTATGTCAACGCCAGTCGCCAGAAGATAAACAGCGATTTTGAAAGCGTGGTGGAGCAGACCGGGCTCTTTGCCGGTAAACAGGGCTTCGATATCCGGGTGGGTGAACACACCCAGCTCAACGGGGCGGTGCTGGCTGGCAGCGACAACGCCAGCAACAACCGCCTCTCCACCAACACCTTGGGCTGGAGCGACCTGCACAACCGGGCCGACTACCAGGTCGAGAGCCAGAGCATAGGTCTCAGCGGCAGTGGTCAAGGGGGCAAAAATGTGGCCTCCCCCAGCGCGCAAACCCTACTCAACGGCAGCAACAGCAGCGGCAGTGCCAGCTCCACCACCTTTGCCGCCATCAGCAATGGCAATATCGAGCTGCGCAGCCCCGACGCCCAACAACAGGATGTGCCCACCTTGCTGCGTGACCCGAGCAAGGCGGCCAATGGCCTCTCCCCCATCTTTGACAAGAAGCAGGAGCTGGAGAAGCTGCAGGAGGTGCAGCTGATTGGGGAGGTGGGCCAACAGGCCACCCAGCTGGTGGTGAGCGAGAAGATGGGCAAGGCCGAGAAGCAGGCCCGCGAAGACAAGGAGTACGCCAACAGCCCAGCGTACAAGGCGCTGCAGGAAAAATGGGGCGTGGGCAGCGACTTCCAGCGCGGTATGCAGGCGGCGACGGCGGCCCTGCAAGGACTGGCCGGTGGCGGCCTCGCCGAGGCCGCCGCTGGTGCCGCCAGCCCCTATCTGGCCAAGCTGGTCAAACAGCAAACCGATGATGGCCCATCCCGGATAATCGCCCACGCGCTGGTACAAGGCGCCCTGGCTGCCACCCAGAACAAGAGTGCCATGGTTGGTGCAACTGGCGCCGCCACCGGTGAGTTGGTGGGTATCATCGCATATGCTCGTTACGACAAGGAGGTCAGCCAGCTCTCCGAGTCAGAGAAGGAAACCGTCTCCACCCTCGCCACCTTGGCCGCAGGATTGGCCGGTGGCCCGATTGCTCTTTCACCATGAACTGTTTTCTGCCAAACAACCATTTTTCCGCATGAGGCAATCTGGGGTTTTATTGCTTGGTTGCACGACTGGTTGAGTTGTATTTAAACCGCTCATGGGAAATATGTCTGTTTATCTCGTTCAACAGCATCTCTTTATTAATAGGCTTGGTGATATATCCATTCATGCCATGGGAGAGATAGTATTGCTTGGATTCCGGCATCGCATCAGCCGTCAGGGCGATGATGGGGATATGTGCCCACGGTGTCTGAGAGGTGCGGATCCGGGTGGTGGCCACCAGCCCATCCATCACTGGCATCTGGACATCCATCAAGACCAGATCAAATTCGGTGTGACCCAGTTTTTCCAGCGCTTCTTCTCCCTGTACGGCCAGTGTGACGTGATGGCCTACGGAGTCGAGCATGGCGCCGATCACCTTGCGGTTGGTGGCATTGTCATCAACCAGCAAGATGCGATAACTCTCCTGATCCATCGGCTTGGACGGCAGGCAAACAATCGAGGGGGTCGTGGCTCTGGTTGGCCAGATATAGGTAAAGGTACTGCCATGCCCTTCGCTGCTCTCTACCGAGATATCACCGCCCATCAGGCGTGCGAGGTTACGGGATATTTCAAGTCCCAGGCCCGAACCACCATATTGGCGGGTGATAGAGACATCCGCCTGGGCGAATCGTTGAAACAGGTTCTTCAGCTGGCTTTTGCTCATGCCGATCCCGGTGTCTTGAATCGAGATGCGTACCGAGTGGCGATCCTGCGCTAACAGGGTGCTATCAACGTGAATTTTGACTTCCCCCTGATGGGTGAACTTGATGGCGTTGCTCACCAGATTGAAGAGGATCTGGCGCACTCTCAGCGGGTCGATCATTAACCACTCCGGCGTATCGGGGGCAAGGGTCAGGGTCAGCTTGATCCCTTTTGCATCGCAGTTGCTCTGCATCAGGGCCCGGATATCCTCCAGCAGCTGGGGCAAGTGATGGGGGGCCAGTTGCAGCGCTATCTTGCCCTCTTCCAGCTTGGATACATCCAGAATGTCGTTGAGCAGACCGAGCAGATGGTTCGCCGATTCTCGCGCCGTCTCCAGATAGTCCCGCTCCCTCGGGTCCATATCCCGGTCGGCCAGCAGTGAGAGCATGCCGAGTATGCCATTCATGGGGGTGCGAATTTCATGGCTCATGTTGGCCAAAAAGCTGCTTTTTGCTCTTGTGCCAGCCTCTGCCGCCTGATTTGCCCGCAGCAGTTTGTCATTGAGTTGCTGCATCAGTTTGTGCTGCAGAAACGAGATGTTCATTTGCCGCCAGATCAGCAGGGCGAGCACAAAGAGCAGCGCAAATTGCAGGGTCGCAATGAGAGTCGTCGTGATGATCTGCTCTCTCACGCTGTCGCGGCGCGCCACATCAAACAGGGTCGCCTGCTGGTTCACCTCCAGAGTCAGCTGATGGAGCAGGGGTAGCAGGGAGGAGAGCTGTTGGCGTAGCTCCTGATGGGCCAGCGTGTCCAGCGGCTTGGTGGCATCCGGGCCGAGCCAGATATCCGCCAGAGAGATGTAGGAGCGAATGGCTTTGCTTGCCTGCTGGTAGATCTCTGTTTGTTGCAGCAGGCTGCGATCCTTGCTCTCCAGCACCAGATCCATGCGGCTGACCAGAATATCGTATCTGAGTTGAAACGCCGGTTGCGACTCATGAAGCAGCGAGCTTTGAAAACGCAGCGCTTCGTTATAGAGCTGGAAATAGTTCCACATCACGTTGTCTTCGCCCTGGCTGGTACTGCGTTGCAGATCCTGAAATTGCCGGTACTGGATGGTACCAATACCGGCAAAGGCCAGGAGCAGCACGCAGAGCACCACAAACAAGAAACGTTGACTGGCCGCCATGGAACGCATGATGAGATCTACTCCACTTTTATCGAACTGATCTGCCAAATAGCCCGGCCGTAATAGAGCTTGTTTTGCAGTTCGGGATAGTGATCGAACGGATAGACAAGGAACAGGGGGCCTTTGTCGCGCACCGACAGTGGCTTGCCATTCATCGTGCGGGCGAGGATGACCTGATATTGTTCGGCATCGCTTGCCGGCACCTGTACCGAGTAGTCATTGAGCGCGGTAATGGTGAGCTGTTTGCCGGTTGCCCCGACTTTGGCCAACACATCTTTCAGTAGCGGGCCGCGAAAGGTCTTGGCTTCGTCATACCAGGGGGTATGGGTTTTGATTTCATGTACCGGCAGTTGGTCCAGCATGGCGCTATCCCACAGGGCCAAAGCCTCATGAGTGGGGTTGCTGATGGCGCCTTCTACCTTTAGCACTGCGCTGTCAGGGGAAGGGGCTGCGTATGCTGCGCCGCAGAGGGCTGCCAAAAGTGGTGCGATATAAAGGCCTGTTTTCATGATCTCTCCTTCCTGGAATAAGGCGGCATGGGGCCGAGCCAACGGTGGCTTGTGAAGTGCTCCCAGAGGCAAGCAATAATCGGGCCCGGTGCAATAGGTGCCAATTATCAGCGAGTTAGCCTGTTATCTGGTGACCTCGGCCGAGGTGAATTGCAGTTTGCAACGTTCGGGATGTGTTAATTGCAATTTGGTAATCAAAACGGGTGGCAGGGTTGGGTAAACAAGGGGCAAAGAGCATCATTTGGAGAACAAGCTAAGTGGCGCTCCTCGGCATAACATTTGCAGCGTGGTGGATGCCGTGACAGAGCTGAGTCTGAGACTCGACAAGGAGCTAGCGATGGAAAGCATGACTTACACCCTTAATGATACCCAGGTTGTGGTACTGGAAAACGAGTTTGACGCGATGGCCGTCAGTGAGCTCCGCCCGTTGTTTGAAACCCTCTCAACCCACCCGGGAGATATCCTGGCCGATATCAGCGATGTCCATTTTATCGACTCGTCGGGTATTGGAGCCTTGGTATTTCTCTATAAAAGATTGATTATGAACGGGCATCAGATGGCGCTTGTCTGTGGACCAGGCCAACCTCACGACCTGCTGGAGATGTTGCATATCGATCGGGTGATCCCTTGCCATGAGAGCATCAAGGCCTATATGCGTTCCCGTGGCATGATGGCAGCAGCGTCATGAAACGGTTTGGTATCCTGCTCTCGTCCATTCTGTTGTCGGGTTGTGCGCAGTGGCCGCCGGAGGGGTATGGCGGCATGGCAGAGGCAAGACCCACCCGCATTCCGGTCAATGAGGATGAACGGCGGGTCTGGTCTCGTTATGATGAGCGTCAGAAGGAACTCGACTTGCAGCTGACGCAATTAAAGCAAGCGAGCCTGCAGGGGTGTATGCCTGCCGAGTTGAAAAGACTACAATCTCAACGTGTTGATATCGAACGGGATATGCACGGTCGGCTCTGGGCAGACGTAGCCTGGCGTCAGACTGTGTTGGCACAATCACTACAACAAGTACGTTTGCGGCTGCAACAGACAACAGCGGATGGCTGTCGTGCTGATTGGTCCGGGATCCCCTTACGCCAATGGGGGCAGACGTAACAGACGAAAAGGATGTCTATGAAACGGGGCGCTCTCGAAGGATTGATCTGTGTTTTCTTGCTGCTGTTTACCTGCCCGTTACTGGCCTCCACCTTACTGGCTCCCGGTGATCGGTTGGCCATAGTGCAACCTGGTGAGCCTGCTTTTGATCAGCCTTTCCAGATCAACAAGCAGGGGGAGATTGCACTGCCTGAAGTCGGCAATGTCGTGGTGGGGGGGAAGACCCTGCCACAGGCGGATGAGCTGATCCGCTCCGCCCTCAAACCTGTTTACAACAACCTCTCTCAATTGACCGTCACCTTGCTGGAGAAGCGGCTGCTGATCAGCGTGATGGGTTATGTCAAAAAACCCGGCAGTTATGATCTGGCGCCCGATGGCAACGTACAAATGGCCCTCGATGCCGCTGGCGGTCTGGTGCCCGGTGCCCAGCTCAACAATATGCAGGTGCGGCGCGGCAGCACGGTCTCGAGTTTCGACTACAAGCGTTATCTCGATACCGGCGATGCCAGCGTTCTGCCGCCATTGCAATCCCTCGATGTGGTGTTCGTGCCCGCCTCTCCGCTGATCGGCAACGTGCAGATCGATTTTGATGCGGCGACCCTGGCGGCAGGCGGGGATGGCGATACCGGCAAGGCGATCAAGGTGTTTGGCGAGGTCAACAGCCCCGGCGCCTTCAGTTTCAAAAGTGGCAACTCCATCGTGGATCTGCTGATGCGGGCTGGTGGGGTGACCCGCTTTGCCGGGGTGGAGCGGATCCGGGTGATCAATGGTGATGCCCCCGAACTGTTCGACCTCAAAGCCTATCTCGACTCCGGCAACAACAAGCTGCTGCCCAATCTGGCGCCGGGCGCCACCATCTTCGTGCCCAAGGATGAAGAGCAGATCAAACGCGGTGCCCGTACCATCTACATCATGGGCGAGGTGTTCAAACCTGGCGCCTATGAGGGGCGGGAAGGGGACTCCTTCCTCGATATTCTGGCCAATGCCGGTGGCCCGACCCGCTATGCCGAGAGTCGCCAGATCCGTTTGCTGCGCACCGATGGCACGGTCGAGCCGATCGACTTGCAGGCCTATACCGAAGGCATGAAAAAGGCACTGCCTCAAATCAAACCCGGCGACGCGATTTTTGTGCCGGAAAAGACCGACGTTAACGAGAAGTCCTGGTTAAAAGTGGCACCCGGACGGGCGGTGATGGTGATGGGGGCGGTGCGGATCCCGGGCCGTTATGAATGGTCTGACGAGATGTCGCTGCTGGATCTGATTGCCCACGCCGGTGGCCCCAACGAGCGTGCCGATATCGCCAAGGTGCAGATCCTGACTGCCGAAGGGGGGCAGGCGACACCGACGCTGTTTGATCTCGACAAGTTTCTCCATCAGGGGGGGGCGCTGGCCAGCCTGCCGAAGATCCGGGCCGGATTCACCATCATGATCCCCGAGCTGCCCACCGATCCCAGTGACAACAAGTCCCAGTGGGTGCGCCAGTCACCGGATAGCTCCATCTACATCTTCGGTCAGGTCGGGGCGCCCGGTCGTTATGCGTTCAATGAGCAGATGGGCTTTATCGACATTTTGTCGGCTGCCGATGGCCCGACTGCGGCGGCGGATTTGCGCAATGTGCGCATTGCCCATCGCAGTGGCAGCACGGCGCGGGTCAGCAAGCTCGACCTTGCCCTCTACTTTGAAACCGGCGATGAAACCTTGCTGCCCAAGGTGCTGCCCGGCGACTCCATCTACCTGCCGGAGAAGAATCGCCCCTGGCTTGACGAGCCCAAGGAGAACACCATTCGGGTGTTGGGGGCGATCGCCCGCCCCGGTCGCTACCGCTTTGACTCCTCCATGACCCTGCTGGATCTGCTGGCCGAGGCGGGAGGCCCGACCAACACCGCCTATATCAAGAAGATTGTGGTGATCAACATGGCCACCAGTGGTCAGGGAGATCAGGCCCGCAGCTTCGATCTCGACGGCTTTGCCAAAGAGCCCGACTTTAGCCGGTTGCCGGTGCTGCGCGCAGGGGACACCGTCTTTATCCCTGACAGCAAGAGCAGCAACTGGGCCATCTTCATGGATGGCATGCGCGATATTCTGACCACGATTTCGGTGGTGGCCCTGGTCGGGACGCTTTGATATGAGCATCCCCATTCAATATCTGGAGCTCGAATCCCTCTACGCGGCGACGGTCGCTCGGGGGATCCGCTCACTGGCGGTCACCTCGTCGGAAGGGGGAGAGGGGGTGAGCTCCATCTGCGATGCGCTGGCAAGGCGCTCGGAAGCGGATGGGCTGCGCACCCTGCTGGTGGATCTCAATCTCTATCATCCCGGCCGCGCCTCGGCGGTTGCCTGGGGGCCCAATGATGTGCCCGAGCCTGTGGCCAATGGCCGCTCCTTGTCGCTGCTCCCTGCACCGGGCAAGGATCTGATGGCCTTTCGCAACAAGGATACCTTGCGCCAGCTGCTGGTTCGCTGGCTGGAACATTACGATGTGGTCATCTTCGATACCTCGCCGCTCACTGCCCTCAATCGGGGCAATATTCCGGCCGATCAGGTCTGTGGTGCCTGTGAAGGGGCGCTGCTGGTGGTGCTGGCCGGAGTGACCCCGACGACCGTGGTACAAAGTGCGGTGGATAAACTGACCCGTGCCGAGGCCAATCTGATTGGCGCTGTCTATAACGACAAGCTCAACCCGGGGCTGGCCAGCGAGATCCTGCGCGAACTCAACCGGCTGCCCAGTAACCGGGTGACCGAATGGCTCAAGCGCTGGTGTCGGCGCAGCGCCTTGCTCAATTTCCGGATCTGATCGCCCACTGATGGAGGCCCGATATGGATGACTGGTTGCGATCTGCTCCGGCAACCCTGCAGGCGGTGCGCGAACTGCGCAACCGGCTGGCGCAGGGGCTCTCCCTGTTTCAGGTCTCCCCAAAGGATCAAGCCAACTGGCTGCTCTGTTTCAGTGAGCTGGCCACCAATAGCGTCAAGCACACCGTTCCCCCCGCGACCCGGCTCTGGCTCACCCTGACAGCAGATGAAACGGGCTTGAGTCTGGTGCTGGAGGATGATGGCGGCCCGCAACCCGGTCTTGCCAGTGCGCCGTTACCCGATGAGCTGCAGGAGGGGGGATACGGGCTGGCGCTGGTGCACCAGCTGTTTGCCGAGGTGCACTTTTCTCGCGACGGTGAGCGCAATCGCGTGACCCTTCGCCAACAAGGCCCGGTCAACCAACTGCCGGTGATCGCGGTGATCGACGATGACAAGGTGATGCGTGCCCTGCTCACCGCCTATCTCCATGAGCACTACCGGGTTGAAAGTTATGCCGACTCCCATGCCGCCCTGCTGGCGCTCGGGAAGCAGCCCCCCGCACTGGTGCTCTCCGATATCGAGATGGAGGGGATCGATGGCTTTGGGCTGCGTCAGCAGTTGATGAAGGATCCCAAAATGAAGGGGGTGCCCTTTATCTTTCTGACCGGTCATCAGGATCAGTGGACCCAGAGTCGGGCGGGAGCCCTGGGGATCGATGACTTTCTGGTCAAACCCATCACCAAGCAGGACCTGTTGCTGGCGGTTTCGCGGGTGTTGCAACGCTCGCAGCAGCTCAAGTCACAATGGGGCGAGCAGCTGGATCAGCGCATGACCTCGGCGCTGCGCCCGTTATTGCCCGCCACCTCGATAGGGGGATACCAGCTGGCGTTGCAAACCCGCGCGGCCACCGTGGGGGGCGGGGACTTTCTGCTGGTCAAGGATCGGGTGTTGTGGCTCGGGGATGTGATGGGTCACGATGCAGAAGCCAAGTTTTTTGCCCATGCCTATGCCGGTTATCTGCGCGGCTTGCTGACCGCGCACGATCTGGAGCGCGCCCCCGCCCGTTTGCTGACCATCTTGTCCAATGCGGTTCACAGTGATCCGTTATTGGGGGCTACCCTGCTCACCACCCTCTGCATTGAACTCGGCAACGAGGGGCGGGTGCAGTGGGCCAGTGCGGGTCACCCGGCGCCCTGGCTGGTTGGGCCCGGCACCATCCGTCAGGTCGGCGTGACCGGCCCCTTGCCCGGTTTGCGCCCGGACCCTCATTTCGTGACCAATCAGCGCCAGCTCAAGCCCGGCGAGATCCTGTTGTTCTGGACCGATGGCCTGCTCGATAGCCGTGATGCCGCAGAGCGCCAGCGCTGGGAGTTGCAGCTCAAGGAGATCTGCCTGACCTCGGGGCCCGGTCTTGAACAGCTGGCTCATCGCATCGCCCGCTGGTTTGATGAGCGCATCAATGATGCCGCCCTCGATGACATGACCCTCTTGCTGGTCGCCTGTCCCGGCGCCTGATCCTGTCCCTCTTTCTCTGACTGGCCCGCTCTATGCAACGCTTCGTCTCAGGTGGCATGGTGCCACGAGAGGAGGGGGCTTATGTTACCCATGCAGCAGATCTGGCTGGCCATCGATGCGCGTCAGGTCGGTGGAATAGAAGTTCACATCATCCATCTGGCCAACGATCTGCTGGCCAGGGGATTTCGCCCCACCATAGTGCTGGTGAGCAACCACGGTATGACCCCGTTTACGACTCTGCTAAAACAGCAGGGCTTGCCCTATGAGGTGTGCCACAACAGCCGCGATTTTATGCGCCGTTTGGCTCGCCAGCCTGCCTCTGTATTGCTCCACACCCATGGCTACAAGGCCGGGGTGCTGGGGCGTCTGACCGCCTGGTTCAGCGGAAAATCGGTGGTCTCGACCTTTCACAGCGGGGATGACGGGGAGGGCTTGCTGAAGTTTTACAGCTGGCTGGATCGCACCACCGCGCGTTTTGCGAAGTGTATTGCAGTGAGTGAGCCCATTGCTCGCAGATTGCCAGTGCCAAGCACGGTGATCAGCAACTTTGTGCCCATGCCTGCGACACCAGCATCGGTGGCTGGCAACCGGATTGCCTTTGTCGGCCGCCTCTCGCCGGAAAAGGGACCGGAGGCATTTTGTCAGTTATCGGCTTTCTGTCCGGATGGGGCGTTTCATCTCTACGGGGATGGCCCCATGAAAAGCGACTTGTGGCAGCAGTATGGAGATCGGGTGCAGCTTCACGGCTTTAAGACCATGGCCAATGAGTGGCACAACATCGACCTGCTCTGCATCACCTCCCGCTTTGAAGGGCTGCCGCTGGTAGCCCTGGAGGCGATGGCACACGGCATACCGGTCTGTACCTTTGCGGTGGGGGGCCTGGTCAACCTGATCGACCACAAATCCAATGGCTGGCTGGTGGAGCCCGGCCATGTGCGGGATATGGCGGAGCTGGTCAACTACTGGCTGCGCAGCGATGAGGTGGTGCGCAGCAAAATGAGTCAGGCGGCGCGCAATACCATTGCCAGAGGTTACAGCGTCAACAACCGAGTGACCGATATTCTGGCCGTCTACGGCGCCTGAATCACCAAGGAAAACCCGCCAAAACGAGTGGCCGCTGGTCACTCGTTTTTTTATGTGCCGGGGTTGGGGTGATGTGGGAGAACGCCCCTGTGATCATGCGGCGATCTGGTTTCGGTGGTTGGTCAAGGTTGCTAAACGCCTGTCGATGGATAGTCCAGATGATGGCGATCCCGCCGTCGCCTTCTCTGTGATCACCGCGGATGCGCCATAGAAAAGGCCATTGCAGTGGCAATGGCCTGATGGGGGTTGAGGTGTGGTGGAGGTTGGCGCCGCGGGATTAGCGCCCCTTCTTGCCGACCATGATGGCGATCGTCTTGCCGATGATATGCACATCCTGCACCAGCCAGCGCCAGGGGTGGAGCAGGGCGACCGAGTAGGCCAGATCGAACGCCAGCTTGCTGCGCACATCATCCAGCGACTCGTCGTAGCCCTGATTGACCTGCGCCAGACCGGTGATGCCGGGGGCCACTTCATAGGTGCGTTCGATAAAGAAGGGCACCGCATCTTCCAGCCGGTTGGCGATCCCGGGCCGCTCCGGGCGGGGGCCTATCAGCGACATCTCCCCCTTGAGCACATTGATAAACTGCGGCAGCTCATCGAGTCTGGTTTTGCGCAGGAAGTCGCCGCTGCGGGTGATCCGGCTATCCCCCTTGCCGAACCAGACCGGCCCGGTGGCCGCCTCGGCGTCGGCGCGCATGGTGCGAAACTTGATCATGAAAAAGAGCTCGGTGTGGGTGGCGTGGCTGCGTCCGATCCGCAGCTGACGAAAGAACACCGGCCCCGGGCTATCGAGGCGGATGGCCAGCATGATCAGCGGCCACAGCGGCAGCGTCAGCAGCAGGCCAAGGGTGGCACCGAGCAGATCCATGCTGCGTTTGACCACCAGGGTCAATCTTGGAATGGGGTGTGTCATGCGGTTTTCTCCTGTGACATGAAACGAATGGGGGCGCGCAGGCAGTAGCGCAGGGTGCCCATGCCGTTGTACCAGTGTCCGAGTACCAGATAGTGGATTTTGCGAAACAGATTGGGCCAGCTGTAAAGAGGGGTCAGCTGGATCAAGATGACCAGCAGATACCCCAGCAGTTGCAGCCCCAGCAGCAGCTGAAACAGCAGGGATTGGGTGGCTAGCGGGATGGCACAGAGCCACAGCAGGGTCAGGCAGAGCGGCATCAACACCCGCAGCCCCTTGCCACTGGCAAAGTTGAAGGCAACCCAGCCGAATTTGGGGTGCAGCAGGGGCAGCAACCGCAGCAACTGCTGGGTGTTGCCAGCCCCGATCCGCTTGCGCCGTGTTGCTTCCAGCGTCGCATCCGAAATTTCCAGCTCCAGTGCGGCGCAGCGATTGTCATACACCGCCCGATACCCCTTGGCGATGGCCTGCATCGGCAGGATGAAATCGTCGTTGATGGTATCGGCGGCCAGCGGGGTGAGGCACTCCCGGCGCATCATGTAAAAGGCCCCGTGGGCCCCCAGCATGCCGCCAAGGGCCGATTCGCAGAGTTTGATCTGGCTTTGATAGTGCCAGTAACTCTCCTCGCCCTGAGAGCCCGGTTGCCAGAACCGGTATGCCTCACCGACTACCCCTACCTTGGGATCGGCAAAATGGGCGACCGCCAGCAGCAGGCTGTCGATGGGCAGCAGGGCCGAGACATCGGTGAGGGCTACCAGATCGCTGTGAACATGGGTCATGGCTTCGTTGAGCACGGCGACCTTGCCGCGATTGCGGGGATGATCAAACAACCTGATCTGCAACTGCAGCAAAGCGGGATCACCGAGCTGGCTCAGCGCAATGGGGTAACTGTTGTCGCTGCAGCCGTCGAAGTGCACATGCACCCACAGCTTGTCGGCGGGGTAATCGAGGCTGGCGAGGTTTTGCAGCTTGGCCGCGATGGTCGCCGCCTCGTTATAGACCGGCATCAGCAGGGTGATGGTCGGCAGCGCCTCATCGGCGGTGTCTGTTTTGAATCCCCGATCCATGGGGCGGGGTGGATTGGCCACCTTGCGCGCCTGCCGACCACCGAATTTGAGCAGCAGGGGATAGCCGACATGGTGGTAGACCACCAGTACAGCGCACAGCCAGAACACGATCATGATCCACTCCATGGGATGCTCCTCTGGTCATCGGGTCGCTTGATCAGCGGCTGTAGAGCTGCTGATAGGCCTGAGCCATCCGGCTCAAGCTGCTTTGCTGGCACACAAACTCACGGGTGACGGCACGCAGGCTATGGCACTGCAGCAACCCTTGTGCCAGAAGCTGGGCAAGACGGCCGGGATCCCGCTCCGACAGGATATGGCCGCTGGCCTGACAGACGATCTCTCTGGCCGCCCCCACGTCGCTCATCACCACCGGCACCCCGCACGCCTGTGCTTCCAGCACGCAAAGCGGCATCCCCTCCGCCAGTGAGGGGAGGCAGAAGATATCCAGCCCCTGATAGAAGCGCGGCATGTTTTCGACCAGCCCCAGAAAATGGACCCGATGGGCGATTCCCAGTTGCTGACACTGTTGTTGCAACGCATTTTGCAAACTGCCGACCCCTGCCAACGCAAGATGCACCTCCTGCGGCAGGGCGCGGATCGCCTCCAGCAGCAAGGTGTGACCCTTGACCGACTCAAGGCGGGCGGCGCAGCCAATCAACTTGACCCCTTGCGGCAGCCCCATCTCCTGACGAGCGAGGGCGGCGGCGCCCGGGGCAAAGCGCTGCTCATCGATGCCGTTGGGGATCACGGTTGGCGACAGCTGACCCAGCTTGGCCAGCAGCTGGTTGGCTACCGGCGTGGCATCAGCCACCAGAATGGGCTTGAAGGCGCGCAGCCCCCACAGGGCCAGCGTGCGCTGATGGGGATCATCGAGATACCAGGCATCGTGCTCGGTGTGAACCAGGGTGGGCACCCGGGCTAGCCGACTGGCCAGCCCGCCATAGAGCATGGGCCCCAGATGGTGGGTATGCACTGCGTTTGGCTTGAGCTGGTACAGCAGCCGTGTGAGCCGCCAGAGGGTTGCCAGCGACCAGCCCGCAGGCTTTTCCAGGCAGTGAATGTGGCCCGCGAAGGGATGCAGGGCGGGCCACGCCGTTAGCACATCCGTTTTGCGCCCTTCGAGGGAGATGATATGCACCGGCTGATCGGCGGGGCTTGCCTGAGTGAGGTTGAGCACCATGGTCTCCAGCCCGCCGGGCTGCAGGTGCTGCACGATTTGCACAACAGGTTGCACGATAGGTTGCACGATAGGCTGGGCGATGGCGCCCCTGCGGGGATGGGGTCTGTGCGACGGGGTTGATGACAACATGGTTCGCGCTCCGGCAAGGGAAGGGGTAACACCCCGGATAGCGGGAGAATGCGAATCTTGTACCACTCTTGCGATCTGCCCACAGAGGCGATCAGCTCCTGTAGTGGCACTGCCTTTGCATCGTGCGGGGGGAGGGCTTTTCTCAGGGAGTGATGCCATGCCTGTCCAGTTCTATTACAACCTCTACATCATTCTCTTTGCCGCCTGGCGCCGTCGTTATCTCATTCTCGTGCCAGTCCTGCTCATGCCGATGGTTGGGCTGGGGATCAGCTTGCTCAGTCCCAAGGTGTACGAGAGCCGTACCACCTTCATGGTGCCACAGGATTCAAACCAGACGCCGACCCTCAAGGATTTGATCACCCAGGAGAGCCTCAAAGATCGTTTCGTGGTGTTGGAGGCCATGCTGCGCAGCCGCTACGTCATGGACGGGGTGGCGCAGGATAGAGGGTTGGTGGATGACAGCACGACGCCAGCCAAGCGCGATGCCATTATGGACTGGCTCTCGGCGTCAGTGTCTATCCGCCTGATCGGTGACGAGGTGATTGAGCTGAAGGTCAAGGCCGACTCCGCAGCGAACAGCGCTGGCTTGCTCGAAGCCGTCTCCCGTCGTTTTTTCTTCAATTTGCTCAACAAGGGGCGTCAGTCAGCAGAATCCTCCGCTCGATTTTTACAAAGCCAGCTCGACAGCCGTCGCAGTGAGCTGCTGGAGGCTGAAAAGTCACTAGCCGACTTCAAACGTGAACATGCCAGTGCTCTGCCAGATCAACAAAATGCCAATGCGGCCAGACTCTATGGGCTCAAGGAGCGACTCGCAGACAGTTTGCTGCAGTTGCAGCAGGCAAAAGGTCGGGTGGATCAGCTCTCCGTTGGACAGGAAGGTCCCACGGCCCGCAGTCTGGAAGATAAATTGCAACAGATGCAGACAGAACTGGCCCTGCTGCGGGTGCGCTACAGCGATCAGCACAGCAAGGTGCAGAGCCTGATCTATCAGATCGGTCAGTTGCAACAGGAGATTGCGCGGCAGAAGAACAAACCCGATGCCGCTGTCGGGCCTGAATGGGATCAGGCGCGGGCCCAGTTGACTGAAGCCCAACAAAACGCAGCCGCTTTACAGACCCAGCTCGATGAGCTGAGCCGGGTCGTCGGCACCCAGGGGGAGACGGAGAGCCAGCTGGCCGAACTGGAGCGGGATCTCGAAGTCAAGCGCTCCCTCTATCAGGATTTGCAACTGCGCTACGAGAAAGCAAAGGTGACAGGAGCACTGGGCAGTTTTGAGCCTAGCGAGCGGATCAAGGTGATCGACAAGCCCTTCGCCCCCAGCAAGCCAAGCAACTATCCGCACTGGCTATTTCTATTGGCCGGGATTGTCGGTGGGCTGGGGCTGGGCTGTGGACTGGCGTTGCTGACCGAGCTGGCAGATACCAGCCTGCGCCGGACCGATCAGTTGGTTGCGCTGGTCAAGGCGCCGGTGCTAAGCCGCATTCCCTACTGCGAGCCAGTGCCGGACTATCCATCCCACAGTGATCAGGCGCTCGATGGGCAGGTGCTGCCCTTGTCACCAGAGCCGGGTTGATTGCAGTAAAGCTGGCTACCAGCCTGAATCTGGATATTTCTGAAAAGGCCTTGTGATAAGGCCTTTTTTATATCGTGCATTTGGCGGAGTAGGAATCATGGCAAGCCGGTAAAACAGGAGAAAGGATTCATTTTCTATTTCCGTTTCTTGACGGTAGTTTTACCCAGTGGTACAAGTGGAGCCGACTCAAACCTATTGATAATGGGCTCACAAATCAGTCGCTGGTTGGTAATACAGTGATTTTAATATTATCTATTGGTTGTGATGACGAGTGGTATGGCGGAGTTAGATGGAAGGCGTTACTAACACATTAATAGCGCTTTCCATCTAATTACTGTTATGTGAATTATTGGGATCCTACGTAAGTGATTGAAATATGATTTCTGAAGACAACTGGCAAGATCACTATTGGAACTATTTGGCTCGCCTCGAAGTCGGTGCAATCGACCGAAGTTTTGAAGACTTAAAACCTTGGAATTATTTAGCTGAAGATTGTATGAACTTAGCTATTAAAGCTCCATTTCTCAAAGGTAAAAACTCAGGTTCAAAATCCATCAAACTTTCTGCTGCATTTTTGAAGCGTACAATGAGTGATTTTAGAGGTGCGTGGTTATTGATTAATTGGGGTTATCCTTACCAAGCTGCA
>NZ_JRGK01000298.1 GCF_000764645.1 Aeromonas finlandensis
AGTCTGGCCTGCCATCCGGCCAGCACCACTCACGCCGCCATGGACGAGGCGAGTCGCCTCGCTGTCGGGGTCAATGACGATCTGATCCGCTTCAGTATCGGGGTAGAAGATGCCGACGATCTGATCGCCGATCTGGCAGCCGCGCTGGCGCTGATCTAGCCAGGGGGCGTGTTCACTCGTCCGCAAAACAGGGGTGAGTGACAATCACCAAAAACAACCGCGGCCCATAATGAGCCGCGGTTGTTTGATGCTGTTATCGGCAGTAAAGGGAACCTTACTCCTCCCAGACCACTGCGTGGGAGGATGACCAGTCATCCCCCAGTCGAGCATATTTATGCTCCAGCAGGTGACGCTTGATCTTCATGGTGGGGGTCAGCACACCGTTCTCGATATTCCAGGGGGTTTTCACCACCAGAATGCCGCGAATTTTGGCATGAGATTCCAGCTGATCGTTGACCCGCACCCGCGCCGCTTCCAGTCTGGCGTTGACCTCCTCCCGATTACCCTTCATGGCACTCTCGGCCAGCTGCACCAGCGCGATAGGCTGGGGCATGCCGTAACCAATCACGCAGAGCTGTTCGATGATGGGCTCCTGCCCCAGCAGACCCTCGATGGGCACCGGCGCCACATACTTGCCCTTGGCGGTCTTGAACACATCCTTCATCCGGCCGGTGATGGTGAGGTAACCCTCGCGGTCCAGCTTGCCCATGTCGCCAGTGTGCAGCCACCCTTCGGCATCGATGGCCTCGGCACTGTGCTCGGGGTCCTTGTAGTAACCCAGCATCATCCCTTCACAGCGACAGAGGATCTCCCCCTCGTCGGAGATCTTGATGGTAACCCCAAGCCCCGCCTTGCCGACGGTGCCGATCTTGTCGGCGCGGAACGGGTAGTTGATGGTGGAGTAGGCGTGGTTCTCGGTCATGCCCCAGGCTTCGGTCACCTTGAGGCCGATGCTCAGATACCACTCAAGCAGCGCAGGGGAGACCGGCGCCGAGCCGCAGCCAAGTACACGGGCCTGATCCAGCCCCAGCCCCTTTTGCAGCTTGCGTTTGATAAGGCCGGAGATAAGCGGGATCTTGAGCAGCAACTCCAGTTTTTTCTGGGGCAGCTTCTCGTGGATCTTGATGCGGAACATGGCCCACAGCCGTGGCACCGAGATAAAGACGGTGGGGCGGCAGCGTTTGACATCTTCGATAAAGGTATCGAGGGATTCGGGAAAGGTAACTTCAGCACAACCATAGAGGCTGCCGCCGTAGACATAGACCCGCTCGGTGATGTGGGCCAGCGGCAGGTAGGAAAAACCGCGATCATTCGGGCAAAGTCCCACCGTCTCCACCAGCTTCTCGCACGACCAGGCATAACGCTCGACGCTCAACATGGCCCCTTTCGGTTTGCCGGTACTGCCGGAGGTATAGACCAGACTGAGCAGGGCGTCAGGTGCCTGCACCGGGCTGTCAGGGATCGGCTCGTGTGCTTCCAGCAGATCATCCCACTGGTGGCTGGCTGGCATGGTGTCGTAGGGGAAGGCGATACGCAGCAGATCGGCGGGCACCCCAGCCTCCTGACTCTTCCAGTCATCCAGCTTGCCGACGAAGATCGCCTTGGCTTCGCTGTGGCGCAGCACATATTCGATGGTATCGACGTTGGCGGTCGGATAGATGGGCACGCTCACATACTGCCCCATCTGCATCGCCAGATCGGCGATAAACCACTGGGCGCAGTTCTTGGAGAGCAGCGCCACCTTGTCACCGGCCACCAGACCGAGGTGACGCAAGGCCGTCACCATCCGCCGCGCTTCATCGGCCACTTCACGCCAGGTGAAGTCGACATATTCGCGGTTGATGGTTTGACGCAGGTAGGTTAGATCAGGACACTGCCGCTCCCAGTGATAGAGCATCTCGAGCGGCAGTTTATTGGCAATGCGTGAGGAGGAGGCCATAGTTTAATCCCTGAAACAAAAGGCGAAACTTATTATTAACGTTTAACTAACTTCAGGGAAGGATAAACTCAAACTTCTGTTTGAAATGTGTATCCGATCAAGCTTCTGCGTCTTGTTGCAAACGAATCCACATTGCCTGCACCAGTTTCTCATCCTCTTCGGAGAGCTCGCCCTGCAGAATCGCCTCATTGAGGCTGCGCAGCACATAACTCTTGACGTCCCGTACCAGGGTCTTGCCTTCCAGCTCGGCCCGGGCCACCGCCAGTGAGATATGACCTCGCAGGTAACCACCGGCAAAGAGCTCATCTTCACTCGCGGTAGCAACCATACCGTCGATCAGTCCCAACAACTTGTGCTCAAAATCGTGAATCGTCATGTAACGCAGCCTCATTTGCGGCAAAAAATTCGGGGGTATGGAACCGCAATCGGGTTGATTGCGGCTCTCTGGCGCCAGGCCAGCAGCGTCCTTGGCGTCCTATTCCGGGTTGGCCACCGGGTAGATGACCTGATCCTTGTATCCCGTGATTATTCGCAGATAACCACACAACGCCCGGTTCAATTGCGGATCATCGGTGTCCACCAGCAGCGGCCTGCCCGCGAGGGCGGCAAGCTTGGCTTTGGTTGCCAGCACCTGGATATTCTCCAGCCCGACACACCGAATCACCTCAGGACTCAATTGCTGATTTCCGCGCCCGAACAGATGTCCCTGTCCGCCTATCAGGGTAATGATCAGTCGGCAGCGACGGCCGCGGATCCGGGTCAGGATCTCGGCGGCGCTGAGATCCTGCCCGATAAGTCGGCCATTTTCCACCAGATCCACACCGAGCAAGGTATTTTCCAGACCCAGCTCTGCCATGCAGGCCGCCACCGTGCTGCCGGAGCCCATCAGATAGAGCGTATCGGGCTCCATCTGCTCTACTACACCGGCGGCGAGATCCGCCAGCACCAGCTCTTCGGACTCCTTTCCCCCCTGCTTGACCGCCTGTACGTAACGCAGATCACCGGGCACCTTCAGCTGGCCGTAGTGGCGGGCCCGCACCTTGCCCGCACGAAACGCCTCCTCATCGATGTCGCGCACCTCGGCATCGATCAGGCTGAGCAGTTCACCGGCGATCATCCGCGCCACTACCCGCCCGCTGGCAGCCGGGGTCACCCCGTAGACGCCGGAGTGGATCTTGCACCCCGCCGGAATGCCGAGCACATGGCAGGACTCCCCCACCGCCGCGCAGATATCCCGCGCCGTGCCATCGCCACCGGCAAACAGCAGCAGATCGACCCCGGCTTCGCGCATCAGCTCAGCGGCGTGGCGGGTATCATCGGCCGAGGTACTCTCCCCGACCGGTTGATAGATGACCCGACAGGGCAATCCCAAAGATCGGGCTACCGTCTCCCCCATCTCTCCCGCCACCGTCAGCAGTTCGAACGGGACGCTCAGCTCGCACAGTGGCAACAAGGCTTGCCGCGCCCGCTCCTGCGCTTTGGGCACGGCGCCGCGGGCCAGCGCCTCGGCCACCACACCGTCACTGCCCTTGAGCCCCACTGCACCGCCAATCCCGGCGACCGGATTAATGATGAACCCTAATCGAAACATGCCTGCCTCCCCTGCGATGGGCACCATTTTTATCTTTTTACACCAGAGGGACAAGCCGCCGCCCCCCTGCTAGAATGCGCTGCTTAAATTTTTTCACCAAGGTTCAATCATGCTGGAATGGGTTCTTGATCCCTCTGCCTGGGTCGCACTCGCTACCCTTACCCTGCTCGAAATCGTGCTCGGTATCGACAACATCATCTTTATCTCCATCCTGGTAGGTCGTCTGCCAGAAGCTCAGCGTCAGAAGGCGCGCATTCTCGGTCTGGGCCTCGCCATGGGTACCCGGATCCTGCTGCTGCTCTCGCTCGCCTGGGTAATGCGTCTCACGGATCCGCTCTTTACCGTGCTGGGTGAAGCCATCTCCGGCCGCGACCTGATCCTGCTGCTGGGGGGCCTGTTCCTCATCGGCAAGAGTGCCCACGAGATCCACGTCACTCTGGAAGGGGCAGCTGAACCTGAGAGCGTCAGTGCGGCGGCCTCGGGCTTTATCAGCACCCTGATCCAGATCGCCATCCTCGATATCGTGTTCAGCCTCGACTCGGTGATCACCGCGGTCGGCATGGCCGACCATGTGCCGGTGATGGTGCTGGCCATCATGATCGCCGTCTTCATCATGATGTTTGCCGCCAAGGCAATCGGCGATTTCGTCGATGAGCATCCCACCATCAAGATGCTGGCCCTCTCCTTCCTCACCCTGGTGGGCTTCGCCCTGATGGCCGAGGGGATGGATCTGCACATTCCGAAGGGTTACATCTACTTCGCCATGGCTTTCTCGCTGGTGGTGGAGATGATCAACATCCGTCTGCGCAGCCATCACGACAACAACGGGCAAAATAGCGCGCAGTAACTCTGCCCCACCTTCCCCCGCGACCCCAGCTGTCGCGATCAAAAAGAGCGCCGGTCGGGCGCTCTTTTTTTATGGGTAACGAAACGATGAGAAGGGTTATTGAGCGCTGATGACGATGGCAACCCGACGGTTGGCGGCCCGTCCCTCTCTGGTTTTGTTATCCGCCACCGGCAAGGTCGCGCCACGGCCATGGATCTCCAGATTGGCCGGCTTCATGCCCACAGAAATCAGCACATCGGCCACCGACTGGGCCCGTTTCAGGGAGAGTTGCTGGTTGTAGCTGCTCTCGCCGGTATTGTCGGTGTGACCATCCACCCGCGCCTTGTCCAGCCCCACACCCAGCAGGGTCTTGCCCAGGGATTCAACCGATTGGCGGGTCTGTGGATTGAGCGCCCCCACGTTATTGGCAAACAGCACCCGGTTGGCCAGATCCAGCGTCCACCCCTCATCGGTCAGACGGAAACCCTGCTCCTTGAGCACGGCGATCTGTTCCGGAGTCAATCCTCTGGGGGCACTCTGGCAACCGGCCAGCAGCGACAACATCAATCCCAGCAGGGTGACCTTCAACAACCGAGTGATCTTCATGGTTTGCTCCTTATGTATGTTGTTATTCATGCCTGACCGGTGAGGGTTTGCGGTTCGCTGCGGCGCGCCCGTTTCGCCAGATACATGGCGGCATCGGCCTGTTCACATAATACGCTGGCACTCATGCCCGCCTGATAGATGGCAAAGCCGATGCTCACCCCGGCCACCAGTTGACGGCCATCACGCAGCGCTACCGGTTCGCTCATCGCCTGCTGGATGCGGCCAATCACCTCCTCCACTTCATGCTGGCGCAGGAGCGGGCCAACCAGCAGCGCAAATTCGTCGCCGCCGAGACGAAACACCAGATCGTCCGGACGCAGCTGATGTTGTACCCGCCTGGCCAGCGTCACCAGCACGTCGTCACCGCCATTGTGACCGAAGGTATCGTTGATCTGCTTGAAGCGGTCGCAGTCAAGATAGAGCAGCGCAAATCCCCCCTGCTCGCCCACAGAGATCGCCTGCCCGAGCCGCGCTTCAAACAGGGCACGATTGGGCAGTCCGGTGAGGGCATCGTGAGTCGCCTGATGGAGCAGGCTGGCATTCTCGCGGGCCTGCTGGGCCTGCCAGGCCTGCAGCTCGTCCAGCAGGGAGTTGAAGTCATCACCCAGCTCATTGAGCTCGACAATATCGGCCGGTGGCGCCCGCATCCCCAGGGTGCGCTGACGACGTACCGAGTGGGCCACCCGCGCCAGCTTGCGCAGCGGCGAGGTGATGGTGACCTGCATCCGGCCAGCCACATAGAGTGCCACCATGGCGCTCAACACCAGACAGACCACCATCACCAGCAGCACCGAGAGCAAAAACAGCAACAGGTATTCGCCATGGCCGCGCAGCTCGATGGTGGCGATCTGCTCACCCCCCCGCAGCATGGGGATCTTGGCGGGCCCCGGCATCAGCAGTTGGGCCAGATAGTCTTCGAGCGTCACCAGCGGATTGCCTCTTGGCCGCATCCAGTGGGCAAGCAGCTTGCCATCAGGCAGGAGAATACGGGCCTCGGCGACCTCCTCATGGGCGACAATCCCGCCGAGCGCCTCGTTGGCGGCCTCCTCATCGTGGAACACCACCGCCGCCTCGGCGCTGTAGCTGATGGCGCGAGCCACCAGCTCCAGATTGTGGTCGGCGTAAAAACGCACCACCAGCAAGGCGACCAGAGTAAAAAAGAGGCCCGCCACGCTGACGGCGGTGATGGCGGCCACCAGATGGGTTCGCCCCAGACTCTGGCGCAGAGTCAGCCTGCGAGGCGGCATGCTCACCTGTCGAGTCATGGCGCCTCCCGCTTGTCTGCATGCCCCAACTTGAGCACGGCGGGATGCACCCGCACGCCACTCAGGGCCAGAGCATCCAGATTCACCTTGAAGCGTACCCGCACGCTCTCCAGTGACGTCTGCAGACAGAACACCGCACTGCTGGAGCACTCCTGGTTATGTTCGCTGATGCTGAGAATCGCGTGCCCCTGCAAACGAGTGAAGAGGGATACCCGGGTCTGCTCACTCACCATCCCGAGATAGAGCACATCACAGTTGCCTGCGATAGCCGGATCACTGGTCTCGTAACGATTGACCTGCACGGTACGGCCATTGGCCTGACGATTGATGGTAAAGAGGGCTCCGGCATATTCGGTCGGTGCCACCACACACATGCGCAAAATCGGGGGTTCCTTGGGCCAGCGAGTGTAACTCAGGAGATCAAGCACCAGCTCCCTGACGGCCGTCGCCCGGCTCTCGGCGGCCGTTTCCGCCTGCGCGCGGGGCAACAGCAGGCCAAACGCCACCAACAGGAGCGCCAGACGAGCAGTGAAACGGGGGGAAAAGAGTAACAGCATGATCGGGACGTGGCCGCCTTAACAACACCGCTGCAGTGGCACTGCGGTTCGGATATATGAACTCAAATAGTAAGTTGGCTGACACAGGCCTGACAAGTCTTCCTCAGCCCTCATTTCCAAGCATCGTTTAAAGAAAACCGAGAGCCCGTCTGGTAACGGGCTCTCTGGTGGCTGGTACCAAGACCATGATCACTTCTTGCTGATGCCGTATTCCCGCAGCTTGTTGGCGATGGCGGTATGCGACACACCCAGGCGCTTGGCAAGCTGGCGCGTCGACGGGAAGGCGGGATAGAGCCGGGCCAGCAGTTGGCTCTCGAAACGCTTCACCGCATCATCCAGACCCCCTTCGAACCACTCGTCGATCAGCGGCATGGTGTCGGCCGCCACCGGCAGGTCGATCTGCTCCGGCCCCAGCTCATCCCCTTCCAGCAGCGTCATGGCGCGATAGAGGCAGTTGCGCAGCTGGCGCACGTTGCCCGGCCAGCGATAAGCGGTCAGGTAGTCGGCCATGTTGCGGGTAAAGCGCGGACGGGGCCGCTGCAATTCGCTGGCAAAGCGGGAGACAAACTGCTGGGCAAGCACCATGATGTCCGCCTTGCGCTCGCGCAGGGGGGGCAACGCCAGACTCAGCACGTTGAGGCGGTAGTAGAGATCCTCGCGGAAGGTTCCCTCGTGCACCAGATCCAGCAACTGCTTCTGGGTGGTGCAGATGAAACGTACGTTGACCTTCACCTCCTGCTCGTCACCGACCCGGCGGAATACCCCATCCTGCAACACCCGCAGGAACTTGGTCTGGAGGTGAGGAGACATGTCGCCGATCTCGTCCAGCATCAGGGTGCCGCCGCTCGCCAGCTCCAGCACGCCGCGCTTGCCCTCGGTGTTGTTGCCAAAGGCGCCGGGGGCATAACCAAACAGCTCGCTCTCGGCCACGTTATCGGGCATCGCCGCGCAGTTGAGGGC
>NZ_JRGK01000299.1 GCF_000764645.1 Aeromonas finlandensis
CCGATACCCCAGTGTGCTCCCTTCCAAACCAACGAGAACAATTTCAAAAATCTCAGGGGAACGGGCAATCTTCTTGATTCCCTTGATGGTATCGTTCCGCACCGGAATAAAGCCACTGATCGGCGTGATAACGGAGTTTTTGCTGCCTCTATGGTTGCAGTAGAGCAACAGACTGGTCACCGGCTGCTGTTGCATGGCCTTGCTAATTTGAGAGGGAATAGTCCCGCCCCCCCCCAGATCGACTAGCAGATAGGGCTCATTCCCAGTCAGTCCCCCAAAATAATCTCGCATGGCCAGCTTGCTTTGCTGAATATTGCTCTTGATTTGATCGATGTTTTTCTCAAATACATCCGCCATCAGTTGCAAACCATCTTGACCATCGATAGCTATTTGATCTAGGAACGCCAGCGGTGTGTCGAGAAAGGATGTCAATCTGACATCCTGAATCCCAAATTCATTGAAAAAGTCACGAACGGTGTAATTACGACGCATCAAGGTCTGGGAAACAGCCTCTTCCAGCTGGCGATCATCTATCGCCGGCAAATAAGTCGCCTTGCGTGAGGCATAACAGGTCTGACAGCGTATATCTGAGTACTGCTGTGATTGAAAATCGATCTGGCGGTTGATACAGGCAGCAAAGATCCCGCCCTCTCGCATAAGAGACAAAATGTTTTTTACCTGCAGTCGTTTGGCTGACTGCAGAATCCACTTGGCAAATGCCGTCAGGACGGGCCCAAGGATGAAGGCGCCATACGCGTAGAAAAATTGCTCCTCTTCGGAAAGTTTTGGGGGCATCGATAGAACGGCCAGCTTCCTGGCATGTTGCATGGTCGATGACAAATTTACCCGGTAGAGCTTCTCGTTTTCCAATATCTCAGACAGATGGTCGGGTAGATCAAAATGCAAAGAGGCCAAGCCAAGTTGTTGTGCTGACTGCACATCGGCCTTCGGGTTATCACCAATATGCAAGACCTGTTCAGGCTTAATCCCCAACAGGGAGAGCACCTGCCGAAACAGGCTTCCAGTCTGTTTGGTCAGGCCCAGCTCAGAGGAAACGAACAAGCGTACATTGTGAAGTTGCGGGCACTTCTGAATTATCAGCTCCCTCAGAAATGCTTCCGAAAGATACATGTCTGAGATGAAAATAACCTGCAGCCCGTGACATTGAGCTCGCAGCAAGATCATCTGTACCAGAGGATCGAGATAGACCATATCCCGTTCAACTTGCAGCTCCTCAGCCATGAGAGCCCTCTTGTGCTCGGCAGATAACGGGAGATGGGCAAAGATCTCGGTGAAACGGACATCTTCGCGCACACTCTGTTTTCTTGCCCGAGACTCAGCTTCGATCCGACAAAGGCGGTAATCTTCCGCCTCCATCGGCAATGCCACACCATTCGCGAGCACTCTGCGAGCCGCCTCTTCAAAAACCCATGAGGGTTCACCGCACGCTCGCCGAAAAAAAGTATCAAAAAGGTCAAGAGACAGGTGAGTAATTTCACGCTGGGATACTAGATCATCCAGCCGCTGAAACAGCGCACAACCATCAACCATCTGATGTAAGCTGGAATATGATATTATTTTTTCATGACTCATAGGCACCTGATAAAGTCTCATAACGGAGCGAAAGACACCGGTTATTGGTTTGTCAGCAAATCCACTCACCGACCTGCCATTATTACTTCAAATGTCCCATAACATATGGATAGGCATTGTAGAAATGCATGATGCCTCGCTCAGCCAAGTTCAGTGAAATAACATCAAAATACGCACTAGCAATAACTATCTGTGCATTTTCATCTCTCTTTTCAATAAACTGCTCAAGAGACATCATTTTCAACCCATCGTGAGTATCTGGCTGCTGTGTTGTGATAAATGACGTAACGCTAAACCCTTTGGATTCGAGCAATGCTCTCACCAATTCTCCCCCCTTACCGGCACCATAAATATAAACAGGACAAGTCATATTCAGTACATGTAACTCTTCAGGCTCACGGATTGAAACTACATTCCATTCCAGATTGTGAGAGAGTGGTAACGCCTGAAATTGGGTTAACCCCTGCTGAACATCCTGCAAACTAAAAAGATATTCCGTATTGACTTCGCCGATTTTTGTGCGCAGCAACCTCATCTTCCGTGCCAGTAAAAAAGGAATAACGTCGTATATCCGCGTAT
>NZ_JRGK01000003.1 GCF_000764645.1 Aeromonas finlandensis
GGCGATACCTATACCACCACCGAGCAGCGCTGCAAAACCGTGCAAGATAGCAGCATCAACACCATCGGTTATGACGTGACCTATCGCCTGGCCGGTCAGGAGGGGGTGATCCGCATGAAGCAGGCCCCCGGCGCCACCATCCCGGTCAAGGATGGCAAACTGGTGATCGACCAGCCAAAAGGGTGATCTCCCCCTTGGCACCAATCAGCAGCAGGCCCGCCTCTTTCGAGGTGGGCCTGTGTTTATGGGCGTTTGCCGTATCTCAACAACACGGGGCTAACCGCTCAAGGTCACAGCACACCGACCGTCACCCCTTGCAGCACTTCTTCACCGCCCGCACCACGTTCTGATAACCGGTACAGCGGCAGAGGTTGCCCGACAGCCCGCGGCGGATCTCCGCATCGGTCAGCGGACGGCGCTCGGTCTTGTCGAGCAACGCCGCACTGGCCATCACGAGGCCCGGGGTGCAAAAACCACACTGCACCGCCCCCTCGTCGATAAAGGCCTGCTGCACGTCGGAGAGCTCATTGCCTTTGCGCTCTCCCTCCACGGTGCGAATGGACTTGCCATCGGCCCAGACCGCCAGATAGAGGCAGCTGTCGATGGCGGTGCCATTCACCCGCACGGTACAGGCGCCGCACTCGCCGACACTGCACCCCTCTTTTACGCTGATCAGCCCCTGCCCGCGCAGGAAGTGAAGCAGCGACATGGTGGGCGACACCGCGTAGGAGTAAGGCTTGCCGTTGATCTCGCACTGGATCTCCACAGCGGGACAGCTTTGCGGTTGCATCATAGGATCTTGCCTCCGGCACGTTCGACAGCGCAGGCGACCACCCGCTGCGCCAGGGTTTTGATAAGGTGCAGGCGAAACTCTTTCTCCGCCCGCCAAGAGGAGCGCGGCGCCACATCGGCCACCACCGCCTCGGCAATGGCCGCGAGCGTCGCCCGGGTCAGGGGTTGCCCCTCGGCCGCCGCTTCTGCGTGAGGCGTGCGCACC
>NZ_JRGK01000030.1 GCF_000764645.1 Aeromonas finlandensis
CTCCGGGCTGAAATGGGTAAAGACGTCGCTCGCCCGCAGGGGGGCGGCAATAAGAAGGCTGCACAGCAGCAAGAAGGAGGCGAGGCGATGAAAGATCATACTGCTCATCCCGGAAATACACGCTCACTAAAGTGTAGCGCCGGGACGAGCGGGCTTGTAAAGGCAGGCTCAGCCTACCAAAAGAGCCGTCCCAACAAGGGGGCGAGCAGCACGGTCACCATACCGGCGATCATCATCACCATGCTGGAGACCACCCCCTCCTCGTTGCCCATCTGATAGGCCCTGGCGGTACCGGCGCCGTGGGCCGAGGCACCAAACCCCGCCCCCTTGCCAAGGCGACTGCGAATGGCCAGCACGGTGAGCACACTCTCCCCCACCGCCATGCCGATGACGCCGGTCAGCACCACAAACAGCGCGGTGAGATCGCTCTGACCGCCGATGGCGCGGGTCGCCTCCACTGCAAAGGGGGTGGTGATGGATCGCATCGCCAGACTGCGTTGCAGCATGTCGGAGAGATCCAGCCAGCGGGCCAGCAGCACGGTACTGCCCACCGCCATGATGACCGAGGCAACCACCCCCACCGACAGCGACAACCAGTGGCGACGAATGAGCTGGCGGTTCTCGTGCACCGGCACCGCGAAGGCGACGGTGGCGGGGCCAAGCAGCCAGAGCAGCCAGTGGGATTCCGCCATGTAATCCTGATAGGGGATGTGGAACAGCAGCACCATGGCCACCAGCAGGGTCGGCGCCAGCAGCAGGGGCATCAGCGGCAGGATGCGCTTTTTGCCATAGAGCCACTTGCTGGCGTAGTAGAAGATCAGGGTGAGGGCGAAGCAGAGCAGCCCGAGCAGGGTATCAGACATGACGGCGACTCCGGCGGGCCAGTTTCAGTTCGAGGCGGTAGACCCGGTCCACCACCAGCGCCGTAGTGCCGAGCACCAGGGTGGTACTCACCAGCAGCACCACCATGATCCGCCACCCCTCCTGCAACAGCAGATCCTGATAGTTGACCACCGCCACCACGGCGGGGACGAAGAACAGCAGCATCTCTGCCAGCAACCAGCGGGCCCCGGCGCGGAACCACTCGACCTTGACCACCCCGAGCAGGATGCACGCCAGCAGCAACAGCATGCCGGTGAGGTTGGCGGGCAACGGCAGATGGAGGGTGCGCACCGCGGTATCGGCCAGCAGCCAGATGGCCGCCAGCAACACAATCTGGAAGGGAGTCTGTAACCAGCGCAAGCAGAGGGCTTTCATGATCGTCGTCTTTCTGTGAACCGGCTCACAGTATAGAGATGAGCAAAACCTGCCAGAAATGAATTAAAATTATCAAATTCATGCCAAAGAAGCATGGTTTCCCCCTGCCATCCGCAAATACAAGCCGAGAGAGTCCATGGATATTCGCGCCCTGCGCTATTTTGTCGAACTGGTGCGGGAAAAAAGCTTCACCCGCGCCTCCGAGAAGCTGTTTGTCACCCAGCCCACCATCAGCAAGATGATCCGCAACATGGAAGAGGAGCTGGGCCAGCCCCTGCTCAACCGGGAGGGTCGCCGCTTCACCCTGACCGACAGCGGCCAGGTGCTGTTCAACCGGGCCCAGACCATACTGGCGGAGATGCAGCAGCTGGAGGCCGAACTGGCCGACCTGCAGAGCCTGCAACATGGTCGCCTCACCCTCGGTATCCCCCCCATGGTGGGCCACGTCTATGCGGATCTGATCCGCGCCTACCGCACCCGCTATCCCAAAGTGGAGCTGACCCTGGTGGAGTATGGCGGTCGCCGCATCGAACAGGCGGTGCTGGAGGGGGAGCTGGATCTCGCCATCACCATGCTGCCAACCAAGGAAGAGGGGACGCTCAGCGCACTGGAGCTGGATCAATACCCGATCCGGGTGGTGCTGCCGGATCAACCGCGCTGGCGCGGCGATGAGCCGTTGCGGCTGGAAACACTGCAGGAGGAGCCCTTCCTGCTCTATACCCATGCCTTCACCCTGAGCGAGCGGCTGGAACAGGCGTGCCAGGAGGCGGGCTTCGTGCCGCAGGTGGCGGCGCGCAGCAGTCAGTGGGATTTTCTCACCGCCATGGTGCGCAGCGGCATGGGGATCGCCTTCCTGCCCGAACCGGTCTGCAACCGGCTCACGCCGGACGGGCTGGTGGTACGGCCGCTGGAGCCCGGGCTGAGCTGGCGACTGGGGGTGATCTGGCCGGGCGAACGCTATCTGTCGCGCACCGCCGAGGCCTGGCTGGCACTCTGCCGCAAGCGGCAGGAGCCTCACTGATCGCCGAAGCGATCGGTCTGCGGATTGTAGAAGTAGGGGCGGTAATCGAAGCTGATCCCTTCGAGGAAGGGGTTCTCCAGCCGCAGCAGTCGGCGCTGGGAGAGCTTGGCAAAGGCGATGGCCGGGCCGAAGCTCTTGCGCCACAGCGCCTGAAGCGAACCATCCTGCCAGGCCAGATGCAACCCCTGCTCGACCCGCTTGAGTGCCTCGCGATTGTTGGGGTTGGTGTAGAAGACCCGGGGCAACGGGTAGTAGAGCATCAGGGCATCATCGACCTTGAGCCCCTCAATCTCCTGATGAGTGAGCTGTTCGCTGCGCAGCTCGCTCGCCCCGCGGCAGAAGAGATCGAAGCGGCCGCGCGCCACCATCTTGAACAGCTTCTCGTAACCCTCCACCTCCACCACCTCCATCCCGGCGTAGCGCAGGATATCCACATCGAGCCACCCCTTACCCTGGCCAAAGGTGAACTGGCGCAGCCCCTTGAGATCGGTCACTTTGCTCACCGCCGCCTGTTGCTGCGGGCTGACGAAACAGATGCGGTAGCTGACGATGCCCAGATGAATGGGGAAACGGACATAGGCGAGCCCCAGATCCTCGCGGGTGCTGCTGTAGCTGTCCATCACAAAGAGGTTGGGAAAAGTGTCGAGCTGCATGCTGAGCCGCTCACGCGCCTTGGTCATGGCAGGCGCCGCCTCCAGCAGATAGTCGCCAAATTGATCGCGGGTCTTGTCGAGGGCGAGGCGCAGCAGCTCCCGATCATAGGTGGTGCGGGGATCCCGCTCACTCTCCGGGCTGATATAGGTAAAACGGGTGGCCGCCTGCCCCGCCAGCGACAGAGTGCAGAGCAGGGTGACTACCAGCAGATGGAGGGAATTCATAAACCAGGCCTTGGCTAACAGGATACTCTCAGTGTAGTCCCTGAGCGGGGGCGCCCCACCGTGGCGCTGCCGGTGGCGAGGATAAGCCACACGGCAAACAGAAGGGTACGGGCAGATACCCTCATGGGCCGCATAACATCCGGGCCACCACCGGCCCGGCGAGCAGGTTCACACCGTGCCCGGCACTACTCTTCGCCGATGGGAGCGGCGATCCACTTCATCAGCGTCAGCATATCCTGCGGCGCTACTCCGACCGAGAGGCCGCGCTTGCCGCCGCTCACCAGGATCTCGTCAAACTGCAGGGCCGATTCGTCGAGCACGGTGGGCAGCAGCTTTTTCTGGGCCAGCGGGCTGATGCCACCCACCTTGTAGCCGGTCAGCTTCTCCGCTTCCGCCGGTTTCATCATCTCCACCTTCTTGAGGCCGGTGGCCTTGGCCAGCTGTTTCAGGCTGCACATGCCGGACGAGGGCACGATAGCCACCACCGCCTGCTTGTCGTGATGGGCGATCAGGGTCTTGAACACCTGCGCCTCCGGCAGCCCGAGCTGGGTCGCGGCATGCTTGCCGAAATCATCGTGGGCTTCGCACTCGTAGGGGTAGAGCTTGTGGGGGATCTTGAGCTTCTTCAGCAGGTTGATGGCAGGAGTCATGGTGATTGCCTTGAATCGAATCGCATAAAAACAAGGCCAAACAGTCTGCGCCTGCGTGGCGAGGGATGCAAGCCGGAGGGGAAATCTGTACCCACCACCGGTAATGCGTAGAGAGCAATGAACAAGGTGAATTGTGCCGCTTGCCGAATTAAACACAGGACGAGACCAGGCAAAAACCATTTTCGTAGGATGCAATGCGCTGCGCTTGTTGCACCCTACGAAATACCGCCCAAAACATGGGTGAGGTTCCCATCGGTCCGAATTCTGCCGGGCAACAAAAAACAAAGGGCGCCGTGTCGGCGCCCTTTGGCTGGATGGATATCGCTGAAGCCTGCTGGCTTGGGCTGACTATCAACCGGTGTTGCGCATACCTGCCGCAATACCGGCGATGGTGACCATCAGCGCCTTGTCCAGCTCGGGGTGCAGGGTCTCCGGGTGGTTGCGGGAGCGGTTGAGCAGCTCGGCCTGCAGCACGTTGAGCGGGTCTGTGTAGGGGTTGCGCAGCTTGATGGACTCCTTGATCCAGGGCTGATCCTCCAGTAGATCCCCGCGCGGGCTCAGTTTCAGCACCACTTCGATGGATTCGGCGAGCTCCTGACGCAGCTGTTTGCCAAGGCCCCACAGCTCCTGCGGCACCAGACGGGTGTCGTAGTATTCGGCGAGCCAGACGTCCGCTTTGAGGAACACCATCTCCAGCATCTCGAGGCGAGTGCGGAAGAAGGGCCACTGGGCGCTCATCTCTTCCAGCACCGCCAGCTTGCCGCCGTCGATGGCCTGTTGCAGCGCCTTGTGGGCACCGAGCCAGGCGGGCAGCATCAGGCGGTTTTGGGTCCAGGCGAAGATCCACGGAATGGCGCGCAGGCTCTCGACGCCGCCGTTGGGCTTGCGCTTGGAAGGACGGGAGCCGAGCGGCAGCTTGCCGAGCTCCATCTCCGGGGTGGCGGCACGGAAGTAAGGCACGAAGTCCGGATGACCGCGCACGATACTGCGGTAGTGATCGCAGGAGTCGGCGGCCAGCTGTTCCATCACCTCGCGCCAGCACGCTTTCGGCTTGGGCGGTGGCAGCAGGTTCCCTTCCAGCACGGCGCTGGTGTAGAGCTCCAGACTCTTGATCGCCACTTTCGGCAGACCGAACTTGAAGCGGATCATCTCCCCCTGTTCGGTGGTACGCAGACCGCCGCGCAGGGATCCCGGCGGCTGGGAGAGAATGGCCTGATGGGCTGGCGCACCACCACGACCGACTGTACCGCCACGGCCATGGAACAGGGTGAGGCGGATATTGTTGGCTTCGGCCAGTCCCACCAAGGATTCCATGGCGGCGTACTGGGCCCAGCCAGCGGCCATCATGCCCGCATCCTTGGCAGAGTCGGAGTAACCGATCATCACGTACTGACGGCCCTGAATGTAGCCGCGATACCAGTCCACCGAGAGCAGCCGCTCCATCACGGCGGTGCCTGCCATCAGGTCATCCTGGGTTTCAAACAGCGGGGCGACCGGCATGCGGAACGTGCAGCCCGCCTCTTTGAGCAGCAGTTGCACCGACAGCACATCGGACGGCGCACCGGCCATGGAGATGATGTAGATGCCGAACGCGTCGGGGTCGTGCTGGGCGATAACCTGACAGGTATCCAGCGTCTCGCGCACCTCGGCGCTCGGCTCCCAGTCGTGGGGAATGAGTGGGCGGCGGGAGTTCAGTTCGTTGAGCAGGAAGGCCTGCTTGTCATCTTCGCTCCACTCGGCGTAGTCACCCAGACCCAGATAGCGGGTCAGCTCGGAGAAGACCAGCCCATGGCGCTCGCCATCCTGACGGATATCCAGCTTGACCAGATGAATGCCGAAACAGGCGACCTTGCGCAGCACGTCCAGCAGCATGCCATCGGCGATGTTGCCCATGCCGCAGGCGTGCAGTGAGTGGTAGCAGAGCTCCAGCGGCTCGCGCAGCTGGGCGGTGGTCTTGACCAGGTCCTGGCTCTCGCTCACCTGACCCTGCACCTTGGCGGTGAGGTGCTCCTTGGTTTCGCGCAGCGCTTCACGCAGCTCGCGCACCAGCGCACGGTAGGGCTCGGGGTGATCGCCAACCCGGGCGCGCACGGCGTCGGTGCAGTCGGACATGGAGAGCTCGGAGGTGAGCTCCTTGATGTCTTTGTAGAACAGGCTCACCGCCATCCAGCGGCCCAGCTCCAGCACTTCGGCAGTCACCTTGGCGGTGACGAAGGGGTTGCCGTCACGGTCACCGCCCATCCAGGAGGTGAACTTGACCGGCGCGGCATCCAGCGGCAGCCGCACACCCAGATGGTGTTGCAGACGCTCGTCCAGATTGCGCATGAATTCGGGAATGGCTGGCCACAGGCTATTCTCCACCACGGCGAAGCCCCACTTGGCCTCGTCGACCGGAGTCGGGCGCTGTTCGCGGATCTCGTTGGTGTGCCACGCCTGATTGATGAGCTGCTCGATGCGATTGAGGATCTTGTCCCGCTCGCGGGGCAGCAGGTCGGAGAGCTCCAGCGCCTCGAGGCAGTCGTTGAGCTGCACGTGCTTGTGGATCAGGGTACGACGGGTCACCTCGGTGGGGTGAGCGGTCAGCACCAGATCGATATCCAGCTCGCGCACAGCCTGAATGATCGCCTCTTGCGACAGGTTGGAGGCTTTCAGTTTGTCGAACATCTGCTCCAGCGGGTCCGGGGTGCAGACCTGCTCTTCGCAGCGACGGGAGATGGTGTGGAACTGTTCCGCCACGTTGGCCAGATTGAGGAACTGGCTGAAGGCGCGGGCCACCGGCAGCAGTTCATCATCGCTAAGGGTGCGCAGGGTATCGAGCAGACGTTCCCGGTCTGATTCATTGCCCTTGCGGGAGGACTTGGCCAATTGGCGAATGGTTTCGATCTTGTCGAGAAAGGCCTGACCCTGATGATCCTTGATGGATTTACCCAGCAGCTGACCCAGCATACCTACGTTGGCGCGTAGTGCGGCGTACTTTTCGTTCATTCCACATCCTTATCTTGTTGGTGCCTGACACCCATCCGGGGTGCTAGACGACCTCACTTATTGTTGTGTGATTACAACATATGCTCCGTCATCTTAGGGTGACAATCTACCCAGATTGTCTGCGCAAGGTCAAATAACAGGCCGATTCAGAACATGTATTTCCCTCACCACTCCACAACCGGCTTGTTATGTAACTTACTTACAGCCCTGCTGCGCTTTTTACAGGCAAAAACGTCTGATCAGGTGCTGCAACACTGTGGTGGTCGGCTTGACGAAGGAGAGGTCGAGATACTCATCCGGCTGGTGCGCCTGGGTGATATGACCGGGGCCCATCACTATGGTTTCGCAGCCAAGCTGCTGGATAAACGGCGCCTCGGTGCAGTAGTTGACCGACTCGGCGGCGCGACCGCTCGCCTTCTCGGCTTCGCGCACCAGCAGAGAGTCGTCCGCACAGGCATAGGCTGGAATGGGCTCGTGCAGATGTTGCAGATGCAGGCAGCCCGGCTGGTGGATCTCGATGGGTGACAGCGCCTCTTTCAGCATACCCATCAGCTCATCCGGCCCCACCTGCGGAGTGGGTCGCAGGTCGATATGCAGCTCGCAGCAACCGCAGATGCGGTTCGGGCTGTCGCCCCCCTGGATGTAGCCGAGGTTCAGCGTGGGCTGCGGCACGGCGAATCTGTGGTCGGCGTACTTCTCCTTCAGGCTGTGCTGCAGCTTGAGCACCTGGCCCATGGCCTGGTGCATGATCTCCAGCGCGTTGACGCCGTTGGCGGGATCCGAGCTGTGACCGCTCTTGCCGGTAATGCGGATCGCCTCCGACATATGCCCCTTGTGGGCCACCACCGGCACCAGTCCGGTCGGTTCGCCGATCACGGCGTAGTCGGGTTTCAGCTCGGCCGCCGCAGCGATGGCGCGGGCCCCCGCCATGGTGGTCTCTTCGTCGGCGGTGGCGAGAATGCGCAGCGGCTTGGTCAGCTTGGTAAGGTCGATCTCTTTCAGCGCCTCCACGATAAAGGCGAAGAAGCCTTTCATGTCGATGGTGCCGAGACCATAGAGGCGGTTGCCCTCTTCGGTCACCTTGAAGGGATCCTTGCTCCAGCCCCCCTCATCGAACGGCACCGTATCGGTGTGGCCCGCCAGCAGCAGACCGCCCTCCCCCTGACCGATCGTCGCCACCAGATTGAACTTGCCCGGCAGATCGGGGAGCGCCGTTACCTCGCACTGAAAACCGAGCTGACCGAACCAGTCGGCCAGCAGCCGGATCACCGCCTCGTTGCTCTGGTCCCACTTGGGGTCCGTGCTGCTGATAGAGGGAATCGCAATAATATTCTTATAAAGTGAAAAAAAATCCAGATTGGCCATCAGCTCCTCCTTGCGTCCCCGGAATGTTTCTGTTAGAAAATACAAATGCAAAGTGAGTGCATGAATATTCTGTAGTTTTACCTGAATATCTGGCTCATCAACAAAGGCTTCTAGTTGTAAGGGAAAGTTAATGTTCTGTCACCTGATCTATAACCGACGACACACACCCGCCTGAATCGCCCCTCCGCACTTGTTTTATCAAGACGGTGCACCGGGGTGAACGAACCCCATGCACCGCAGCGCCATGCTGTGAATCTCGAACTCTGACTTGGAATATTCAACATGCTTAACACCGTTATCGTCGGTGCCAGTGGCTACGCGGGAGCCGAACTGGCCGCACTGGTACAGAACCATCCACAACTCAAACTGTTCGGCCTCTATGTCTCCGCCGGCAGTCAGGATGCCCACAAGCGCTTCTCTTCCCTGCATCCCCAGTGGGTCGGCGCCCTCGATCAGCCGCTGCTGCCGCTGGACGACGACGGCATGACCCGGATCCTGACCCAGGCCGATCTGGTGCTGCTGGCCACCGCCCATGAGGTGAGCGCCGAGCTGGCACCCAAGTTTCTCGCCAAAGGGCTGCCGGTGTTCGATCTCTCCGGCGCCTTCCGGGTCAAGGATCAGGGCTTCTACGACAGCTTCTACGGCTTCACCCACGACAGCGAACAGTGGCTGGATCAGGCCGCCTATGGCTTGGCCGAGTGGAACGCCGATGCCATCGCTACCGCCCAACTGATCGCCGTGCCCGGCTGCTACCCGACCGCCTCCCTCTGCGCCCTCAAGCCGCTGCAGCAGGATGGCCTGATTGCCAAGGGGTGGCAGCCGATCATCAACGCCGTCTCCGGGGTCTCCGGCGCCGGGCGCAAGGCGGCCATCAACACCAGCTTCTGCGAAGTGAGCCTCAACCCCTACGGCACCTTCAATCACAGACACCAGCCGGAGATCAGCCACCACCTCGGCAAGGAGGTGCTGTTCCAGCCCCACCTTGGCAACTATGTGCGCGGCATCCTGGCCACCATCTATGTGCAGCTGGCGGACGGCGTGACCCCCACTCAGGTGGATCAGGCCTTCCTCAAGGCTTATGAAGGCAAGCCGCTGGTGCGCCTCACCGGCCAGATGCCCTCCATTCGCGGCGTCGCGGGCACCCCTTACTGCGACATCGCCTGGCAACAGCAGGGCAACATGCTGGTGGTGGTCTCGGCCATCGACAACCTGCTCAAGGGCGCCGCCTCGCAAGCCATGCAGTGCATAAATATCAAATTTGGTTTTGAACCGGCCACCGGCCTGATTTAAGGACTTAGGAAGGATCTCGAACATGGACAAACAGACGTTGGTAATCAAGCTGGGCGGCGCCCTGATAGAAAACGACGAGGCGCTGACCGCCCTGTTCGCCACCCTCAAAACCTTTCTCGACGATCAGCACCGTCCGCTGGTGCTGGTGCACGGCGGTGGCTGTCTGGTGGATGACCTGCTCAAGGGGCTGGGGCTCACCTCCACCAAGAAGAACGGCCTGCGGGTGACCCCGTTCGAGCAGATCCCCTTCATTGCCGGGGCGCTGGCGGGGACCGCCAACAAGCAGATGATGGCCAAGGCAATCGCCACCGGCATTCCGGCAGTGGGGCTCTGTCTGGCGGATGGCGGCCTCTGTCAGGTGACCCAGCTCGACCCGGACCTCGGCGCGGTCGGCGAGTGCAAGCCGGGCAACCCGGCGCTGGTGGCGGGCATCCTCGGTCAGGGCTTCCTGCCGGTAGTGAGCTCCATCGGCATCACCGCCGAGGGGCAGCTGATGAACGTCAACGCGGATCAGGCGGCCACCGCCATTGCCGAGGCGCTCGGTGCCGATCTGGTGATGCTCTCCGACGTGAGCGGCATCCTCGATGGCAAGGGCAAGCTGGTGCCCCAGCTCGACAAGCTGACCGCGCTGGATCTGATGGAGAAAGGGGTGATCCGCGACGGCATGGCGGTCAAGGTAGAAGCGGCTCTGCACGCCGCCGAGACCCTCGGCAAGCCGGTCTGTGTCGCCAGCTGGCGTTACCCGGATCAGCTGCTCAAGCTGCTGGCTGGCGGCGCGGTCGGCACCCAAGTGGCTATTTGATCTCCACCGGAACAAGGAACATCCGATGCAACATCTTCTGAAAGACAGTGATCTGAACAAAGCCCAAATCGAGGCACTGATTGCGCTGGGCAAAGCGGTCAAGGCCGACCCGAAGAAGTACAGCCAGGCGTTGGCGGGCAAGAGCGTGGTCACCCTGTTCGAGAAACCCTCCCTGCGTACCCGGGTCACCTTCGACATCGGCATCGCCAAACTGGGCGGCCACAGCGTCTATCTGGATCAGCAGAACGGCGCGCTGGGCAAGCGGGAGTCGGTGAAGGATTTCGCCGCCAACCTGTCACGCTGGTGTGATGCCATCGTCGCCCGGGTGTTCGATCACCAGACCCTGGTCGAGCTGGCAGAGCACGGCACAGTGCCGGTGGTAAACAGCCTGTGCAATCTCTACCACCCCTGTCAGGGGCTGGCCGACTTTATGACCATTGCCGAGCACTACGACGATCTGTCGAAGGTGAAGCTTGCCTACCTCGGTGATGGCAACAACGTCAGCCACTCTCTGCTGCTGCTGGGGGCGACCCTCGGCACCGACGTCACCCTGATCTGCCCGAAAGGTCACGGCCCGGATACCCAGATCTTTCTGCAGGCGCAGGCACTGGCGGCCAAGTCGGGGGCGACCATCCACATCAGCGACGACGTGGCGGATATCGAAGGGTTCGACGTGGCCTACACCGATACCTGGGTCTCCATGGGTGACAACACCCCGATGGAGCAGGTCAAAGACCTCTTTATGCCTTACCAGATCAATCAGGCCCTGCTCGATCGCACCGGCATCCAGCATGTGCTGCACTGCCAACCGGCGCACCGGGAGCTGGAGATCACCTCGCAGGTGATGGATGGCCCCGCCTCCCTCATCATGGACGAGGCCGAAAACCGGATGCATATCCAGAACGCCGTGTTGCTGACCCTTCTCGGCGGCAAGTAACGCGGCATTCAACCTGAATCACGACCCTTTATCGAATCATCACGGAGAGAAGTAACATGAGCGGAATCAACAAGATCGTACTGGCTTACTCGGGTGGACTGGATACCTCGGCCATCATTCCCTGGCTGAAAGAGCACTATGACGCCGACATCATCGCCTTCGTGGCCGACGTCGGTCAGGAGCGTGACGATCTGGAAGGGATCGAGCAGAAAGCCATCGCCTCCGGCGCCACCAAGTGCATCGTCAAGGATCTGCGGGAAGAGTTCGTCAAAGAGTACGTCTACCCGACCCTGAAGACCGGCGCCGTCTATGAAGGCACCTATCTGCTGGGTACCTCCATGGCCCGTCCGGTCATCGCCAAGGCGATGGTCGAGGCGGCACTGGCGGAAGGGGCTGATGCCATCTCCCACGGTTGCACCGGCAAGGGTAACGATCAGGTGCGTTTCGAAGGTGCGGTTGCCGCGCTGGCACCCCAGCTGAAAGTGATCGCCCCGTGGCGTCTGTGGGACATGCGCTCCCGGGAAGATCTGCTCTCCTATCTGGAGACCCGCAACATCCCCTGCAAGGCGACCCTGAAGAAGATCTACAGCCGCGATGCCAACGCCTGGCACATCTCCACCGAGGGTGGCGAGCTGGAGAGCACCTGGAACGAGCCCTCCGAAGCGGTCTGGCAGTGGACCGTGCCCGCCGAGCAGGCCCCTGATCAGCCGGAGTACGTCAAGTTGACCGTGGCGCAGGGTGAAGTGGTGGCCGTTGACGACCAGCCGCTCAGCCCGCACCAGATCCTGATGACCCTGAACGAGCGTGCCGGCAAGCACGGCGTGGGCCGCATCGACATCACCGAAAACCGGATGGTGGGGATGAAGTCCCGTGGCTGCTACGAAACCCCGGGCGGTACCGTGATGGTCGCCGCGCTGCGCGCCGTGGAAGAGCTGGTACTGGATCGCCCGACCCGCGCCTGGCGGGAGAAGCTGGGTGCCGAGTTCTCCCATCTGGTCTATGACGGTCGCTGGTTCACCCCGCTGTGCAAGGCGATCGTCGCCTCTGCCAACGCTATCGCCGAGGATCTCGACGGTGAAGTCATCCTGAAGATGTACAAGGGGCAGGTCACTGCGGTGCAGAAGAAGTCACCGAACAGCCTCTACTCTGAAGACTTCGCCACCTTCGGCGCCGACGAAGTGTATGACCAGAGCCATGCCGAAGGCTTTATCCGTCTCTACACCCTGGCCAGCCGGATCCGCGCCATGAAGGAGCAACATCAGGCTATCGGTGGCGACCACACCCACGGTTAAGCAAGCGCGATAACCCGTTGATTCCGTTGAGGGGGCATGGCCCCCTCTTCTACAGGCAGAGGGCATAGCCCCTGATCCATCATCGACGGGTGTGACAAGAGCGGCAGCGCCCAGGCCGCTTCTGTGAGATAACAGGGGCAGTTTCAATACGCTGCTGAAGCATTTACCTCCCTTCTCCCGCGTACTTGAAAAACAAGGGGAGAAGGGTCGGGGATGAGGGGAATTGCCCTCACCCTAACCCTCTCCCAGAGGGAGAGGGAACCGGTTCGCAGTTACTTGATGTGACAGCAGCAACATCGATTGCTACCGCACTGTCATGCAGATAAACAGGGCACGATTTCAAGCTCGGGGGCCAGGGCGCCTACCGACAACGCATTCAAGGAGAGCAGTATGGCACTTTGGGGTGGACGCTTCAGTCAGGGAGCCGATAGCCGGTTCAAGCAGTTCAACGATTCGCTGCGGTTCGATTACCGCTTGGCGGAGCAGGATATTCAGGGCTCCATGGCCTGGGCCAAAGCGCTGGTGAAAGTGGGCGTATTGACCGCCGATGAGCAGGGCAAACTGCAACAGGCGATGGAGGTGCTGCTCGCCTCGGTGCAGCAGGATCCCCAGCAGATCCTCAATTCGGACGCCGAAGATATCCACTCTTGGGTCGAGAGCCAGCTGATTGCCGCCGTCGGCGATTTGGGCAAGAAGCTGCACACCGGCCGCTCGCGCAACGATCAGGTCGCCACCGACCTGAAACTCTGGTGCAAGGCGCAGGGCGAGCTGCTGCTCGGCTCCATCACCGCCCTGCAGCAGGGGCTGGTCGCCTCCGCTCGCGCCAATCAGACTGCGGTGCTGCCCGGTTACACCCACCTGCAGCGGGCACAGCCGGTCACCTTCGCCCACTGGGCGCTGGCCCATGTGGAGATGCTGGAGCGGGATTACTCACGGCTGCAGGATGCCCTCAAACGGCTCGACACCAGCCCGCTCGGCTGCGGCGCGCTGGCGGGCACTGCCTACGCCATCGACCGCGAAGCGCTGGCGCTCGACATGGGCTTTGCCGGCGCCACCCGCAACAGTCTGGATTCGGTCTCCGATCGAGATCATGTGGTGGAGCTGATGCACGTGGCATCCCTCTCCATGACCCACCTGTCGCGCTTTGCCGAAGACCTTATCTTCTACAACACCGGCGAGGCGGGCTTTGTCGAGCTCTCCGATGCGGTCACCTCCGGCTCGTCGCTAATGCCGCAGAAGAAGAACCCGGATGCGCTGGAGCTGATCCGTGGCAAGACTGGTCGGGTCGTCGGCGCCCAGATGGGCATGCTGATGAGCCTCAAGGCGCTGCCGCTGGCCTACAACAAGGACATGCAGGAAGACAAAGAGGGGCTGTTCGATGCCCTCGACACCTGGCACGACTGCCTCGACATGGCCGCGCTGGTGCTGATCGATCTGAAAGTGAATGGCGAGCGCACCATGGCGGCGGCGCAGGGCGGTTACGCCAACGCTACCGAGCTGGCGGACTATCTGGTGGCCAAGGGCATTCCGTTCCGTGAAGCGCACCATATCGTCGGCGAAACCGTGGTCTTCGCTATCAGCGTGGGTAGACCGTTGGAGGAGCTCTCCATCGGCGAGTTCCAGCGCTTCAGCCCGGTGATCGAGTTCGACGTCTACCCCAATCTGGAGCTGGAAGCGACCCTGGCCAAACGGGTTGCCAAAGGCGGCGTCGCCCGCGAACAGGTTGAGGCAGCCCTGACTGCTGCAGAGCAGTGGTTGGCCAAGCGGGTGGGTTAAGCCAACCGGCTTGTCATTCGAATAAGAAAGCAAAACGGCAACCTCGGTTGCCGTTTTATACAAAAAATAAATATAGGAAATCAACCACACTTACATCTTTTTATTCAAAGAACTTTAGCGCCACATATAAAAATATGCTCACAGCTTTATTCGTCATCTAAAGTTCAATTAGATAATTTCAAAGCTATTTCTAATTTGGTATCAGATGTAGCATGCAAATTATTAAACCTTTTCGACAACATGTCACTAAATTGTTTTAGTAAGACTTTCGTTGCATAATCAGATTTCAATTCAATTTCCACTTGCACTTCATTTTTTATAAATACATTACCTGAGTATATTTCAAATTCATCCAATGACACTTCAAATATCGCATTTTTAAATTTCACTTCTTGTTTAGTTCTGTTGTTCGATATACGAACAAGTTCAACAAGGTCCCCTGGGTTAACTTTCCTTGACAACCTTTTATTGATAAAGGAGAGATTCTCGTTAATGTCATCACTTGTGATTGGCTCTTCATACTCGATTCGCTCATTCTGACCCTTTATTATATTGCTGTCTGCTGAGTTGTACTTGGCCTTTATTGTGATAAATTTATCATCACCTATACATCTAATCCTTAGAGACTCATTGTTAGCCTTTAATTCCTTTTTATTAGTATCGTAATACGTGTCAATTTGATTTTTTTTACTACATAAACCTGAAACTTCGACCCCTTGCAAATCCACAATATTTGTAAAAAACAGGTTGGCATCTATGCTCCCAACAACTGAGTATTTCTTTTCTATTTCAATGTGACTTTTTATATCATACGTTGTAATAATTGATTCAATTTTTTTACTCATCACATCTAATACTGCCTGATCGTCAGTTATAAGGCTATTGTTAATAAAGCAAACCGTATAGTTCTCATCATTAATTTTTCCAGCGCCTTGCTTTAACACGTGTGAAACCTCAGATATATCTTTCAGCTTTCCATTTTTACATAAAACCTGTATGTTTTCTTTTTGTGTATTGTACATGGCATACTTAGCCTCACCTTGAATCCAAAAATATTCAAGGTCGAAATTTATATTTTTATTAAAACACTCAAAATATATCTCATTAAGGTCTTTTTTGAATAATTCTATATCATGGGCTTCATTATTAATGATACTGATTTTATGGAATTTCTTCCTATCAATGAAGCATTCGCATAACTTTGATATTTTATAGTCACTTTCTGACTTCCATGATATAAATGCCGAGGTGAATACTGAATCATCAAGGTTCAGGTAATCTCTGACACTCATTTTCCCTTCAAAGAAGGGAACTAACAATTTAGGAGTATGACATAATCTTTTCTCTAGAAATAATTCTTTAGCCCTAGAGATAATATATTTAATTATTGTTTCCATCTCTATCTTAAAACTATGATAATACACCCCCTTACTCATTTGGTATCGCGCTAGCAAATACGATTCTAAATCAGGGACATATTTTTCCTTGAAACATAGACAAAACTTATCATTGTGTTCTGTCACACGTATAGATGATATGATTCTATCAAGATCAATCTTACCAAATGCAACACCTGTGAATGCACTATCACGAAGCAAATAGTCAAGTCTATCCGCGTCTAATTGACTACTAACTAACGAACTAAGAATTTGCTGTAAATCTATCTGTTCAAAATAAAATTGGTTATCACTAACCTTGCTGCTTTTCTTAATAAGACCAGCGACATCGGTAGGGAAGGCATTATCAAACTGACGTTTCAGAATAGCATTAATGCTACCTTCATTATTTTCGATAATGTCTGTAGTCCATTC
>NZ_JRGK01000300.1 GCF_000764645.1 Aeromonas finlandensis
TCTCTTGGGCTCTCAAGCAGGGATTGATTCGTCTGAATATCGGTGCAGCAGAAGTAGGAAATATCTGCGAGTTCAGTGAATAATGCTGAGTGGCGCAACATATTGCGCGAGTTGCAGTGAAAGACACTAACCCAGCAATTCTTTATAGTGCATGCAATTAATTTGAGCGACATGTTGCTCAACTCTGGGCTGATGCAGTCGCGCTATTTGGTTAAGTTATTGATAAATAACAATGTGGGAAGATTGGCATGGTCGCTGCTAAAGGTTGGTCGAGTGCTATCTCGTTTAACCAACTTATTTAGGAGCATACCCATGCCAACTCCATGTTATATCAGCATCGAAGGTAAAACCCAGGGCAATATCACCGCCGGTGCCTTCACCTCTGACTCCGTCGGCAACATCTTCGTACAAGGTCACGAAGACGAGATGCTGGTGCAAGAGTTCCAACATGTTGTCACCGTCCCGACTGACCCGCAATCCGGTCAGCCGGCTGGTCAGCGTGTCCACAAGCCGTTCAAGTTCACCGTTGCGCTGAACAAAGCTGTGCCGCTGATGTACAACTCCCTGGCGTCCGGCGAGATGCTGCCGAAAGTGACCCTGAAGTGGTACCGCACCTCCGTTGAGGGCAAGCAGGAGCACTTCTTCTCTACCGTGCTGACCGATGCCACCATCGTTGACATAGACTGCCAGATGCCCCACTGCCAGGACCCGGCGAAGTCTGACTTCACCCAGCTTATCCAGGTCTCCATGGCTTACCGCAAGATTGACTGGGAGCACACCGTTGCCGGTACTTCCGGTGCGGACGACTGGCGTGCGCCCATCGAGGCGTAAGCCTTGCTGCGGTACTTTGGTATTCCTTGTAAGTAGTAATGTGTCTTTGAGCCGGTTGTTCAACCGGCTTCTTGTACTGTGCATTTTCTCCAGCTTGGCCAATGGGTTGGCTGGAGCTTTTCTGTTTTGCCATCCCCCTGCCGGGGTTTGATGCCCAGCCGGTGAGCGCGGAGGGATGGCAAAGCACTAAAGGGTGTCCTGTGATGCAGACCCGAACCGCTCGTAACCTGATAACCCCCTTATCTTTGGTGGCCCTTGCGGCACCGGAGAGGGCGGTAGCGTGGCTGCGCGGCGAGGGCGTGTATGGGCGCGAGAGTTGGCAAGGGCTCAGGCACTGCTTGGCCGTGACAAGAGGGAAAAGCCATGGCTAATCAAACCGGATTGCAATTTACTGTCAAGGTGGGGGCGCTGCCCGAGAGCACCTTCGTGGTGGCGAGTTTCCAGCTGGACGAGGGGCTGAACCAGCCGTTTAACCTGCAACTGGAGGTGGCAAGTAGCCAGCCTGATGTCGACTTTGGCGCCGTGCTGGACCAGCCCTGTGAGTTGCTGGTTTGGTACAACGGCGAGCAGCAACGGCGGGTCTGCGGGGTAGTGA
>NZ_JRGK01000301.1 GCF_000764645.1 Aeromonas finlandensis
GTTCGAACGAGGCTTCGGGTACGGCGGCGATCTGCTCGCCGTTGGCCGGGTTGAGAATGGGTTCGGCCTGCCCCTCGCCGGTCACAAACTGGCCATCAATCAAGAGTTGGGTAGAGAGTTTCATGGTTGCATCCTTGCGCACGCGTTGAGTCATCATTTGCCACTGCCAGCGACATCGTGGGTGTCGCGAGTGAGGTAGTAGGCAAGCAAAATAGGGATAGTGGTGAAGGCCACTATGATGAGGGCTACTACGTTGGTGACCGGCCTGTCACGGGGGCGGATCAGCTCCTGATACATCCAGATGGGCAGCGTGGTCTGCTGGCCCGCAGTGAAAGTAGTGACGATCACTTCGTCAAAGCTCAGGGCAAAGGCCAGCATGCCCCCCGCCAGCAGCGCCGTGGCCAGATTGGGCAAGATCACATAGCGCAGGGTCTGGAAGCCGTCGGCCCCGAGATCCATCGACGCTTCGATGAGGCTCTGGTTGGTGCGGCGAAAACGGGCCAGCGCATTGTTGTAGACCACCACCACACAGAAGGTGGCGTGGCCGATGACGATGGTCCAGAAGCTGAACGGGATCTCCATCAAGCCGTAGGCGGAGCGCAGCGCGATACCGGTGACGATGCCGGGCAGCGCGATGGGCAGCACCAGCAACAGTGACACCACCTCCTGACCGAAGAAGCGGCTGCGAGCAATGGCCCCTGCCGCCAACGTGCCGAGGATCATGGCCACCAGCGTCGCCAGTCCCGCTACCTCCAGCGACAGCTGGATGGCACGCCACACATCGGGGCGATTGAGGGTCACCTCGAACCACTTGAGGGTGAGCCCGGGGGGCGGAAACTGGTAACTCTTGCTCTCGCTGGTGAAGGCGTAGAGGAAGATAAACAGAATGGGAAAGTGCAGGAACAAGAGCCCACCGATGGCGGCGTACTTGAGCAGGCCCGAAGGGCGCTCTCCCTGACTGATCACTGAGCTAGCTGACATGACGGCCTCCTTGCTGCCGGTTCAAAGCGATAGGGTCAAAGCGCATCAAAAGCCCCCAGTCGTTTCGCAATCGCCAGATAGATGGCGATGATAAGGATCGGCACCAGCGAGAAGGCGGCGGCAAAGGGCAGATTGCCCGCCGTTCCCTGCTGCATGTAGACCACCTGACCGATATACATGGTCGAGTTGCCAATGATGCCGGGGATGATGTAATCACCGAGGGTCAGCGAGAAGGTGAAGATGGAGCCCGCCACCACACCGGGCAACGCCAGCGGCAGGATCAGGTTGCGAAAAGTCTGGGCAGGTGTCGCCCCCAGATCGCTGCTCGCCTCCAGCAGGGATCGCGGAATACGCTCCACTGCCGCCTGAATGGGCAGGATCATGAAGGGCAGCCAGACGTAGACGAACACGATAAAGGTACCGAGTCGCGAAAAAGAGAGCGACGGCCCCCCGATGACCGGCAGCGAGAGGATGCCGTCCAGCAGCCAATCCAGCCCCATGCTGTCGGCCAGCCAGCTCACTACCCCCTCTTTGGCCAAAATCAGCTTCCAGGCATAGACCCGCACCAGATAGCTGGACCAGAGCGGCAGCATGATCCCCACATAGAACAGCGCCCGGGTCTTGCCACTGGTGTAGCGCGCCATGTAGTAGGCAACCGGAAAACCGAGCAGAGCACAGGCCAGGGTCACCAGCAGCGACATGCCGACGGTGCGGCCGATCACATCCAGATTCTCCGGCCGCAGCAGGGCGACGAAGTTTTGCAGCCCCAGCTCGTGGCGCACCTGACCGCTGAACTCGTCCAGCCCGAACAGGGAGTTGGAGAGCAGCATCAGCAAGGAGCCAACATAGATGATGCCGAGCCACAACAGCGGCGGCCCCAGCAGGATCGCCAGCAGCAGGCCGGGCCGACCATAGAGCAGGGTCGAGAGGCGCCGCAGCGGCCTGAAACGGGCAGGTTCGGGCTGATGGTTCATGGCAAGACTCGCACTGTGAGGGGCACTCATGGCTGCGCCCCCTGATGGGCGGCGCTCAGGCGATGGATCGCCTGCGCCGGCCAGCTGAGGCTGACCCTGCTGCCACGGGCCAGACGGGCCTGCCCCTCATTGGGGTGATTGACGATGATCTCGAGCTGCTCCCCCAGATCGACCCGATAACGGACGAAGGGGCCCAGATACTCCACCTCGCGGATCTCCCCCGACCAGCCCGGCGCGCCCGCCTCACTGAGCCGGATCCGCTCCGGGCGCACCATCATCTGGCTGCCGTCGCCACACAGCCGTCTGGCCTGCTCCCCTTCGAACAGATTGACGGTGCCAACGAAGCGGGCCACAAACGGCGTCGCTGGGGCGTCGTAGATGGTATCGGGCGCAGCGATCTGCTCGATCTTGCCCTGACTGAAGATGCAGATCCGGTCGCTCATGGAGAGCGCCTCCTGCTGATCGTGGGTAACGAAGATAAAGGTGATGCCAAGCTGGCGTTGCAACGCCTTGAGCTCAAGCTGCATCTGCTCGCGCAGCTTGAGATCGAGGGCCCCCAGCGGCTCATCCAGCAGCAGGATACGCGGCTGGTTGATGAGGGCTCGGGCGATGGCGATACGCTGGCGCTGGCCGCCGGAGAGCTGGCTTGGGCGGCGCTTGCCGACCCCGGGCAGCCGCACCAGCTCCAGCATCTCGTCTACCTTGCGGTAGCGCTCCGCCTTGGCCACCCCCTTGAGCATCAAGCCATAGCCGATGTTGTCGCGCACATCCATGTTGGGAAACAGGGCATAGTCCTGAAACACGGTGTTGAGGTTGCGATCATAGGGCGGCACGGTGGAGCAGGGTTCGCCAAACAGGCGGATCTCCCCGTCGCTCGGGTACTCGAAGCCTGCGATCATCCGCAGGCAGGTGGTCTTGCCGGAACCACTCGGGCCCAGCAGGGTAAAGAATTCCCCGGAGGGGATCTGGAAAGAGATGTCGTCGACCGCCTTCACCTCGCCATAGTGGCGACTGACCCGGTCAAATTGTACGGCGTTCATGGGGCGTCCTTGTCTGTGCAGGGATGGGCCGGACTCCTGTCCGGCCCGCTTGATTATCCGGTCTCGGCGGTCACGCAGAGGAGGCGCAGCTCCCCTGCCATTGGCAAGGTGGCAACCATGTGGCTGCCAACTCGCTCAACTTGCCTCAGCGACCGCCCAGAATGGCGATATAGTCGGAAACCCAGCGGTAATAGGGCACACAGGTTCCCTGGCTCTTGCACTGGGAGACCGGAGTGCGCCAGAAGCGAACCCGATCGAAGTTGTCGATACCGTTGGTTTTGCACCCTTTCGGGCCAAGCAGGGCATTACCCTCACAGGCGGCAGGTACCACAGGCACCGAGCCAAACCAGGAGGCGAGATCCCCCTGCAGCTTGTTGTTCAGGGAGTGCTCCAGCCACTTGTAAGCACAGGTGAGGTTCTTGGCATCGCTGTGCACCATGCTGGTATCAGCCCAACCGGTGACGCCCTCTTTAGGCACAGTGGTGGCGATGGGCTGCTTGTCGGCGATCAGGGTGTTGGCCTGGAACGGCCAGGAGCCTGACGCGACCACCCCTTCGTTCTTGAAGTCATCGATCTGGACGAAGGCATCATGCCAGTAGCGTCCCACCAGCTGGCGCTGCTTGCGCAGCAGATCGAGGGAGGCCTTGTACTGATCCTCGTTCAACTCGTAAGGGTCTTTGATGCCAAGGGCGGGCTGATGGGTCATCAGATAGAGGGCCGCATCGGCGATGTGGATCGGGCCGTCAAAGGCCTGCACCCGCCCCTTGTTGGACTTGCCATCCGCCAGGGTCTGCTCCTCGAACACCACGTTCCAGGAGTCCGGTGCCTTGGGGAACACCTTGGTGTTGTACATCAGGATATTGCCGCCCCACTGGTAGGGCACGCCGTAGTGCTTGCCATCCACCGTGTGCCAGGGGGCATTTTGCAACCGGGGATCAATCTTGCTGTAGCTCGGAATGAGCGTCAGATTGAGCTGCTGCACCTTGCCACCGGCAATCAGACGCAAGCTGGCATCGCCGGAGGCAGTCACCAGATCGAAGCCCCCCTCGTTCATCAGCGCCACCATCTCGTCCGAGGTGGCCGCCGTCTTGACGCTCACCTTGCAGCCGGTCTCTTTTTCGAATCCGGTCACCCAGTCGTAGTTCTTGTCGGTCTCGCCACGTTCGACGTAACCAGCCCAGGCCACGATATTGAGCTGGCCTTCACCCTTGCCGAGCTCGGTCGGGGCAGCCTGGGTCTGGCCTGCCAGCAGCGCCGGGACAAGAGCCAGCATCAGAGGGGTCAATTTCATCATGCACTCCTTGCATTGTGTTGACTTGCATCAGGTGAAGGAACGCCGCCATGGGCGTTAACATCCTGTTAACCAGCAATGAGCTTAGGGGAGTGGCAATACGATGAATATTTCAATTTTTGGTGGCTCAGGTATCAGCTAAATCGATATCGAGTGCAGATGAATCTGAATTTTAGTGGCAACCCCGCAAGAGATGGCTAGCGAGGGAGCGCCTGACGGGCCCGCAACCGGCTCTGATCCCGCGCGATATCGATAAATTCCCGCGCCGTCCAATCCAGCCGAGAACCACGGCGCCACACCAGCCCGATATCGATGGCGGGAATGGGCTCCTTGATGGTGCGCGCCTCGACCCGCTCCTGCTCCAGCGACCAGGGGCGATAGGCAAAATCGGGCAACAGGGCGACCCCGAGCTGGCTGGCTACCAGACTGCGCACCGCCTCCACCGACGCGGTGCGCAGCACGATGCGGGGGGAGATGCCGTAGCGGCGCAGGCCGCCACCGATGATCTGATCCAGCTGATCGGCGGTCAGCGAGATCATCGGCTCCTCTCCCAGCGCCGTCAGGGAGAGGGTCGACTCGGCGCAGAGCGGGTGGTTGGCGGCCAGCCAGAGCCGCAGCGGCGAGCGGGTCAGCAACTCGGTATCAAACGCCTCTTGCCGGATGGTGCGGTTGGTCATCAGGATCCCCACATCCACCTCGCCGTTGACGATCTGGTGCTCCAGAAAAGGCTGTTCATCCTCCTTCACCTCGATCTGTACCGCCGGAAAGGCACGGCGAAAGCGCCCGAGCGCCTCTGAGAGGTAGTAACCCGCCACCAGGGTGGTCACGCCGATGGTGAGTCGCCCCTGATCCTGCTGGGCCACCGCTTTGAGGGAGTGGCTCGCCTCAGTCATGGCGCCGAGAATACGGCGGGCGTGGAGCAAAAACTGGTGGCCCTGAGTGGTGAGGGTGACGCCGCGCGGGTTGCGCTCGAATAGCGGGGCGCCCAGTTCGGTCTCCAGCTCGCGAATGGCGCTGGTGACCGCCGACTGGGAGATATGCAGCTCGGCGGCGGCGCGGCTCACTGAAAAGCTGTCGGCCACGGCCACGAAATAACGGATCTGGCGAAAGGTAAAGTTCATCGGGCATCCTTGCCGATTGGTACGATTAGTGTGATTGGTAAGATTGACTGCCAGCTTAACCGTAAACGGGCGCCTCGCCAAAGCCGGGCACCATGCTGCCAACTCAATGATCTGCCGATTAAAACCATGCCCCTGTGGCTTGGCGAGCACGACAGGGGCAAGGGTCATATCAGCAAGGTGCAGATAGGGCTATCAGGATTTGTTGAGATATCCCGCCAGCTGGCCGATCAGCCGCTTGCGCAGCTCGCCGAGTTTCGGCTTCTCGTCCGCACACCAGGGCAGCGGGCGGCACGCTTCGATGGTGCGCAGGCCAAGGCGAGCGGTGAGCAGCCCGGCCCCCACCCCCTGCGCGGCGCGGGCGGAGAGCTTGGCGGCCAACTCGGCCCCCAGCAAGTCCATCCCCACCTCGGTCACCAGCTCGGTGGCGCCGGCGTAGAGCATGTTGCGAAACACCTGACGGATGAGGCGGATGCGGCTCCAATAGCCGAGCTCGATGGCGTAGACATCGGCGATATCCTCGATCATCCGCAGGTTGCGCCACAGCATCAGCATCATATCGACGGTGGCGAGCGGGCTAAGGGCCACCAGCACCGCGGCCTCCCCCGACCATTTGGCCACCCGCGCCTGCGCCAGCTTGTCGCGCTCGCCGAGCACCAGCTGGCTATAGAGGGTCAGCACCTCCCGATCGCTGTGGCTCTCGTCGAGCTGGGCCAGCCAGGTTTGATACCCCTCGCGCCCCTTGTCGCCACTTTTGACCGCCAGCCCTTCGCAAAAGGCTTGCCCCTGCCCGACTCCCTGATGGGCCAGCAGATCTTCGGCACGCGAGCGCACATCCTGGCGCCGCTTGAGGGTGCGCAGCCGCAGCCACTCGCGCCCCACCACGCTGGCGGTACCCGCCGCCACCAGCGCCGAGGCCGCCAGCCAGGCGCTGCCCCAAAGAGGAGTAGTGAGAAATTGATCGTAAAGGAAGGCGCCATATTGCCCTAACGAGAGCAGACCGACCGCCCCCAGCCCCCACGCCAGTAGCCGATGGCGGCGACGCGGTTTGCTGACGAGGGCACTCTCCACCTCGGTGAAATCATCCAGCTCGTCGAGGCGCTCGAAACTCGCCTCCTCCAGCCGCTGGGCCGGTGCGGGCGGTCGCTCGTCACTGGCCACCGTCAAGGCAGGCTCAAGGATCACCTTGCCCTGCAGCGGCGGCCGCTCTTTTATCTGATCGTTCATCGCCTTGTTCTCCTGAAAACAGTCTCCTGTGCGCAGCCTTCGGCTCAGGTGCCAAGACCGCACACCGTTATTCGAGGTGATCCCCAAGCAGAAACTCCAGCGCCGCATCGAGCCGGATATGGGGCAGCGCCTGATGGGCGCTCATGGGCATAGGGCGAAACGCCTGAAAATCAAAGCCCTGACTGTTCCACCACTGCGCAGGCGGAATATGGGGTGGCACTTCACCCGGGAACAGCAGCAGCGGCTCACCGCTCAGGCTGGTACCACGGATGGCGGGGAATTCGCGGCCATTGGCAACCCCCTTGCCCACTTCGGTCGCCTTGATAGCAGCAAGCGCCAGACACTCGGTGGTGATCCCCTCAAAACGGGCCTGACCGCGACCGCTGCGTACCAGATGCTGGAGCAGGGAGACCATGGGCGCGTGCTGTTCGGGGGTGACGTGATCGGCCTTGCTCGCCACAAACAGCAGCTTGTCGATACGGGGCGAGAAGAGTCGCCGCCACCAGTTGCTCTTGCCGTAGGCAAAGCTCTCCATGATGCGAGCGATGGCCTGCTGCATGTCGCCAAAGCTGGCCGCCCCGGCGTTGAGAGGCTGCAGGCAATCCACCAGCACGATCTGGCGATCAAAGCCGGCAAAGTGCTGCTCGTAAAAACCCTGCACCAGATGCTGTTTGTACTGCTCGAAGCGCTGTTTGAGGGTGGCATAAAGGGTGCCATCGGCGGGCTCGCCGACGGGCATCTCCCACACCCAGGGGACAAACTGCAGCATGGGGGCACCGGCATACTCACCCGGCAAGACGAAACGGCCGGGCTGGATCAGGTGCAATCCCAACTCTTGTTTGCAGGCATGCAGGTAGGCGGTGTAGCGCTCGGCCAGCTCAGCCACCGGCCGCTCGGCAAAAGGTTGCATTGCCTGCCATTCGGGGGTCAGCCAGCTGGCGGCGAGCGCTTGCAGCTCTGGGCGACGCAGCTGATCGCGCACTTGTTCGCTCCACTGCTCGTAGCTCATCTCCAGCAGCGGCAAGTCGAGCAGCCACTCCCCGGGGTAATCCACCAGATCCACGTAGAGGGTGGAGATCTCCCCCAGATGCTTGCGCAGGGGATGGCGAGTGCGATAGCGAATTTCGAGGCGCACCTCGGCCACGCCACGAGTGGGCTCTGGCCAGGCCGGTGGATCGCCAAACAGGGAGTCAAGGCCGCGCTCGTAGGCAAAGGTGGGAATGTGGGCATTGAGCTGCGGCACCCGGCGCGCACCGAGGATGCGCCCCTGACGCAGGGCATCCCACAACGGTAAACGGCCATCGATGGCCGCGTGTTCCAGCTGGTTGACCAGCGCCGTGATAAAGGCGGTTTTGCCGCTGCGAGAGAGGCCGGTCACCGCCAGCCGGATATGGCGATCCCGCACCCGGTTCACCACGTCGTTCGCCTTGTGTTGCAGGCGAGTCAACTTCTGTTCCAGTTTATTGAGTATCAAGGCTTGATCCGTTCTCCCTTGGTGGTTGCATCTGGCGTGATCGGCCGTGCGACAAGGCAAACTGGCTATCCGCATCTGGATGGTCAATCTGCCTGAGTGGCGTCAATGATGGAGCATCACAGGAGGCTCCACCATCGACGATGGATACTGACGATCGCTACTACAGCTTGCTGAATTCCCGCTGCAGGGTGAACTCCTTGGAGGTCACCAGCTTCTCGATCCGCTGTACTCTGGGCTCCAGCGCGTCAAGTTCCTGCGCAATACGGCCCAACGCCTGATGAGGAGTGACCCCCGCCTGCCAGCTGCGCGCCTTCATCCGCACCTCGGCAAAGTCGGCATCCTCTTGCGAATAGAGGGTGACCGGCTTTTTATCGAGCAAGAACCAGGCGGCGATATAGGCGGTGAAGGTGATGAAACCGGCGAAGATGAGGCCACTGATGGCCAACAGCCGCACGATCCAGGTCTCCACCCCGAAGTACTCTGCCAAACCGGCACAGACTCCGGCTATCTTGCCGCGCTGGGGATCGCGATAGAGGTTACGCCCTTCACGACTTGTACTGCTCATACCTTGTTCCTCCAGCCCGGCACTTCCGCATCCAGAGTCGACTCCAATACTGTGCCGACCCACTCCGGCTTTCCGCCACGGTCATGGCATCTCTCATTGAAAACCGTCATACCTTGTTTCTCCAACCAGGAACCTCGGCATCCAGGATCGACTCCAGCGCACCCACTCGCTCCTGCATCTTTTCGGTGCGAGCCAGCAACCCTTGCAGCTGTTCCCGCTCGCTATCGGCGAGACCTGCGCCAATGCGCCCCTTGGCACGATAGTGCAGCACCAGCCAGATGGGGGCCACCACGACCATGAAGACCACCATGGGAACCATCAATACACCCAGCAGATCTTCCATCTGTTACTCCCCCTGTTTGCCTTCGCTTTTGCTGTCGCCCTGGCCCAGCTTCTGGCGCATCGCTTCCAGCTCGCGGCTGATCTGATCGTCCACTTCCAGCTCGGCAAACTGCTGCGCCAGCGCCTTGTCGGACTGACCCAGATCGGCGCGGGCTTCCATTTCGTCGATGCGACGCTCCATCCGCTCGAACTTGCTCACCACCGCCTGGCTCTCGCCACGGGCAACCTGGCTCTGCACGTTGAGACGGCTGCTGGCCGCTTCGGTGCGAATGGCCATCGCCTTTTGACGGGCGCGGGCATCTTCCAGCTTGGCTTCGAGCTGACGGATCTCCTCACCCAGCTTTTCGATGCCGCTGTCGACCGCTTGCTGCTCGCGATAGAGGGTCTCTGACAACTCGGTCTGTTTCTTCTTCTCGATCAGGGCGGCGCGGGCCAGATCTTCACGCCCCTTGGTCAGGGCCAGCTCGGCCTTGGCTTGCCACTCGTCAACCCGCTCCTGATGACGGGTGACCTGACGACCAATCTCTTTCTGGCTGGCGAGGAAGCGAGCCAGATTGGAACGCTCCTTGACCAGCTCATCTTCCATCTCCTGGATGATCAGGCGCACCATCTTCTGGGGATCTTCTGCCTTGTCGAGCAGGGCCGTCAGGTTGGAATTGATGATGTCGGCCAGACGGGAAAAAATACTCATGATTGCACTCCTGTTATTGGCATGGCGTTGTTTCTCCATTGACAATGGCAACTTGTGTGCCAATCTGGAACAAAATTTAACTTGTTGATTTATATGGGGCAGAATAGCCGGATTGCAAGATGCCTCGCGCAAGTGATGATTAAAATCACCAACTTTTGGTAAGATTGACCAGCTTTTACAACTGACAGGGATCACTATGACCACGGCCACGGAAAGCCTGCTGGGGGAATCCAACGCATTTCTCGAGATCATTGAGCAGGCCTCACGGCTCGCCCCGCTGCGCAAACCCGTGCTGATCATCGGTGAGCGGGGGACGGGCAAGGAGCTGATCGCCCACCGCCTACATTATCTCTCGGCGCGCTGGGATCAAAGCTTTGTCACCATCAACTGCGCCACCCTGAGCGAGAGCCTGCTGGAGACCGAGCTGTTCGGTCACGAGGCGGGATCCTTTACCGGCGCGGCCAAGCGCCATCAGGGCCGCTTCGAGCGGGCCGATGGCGGCACCCTGTTCCTCGACGAGCTGGCGACCACCAGCGCCCGGGTGCAGGAGAAGCTGCTGCGGGTCATCGAGTATGGCGAGTTCGAGCGGGTGGGCGGGGCCAAGCCCCTCAAGGTGGATGTGCGGCTGGTCTGCGCCACCAACGAAGATCTCCCTGCGCTGGCCGACAAGGGGCAGTTTCGCCACGATCTGCTCGACCGGCTCGCGTTTGATGTGATCACCCTCCCCCCCTTGCGGGAGCGGCGGGAAGATATCCTGATGCTGGCGGAGCACTTCGCCCACAGCATGACCCGGGAGCTGGGCTATCCGCTCTTTGCCGGTTTCTCGCGCAAGGCGACCCAGTTGCTGCTGGATTATCACTGGCCGGGCAACGTGCGGGAGCTGAAGAACGTGGTGGAGCGCAGCATCTACCGTCAGGGCAATCCCCAACTGCCGCTCTCGACCCTGGTGCTCAACCCGTTTGATTCCCCCTGGCGACCACAGGTCACGCAACCTGCGCAAGAGCGCCGAAGCGAGGTACAATCCGCATCCCCCCTCGCCCTGCCGCTTGATCTCAAGCAGGCGGTGGCGGAATACGAGATTAATTTACTCAAGCAAGCGATGCAGCAATCCCAGTATAATCAGCGCAAAGCCGCTCAACTGCTGGCCTTAAGCTATCACCAGTTCCGTGGCATGCTACGCAAGTATCAGCTGCAAGATGGCGATAACGATGCTGAACAAGAGCAGAGCGAACCCGGTTAAAACCGGCTCGAACACGCCAGCCACGAGCTGGCAAATTCATATAAAAACAGATGCGTATCCAAAACATGGTTCAACAATGAGAATGCTCACACCCTTGCTGCTCGGTCTGCTGGTCCTGCTCACCGGCTGCAACAAGCAATCCGACGCCTCCAAGACCGGACTCATTTACTGCGCTGAGGGCTCTCCCCTCTCCTTCAATCCCCATGTCTCCAATACCGGGGTTACGCTGGATGCCAGCGCTCGTCCGCTCTACGACCGTCTGCTGGAGGTCAACCCCAATACCCTGGCGCTGGAACCTGCACTGGCGACCGACTGGCGTGTCAGCGAGGATGGGCTCACCTATACCCTGACCCTGCGCAAGGGGGTGACGTTTCACCATACCCCCTGGTTCAAACCCAGCCGCACCTTCAATGCCGACGATGTGGTCTTTACCTATGCCCGCCAGCTTGACGAGCAGCACCCCTATCACAATGTCTCCGGCGGCGATTACCCGTTCTTCTACAGCCTGGGGCAGGATCTGCTGATCAAGCGGGTCTACAAGAAGGGGCCGCAGACGGTGGTGTTTGAACTGACCCAGCCGAACGCCTCCTTCCTCGCTACCCTGGCCAGCGACTATGCGGTGATCCTCTCTGCCGAATACGCCGAACAGATGTTGCAGGCGGGCACCCCAGCCCTGCTGGATACCCGTCCCATCGGCACCGGCCCGTTCAGCTTCAAGGAGTATCGCCACAACGAGTTCATCCGCTATCTGCGTCACCACGGCTACTGGGGCGGCGATGCCAAAATTGAACAGCTGGTCTACGACATCACCCCGAAATCTGCCAAGCGGCTGGCCAAGCTGCTGACCGGCGAGTGCGACGTGATGAGCACCCCTTCCGCCAGCCAGCTCTCGGTGATCAAGCAGCACCCGGACCTCAGCCTCTCGGTCCAGTCGGGAATGAACGTGGCCTTTTTGGCCCTCAATACCCGCAAGCCGCCGTTCAACAACGTCAAGGTGCGCCAGGCCATTGCCAGCGCCATCAATATCGACAACCTGTTGCAGGCGGTCTATTTCGATACTGGCCTGCCAGCCAACAGCCTGCTGCCGCCTCTCTCCTGGGGGTACAACCCGAGCCTGCCCGAGCGCAAGCCGGATCTGAAGCGGGCCCGCCAACTGCTCAAGGAAGCAGGCATGGAGAAGGGGTTCGAAATGCAGGTACTGGTGCAACCGGACGCCAGGCCCTACAACCCGGATGCGGTCAAGACCGCTCAGCTGATGCGCAGCGATCTGGCCAAGGTCGGGATCAAACTCAAGATTGTGCAGCAGGCGTGGCCCGTCATCGAGAAGCGCCTGCTCAAGGGGCAGTACGACAGCCTGCTCTCGGGCTGGATTGCCGACAATGCCGACCCGGACAACTTCTTCCGCCAGCTGCTGAGCTGCTCGGCGGTCGAGCGGGGCAACAACTATAGCCGCTGGTGCAGTCCGGCGTTTGATCAACTGCTGGACGATGCGGTGACCACGCCCCAGCTCTCGTTCCGGCTGCGTAACTACTACTACGCCCAGACCCTGATCAATGAACAGCTGCCGATCATTCCGCTGGCGCACGCCCTGCGCACTCAGGTCACTCGCAGCGATATCGAGGGGCTGCAGCTGATGCCCTTTGGCGGCACCTCCTTCAACCAGGCTCACAGGGAGTAAGCATGCTTTTATACACCTTGCGCCGCATCAACCTGCTGCTCATCACCCTGCTGGCGCTGACCTTTGTCGCCTATCTGCTGGACTATCGGCTGATCGGCCATCAAATCAGCTTCTGGAGCGGTTATCCCGACTTCCTGCGCCGCATTTTTGCAGGCGACTTGGGGCTCTCCAGCGTCTCCGGGCTGCCGGTGCTGGACGAGATCCGCCACTACTTCCCGGCGACCCTGATCCTCTGTCTGGCGGCGTTTGCCATCTCGCTGCTGGTGGGGATTCCCCTCGGCACCCTGGCGGCCCTGTCACAGGGCAAGACGCTGGATCTCTCCATCATGACCGCTGGCCTCATCGGCTATGCGGTACCGGTATTCTGGCTGGCACTGCTGGTGGTGATGCTCTTTTCCCTCGATCTCGGCTGGTTACCGGCATCGGGGCAGATCAGCCTGCTCTACGACGTGCCCCCCATCACGGGTATCGCAGTGATCGATGTGCTGCTCAGCAACGAGCCCTGGCGGCAAGCGGCGCTGCACGATGCCCTGCGCCACCTGATCCTCCCGTCACTGGTGCTGGCTGTGGTGCCCACCACCGAGGTGATCCGTCATGTGCGCAGCTCGCTTATCGACGTGATGAAGCAGAACTACATCAAGGCGGCGGCGAGCCGGGGGCTATCCAAGGCGCAGATCGTCTGGCGTCATGGCCTCAAGAACGCCCTGCCGCCGGTACTGCCGCTGCTGGGTCTGCAACTGGGCAGCGTGCTCACCTCCGCCATGATCACCGAGGTGGTGTTCGAGTGGCACGGGATCGGCCGCTGGCTCATCAGCAGCATCGCCCTGCAGGATTACGCCGCCATTCGCGGTGCAACCCTGGTGGTCGCCAGTTTCGTGATCCTGACCAGCGTCAGCACCGAGTTGCTGACCACCCTTATCTATCCGGCACGGCGCAAAGAGTTGTATGCCAAACAAGATTGAACGCGCTCATGGCGTGACCAGGAGCCAGGTATCCTATGCAAGATAAATCGAACATCTATCCCGAGCTCAAGATCCTCTCGCCCCTTGAGCAGACGTGGGTCTCCTACAGCCGCAATCCGCTGGCCATGGCGGGGCTCTGGTGCTTTTTGCTGTTGCTGCTCATCACCCTGGTGGGGCCGCTGGTCGTCCCCTACGGCATCGATGAACAGCACACCGACAAGCTGCTGCTGGCCCCCTCCTGGGCGGCGACCGGCAACATCGACTACTTCCTCGGCACCGACGATCTGGGGCGCGACATGCTCTCCCGGCTGGTGGTGGGGGCGCGTCTCACCTTCGGTTACGCACTGGTTGTCGTGGTGATCGCCATGGTGGTGGGCTCAGCCATCGGTATCCTCGGCGGCATGAGCAAGGGGCTCAAATCGAGCGTGCTGCATCACCTGCTCGATACCCTGCTCTCCATCCCCTCCCTGCTGATGGCCATCATCATGGTCGCCATCATGGGGCCGGGTTTTGGCAATACCCTGATTGCCATTACCCTGGCGTTGATCCCGCCCTTTATCCGGGCTACCTACAACGCGGTGCATGCCGAGATGCAGAAGGAGTACATCACTGCCAGCCGCCTCGATGGCTCGCCCCCCTTCCGGATCATGCGTCTGGCTATTTTGCCCAACATCGTCGAGACCCTGGTGGCCCAGACCACCCGCACCTTGTCTGCCGCCATTCTCGATATCTCGGCGGTCGGTTTTCTTGGCCTCGGCGCCCAGTCTCCCCAACCGGAGTGGGGCACCATGCTGGCCGATTCGAGCGACCTTATCTATCTCGCCCCCTGGACCGTCACCCTGCCCGGCATCGCCATCCTGTTCAGCGTGCTGGTGACCAATTTAGTTGGTGAAGGCATTCGCGAAGCACTCAAAGAGGGGAATGACTGATGCCTCTGCTCGACATACGCAACCTCACCATTGAGATCGACACCCCGCAGGGCAAGGTCAAGGCGGTAGACAAGGTGAGCCTGACCCTGACCGAGGGGGAGATCCGCGGTCTGGTGGGCGAATCCGGCTCCGGCAAGAGTCTGATCGCCAAGGTGATCGTCGGCATCGAGAAGGACAACTGGACGGTACGTGCCGACCGGATGCGCTTCAACGACATGGATCTGCTGACCATGGCTCCCAAGGAGCGCCGTCGTATCATGGGCCGCGAGATCGCCATGATCTTCCAGGACCCCATCAGCTGTCTCGACCCCTCCGAGGAGATCGGCACCCAGCTGGAAGAGGCGATCCCGACCGATTCGTTCGAGGGGCAATTCTGGCAGCGCTTCCAGTGGCGCAAGAAGAAGGCCATCGCCCTGCTGCACCGGGTAGGCGTCAAGGATCACCGCAAGGTGATGCGCGCCTATCCCCATGAGTTGTCGGATGGCATGTGCCAAAAAGTGATGATCGCCATGGCCATTGCCAACCAGCCGCGCCTGCTGGTGGCCGACGAGCCCACCAGCGCCATGGAGTCCACCACCCACTCCCAGATCCTGCGACTGCTGGACAAGATGAACAAGCTGGGCAACACCACCATCCTGATCATCAGTAACGACATCGCCGCCATCGCCAACCTGACCGACACCATCAACGTGATGTACTGCGGCCAGATGGTGGAAGTGGGCACCCGGGAGCAGATCCTCGAGACCCCGCATCACCCCTATACCGATGCCTTGCTCAAATCGATCCCCGACTTTGACAAGCTGGTGCGCCACAAGTCGCGCCTCGAGACCCTGCCCGGCGTCATCCCGCCACTGCAGCACCTGCCCATCGGCTGCCGTCTGGGGCCACGCTGCCCCTACGCCCAGAAGCAGTGCGTGCAGACCCCGCTGATGAACAAGATCAAGGGCCATCAGTTCAGCTGTCACTTCCCGCTGAACATGGAGGAGCCGAAAAAATGATGACCGTTAATGCCCCGATGAAGGAGCCCCGCTTGTGATCGAGCCATCCCTGTTGCAGGTCAGAGGCCTTAGCAAAACCTACCAGAACCGCACCGGTCTGTTCCGTCGTCAGGCGGTGGAGGCGATCAAGCCCCTCTCGTTCGATCTCGAAGTGGGCCAGACCCTCGCCATCGTCGGCGAAGCGGGCTCCGGCAAAAGCACCCTCGCCCGCATTCTGGCCGGGATGATCGAGCCCACCAGCGGCGACATCGCCATCGACGGGCAGCTGATGGTGCACGGTGATTACCAGACCCGCTGCAAACTGCTGCGGATGATTTTCCAGGATCCCAACACCTCGCTGAACCGCAAGATCCGGGTCGGCCAAATTCTGGAGACGCCGCTGCGTCTCAACACCGAGATGACTGAGGAGGAGCGCCGCGAGAAGGTGGTGCAGACCCTGCGCATGGTGGGGATGCTGCCGGATCACGCCCTCTTCTACCCGCAGATGCTCTCCTCCGGTCAGCAGCAGCGGGTGGCACTGGCGCGGGCGCTGATCCTCAACCCCAAGATCGTGGTGGCCGATGAAGCGCTCTCCACCCTGGATATCTCAGTACGCTCCCAGATCATCAACCTGCTGCTGGAGATGCAGGAGACCATGGGACTGAGCTATGTGCTGGTGGCCAACGACTTGGGCATCGTCAGCCATATCAGCGACGAGGTGCTGGTGATGCACGAAGGGCGGGTGGTGGAGCGCGGCAAGACCCTCAAGGTGTTTGCCGATCCCCAGCACGAGGTGACTCGGCGCCTGATCCAGAACTACAACAACGAATACCGCAAATAGAGAGGCGCTGGCGGCCTCCCTTGCCGCTGTGTTTCGCCGCTCTCACACGGCGGGATCAAAAAAGCCCACTGCATGCAGTGGGCTTTTTGTTATCGGTATCGCGGCTTAGGCTTGCAGCAGCAGACGGTTGATGCGGGAGACGAAGCTCGCCGGATCATTCAGCCCGCCCTGCTCGGCCAGCTGGGCCTGTTCGTGCAGCAGGGTGACCCACTCGCCAAACAGTGCCTCGTCTTCGATGGTGTCGAGTTTCTTCACCAGCGCGTGGTCGGGATTCAGCTCCAGAATGTACTTCTGCTCCGGTACCGGCTGACCGGCAGCGCGCATCAGCTTGATCATCTGGGTGCTCATGCCGTGGGCATCGGTGACGATGCAAGAGGGTGAATCGGTCAGACGGTGAGTAACGCGTACCTCTTTCACTGCCTCGCCCAGGCTCTGCTTGACCCGCTCAACCAGACCGGCGTTGGCTTTTTCAGCATCGATCTGAGCCTGCTTGGAGGCTTCGTCCTCCAGCTCGCCGAGATCCAGCTCGCCACGGGTGACAGAGACCAGCTGCTTGCCGTCGAACTCGGTCAGGTGGCTCATCAGCCACTCGTCTACCCGCTCCCACATCAGCAGCACTTCGACACCCTTCTTGCGGAAGATCTCGAGGTGCGGGCTGTTCTTGGCGGCCGCGTAAGAGTCAGCAGTGATGTAGTAAATCTTCTGCTGGCCTTCCTTCATGCGGCCCACGTAATCCTCGAGAGAGACGGTCTGGGCTTCGCCCTCGCCTGCGGTGCTGGCAAAGCGCAGCAGCTTGGCGATCTCTTCGCGGTTGGCGTAATCCTCGGCCGGACCCTCTTTGAGCACGTTACCGAACTCGCTCCAGAACTTGGCGTACTTCTCGCTGTCATCCTTGGCCAGTTTGGCCAGCATGGTCAAGACGCGCTTGGAGCAAGCCTTGCGCAGGGAGACAGTCACCTTGTTGTCTTGCAAAATTTCACGGCTGACGTTGAGCGGCAGATCGTTGGAGTCCAGCACCCCTTTGACGAAGCGCAGGTAGGTCGGCATAAACTGCTCGGCGTCATCCATGATGAAGACGCGCTGCACGTAGAGCTTCAGGCCGTGCTTCTGCTCGCGGTTGTAGAGGTCAAACGGTGCACGGGCCGGTACGTAGAGCAGGCTGGTGTACTCCTGCGCCCCTTCCACCCGGTTGTGACCCCACAGCAGCGGATCTTCGAAGTCGTGAGCAACGTGCTTGTAGAACTCCTGATACTCCTCGTCCTTGATATCTTTCGGGTTACGGGTCCAGAGCGCAGTGGCGCGGTTGACCTGCTCCCACTCGCCCGGGGTGCCGACGATGGTTTCGCCATCCTCTTCACGATCCGGGGTGCCCTCTTTGTACATCTCCACCGGCACACTGATGTGATCGGAGTACTTGCTCACCACGGAGCGCAGACGCCAGTCATCGAGGAACTCTTCTTCCTCGGCACGCAGGTGCAGGATCACGTCGGTACCGCGACCGGCTTTGGTCACGTCAGCCACGGTAAAGGAGCCTTCCCCTTCCGATTCCCACTGCACGCCCTGCTCCGGAGCAGTACCCGCGGCACGGGACACCACGGTCACCTTGTCGGCAACGATGAAGGCGGAGTAGAAACCGACCCCGAACTGACCGATCAGCTGGGAATCGCGCCCCTGATCACCGGAGAGGTTCTTGAAAAATTCGGCGGTGCCGGACTTGGCGATGGTACCCAGATGCTCGATCACCTGATCACGGGTCATACCAATGCCGTTATCGGAGATGGTCAGGGTACGCTTCTCTTTGTCCACCACCAGACGCACACGCAGCTGGCCGTCGTTTTCGAACAAAGAGGCATCGGAAAGCGCCTTGAAGCGCAGCTTGTCCGCCGCATCGGATGCGTTGGAAATAAGCTCACGCAGGAATACTTCTTTGTTGGAGTAGAGGCTGTGAGCCATCAGGCTCAGCAGTTGTTTGACTTCAGTCTGAAAGCCGTGGGTTTCGGCATGAACACTTTGGGTCATGGACCAATCCTCAGAAACATCGGGTTGAACATATGCCCAACCTAGATGGGGACGGCCAATCAAATATCAAGGGGCGAGTGTGCAATCCTGCTCACTCGCCCCTTTAAATCCGCTCAAACGGCTATTTATTGCCCTGCTCGCCCCTGTTTATGCGGGGTACCGGGCAGGCACGCCTTGCTATTTCAAGCGTTGGCGCCCCATCAGAGAGTGGGAGAGCGTGGTGCCATCCACCAGCTCCAGCTCGCCCCCTACCGGCACCCCGTGAGCGATGCGGCTCACCTCCACCCCGGCATGACGGGCCATGTCGGCGATATACCAAGCGGTGGCATCCCCTTCGATGGTGGGATTGGTGGCGAGGATCAGCTCGCTGATGTGCTCTTCCTTCAACCGGCGCTCGAGAATATCGAGCCCCAGCTCCTCCGGGCCGATGCCATCCAGCGGCGACAGGTGGCCCATCAGCACGAAGTAACGACCGGAAAACTGACCGGTCTGCTCGATGGCTGCCACATCTGCCGGGCTCTCCACCACGCAGAGCAGGCCGTTCTCTTCCCGCTTGGGATTGGCGCAGATATCGCAGCGCTCGTTCTCGGTAAAGGTGCGACAGTGGCTGCAGTGACCAATTTCGGTCAGGGCGCGAGAGAGCAGCTGGGCCAACCGCAAGCCGCCGCTACGCTCACGCTCAAGCAGGGTAAAGGCCATCCGCTGGGCAGACTTGGGTCCCACCCCCGGCAATACCTGCAGGGCTTTCATCATCTCATCGAGCAGGGGACTGAACTTCATAACACTCCTTACACGGGCCAACCCTCGCCACCATCAGGGCCACGACGGGTCAGTAAAACAGGATAACGCCATTGGCGCAGGACTATACCCGAGCCCGCCGCCCATCGCCATCGGCTTGCCCACAGCTTCTCTCTTTTTGCTAACCACCCGGTTACACCAATCGGACACTTTTCACCGAGGCACTGGCTACCCAAAGTTTGGCTCAATTGGTTTCCCGCCGGATCGTGCAGGAACCGCTCGGTCAGTTCACCACGCACCTCCAGCAAGCGGTCCAGCGGGTCGTAGCGGTAGTGCTGCTCCCCTTGCACGCTGTCATTGATCTGCAACAAATTGCCGGTGTGGTCATAGCCGTAACGCCACTCACGGGCGACCTGCTTGCCCCGTTGCAGTCGCAGCGCCGTCAGGCGCCCCTGCTCATCATATTCGTATTGTTGGGTCAGCGCCCCCTGGCTGCGGCGCAGCTCCAGTCCGCCTACCCTCTGGTGGCGAGTTAGCTCGGCGCCGTTCAGATCAATCCCGCTTAGCTCGCCATGCAGGTAGTGGTAAGCCAACTTGTTGCCATCGGGCAACTGCCAGTGGGCCAACCGCCCCATGGCATCATGCATGAAATAGCTGGAAGCCCAGCCCTAGTGCTCGGCCAGCAGATTGCCTGCAGCATCGTATTCAAAGGTGAGTGGCCAGGCGCCATCATCCACCTGGGCCAACTGACCGTACTGGTCATAGCTGAACTGGATTTCACGGCCATCGGGCAAGGTTTTTTTAAGCAGCCGCCCCATGGAGTCCCGCTCATAGCGGGTGACCAGCTCGGTCTCCTGCTTGCCGAACTCGACCTGCTCGCTCAGGTGGCCGTTGAGGTCGTAGCAATAAGCGGTGGTGCGACCATCAAAGCCGGTTTCCCGCGCGACCAGGCCATTGGGGAAATAGTGAATGCGGTGCTGCTCACCATGCTCGTTCTCAATCTCGCTCAAGAAGAGCTTGGCATTGTCGTAGCGATACTTGAGTTCACTGCCATCGGGGTTGATGCGGCGGCTTACCAGATGTAGGCAGGGGTGATATTCGTAACGGGTCTCGCGGCCCAGCTCATCCCACTCGGCCGTCACCTTGCCGTAGGCGTTATATTCGAAACGGCGGATGCCACCACCAGGCAGATACACGGCTTGCAAGCGATCTGCCGCATTCCATTCATAACGGGTAATCGCGCCGCGCGGGTCGCGCCGTACTATCTGGCGACCCCGCTCGTCATAGCGCCAGCGGGTCACGCCACCGTTGGCCCCCTTCTCCTCAATCAGCTGCCCAAGGCGGTTCCAGCCCAGTTCGATGCGGCTGCCATCGGGTTGCACCACGGTGCTGAGCTTGCCCTTCGTGTTATAGCTGTAGCGAGTTTCCCGGCCAAGGGGATCCCGTCTTGCAATCACATCCCCTTGCTCGTTGCGTTCAAAACGCCATTCACGCTCCCCCTGCTCCACCTTGCGAACCCGGCCATCCCAATAGTGATAGGTGGTCTGACTGCCATCGGGCGCAATCTCGCACTCAAGCAAGCCTGCTTCGTCATAGTGGTAACGGGTTTCGCCCCCCAGCGCATCGCGGGCCAGCACTTTCTGACCCTTGTCGTTATAGACAAACTCGCTGACCGCGCCGTCGGGATCTTGCTGACGGATCAGCCGGGCGTTGCTGTCATGCTGGTACACCTCCTGACTGCCATCCGCATTGCTGACCGTCACTTCACCCTTGTCATCATCCCAGGTGTAACTGACATCAAAACGGGCCACATCACTCCAATGGCGAACCGCGCGCGCCAGCTTTCCTTCCCGCTCCCATTCCCAGAAGAACCCAGCACCGCCCGCCAGTCGGCGCTCCAGGATCACCCCATCGGGACGATAACGGTAACGCTCGCACTCACCGGCCCCGTTTTCAGCCACCACCAGGTGCCCTGCATCGTCGTAGTAATAACGTTGCAAGGTCGCTTCTGGCTGCCAGTTAATACCGTCAAAATGCTGCAATTCGACAGCGGCCAGATACGCCTTTTGATAGACAATACAAAGAGCCTGACCGCCCTCGTTCTCTATCCAGCAGGGGCGCCCCTGCTCATCGGCACGGATAGTAGATCACTGCACTTACACGGCATCTACAGGTAACACTGAACACAAATCACTGTCTCAGCAGTGTCCATATCAGGCTTTACCATCCAATGGCCGGAATGTATTACATCGAAACATTTTGGCAAGATGTGGCGTTATTAGGAGTTATTATTTAGATTTGCTCGTATCAGATAACCAATTGGTGATATTAGTCTGCTGTACTGCCGGAGGGAAATAATGGCCTAATGAATGACAAAAGGCCATGTGTTTAGATAATTATTCTTTAATCCAAAACAACATATCATCTTTATTGATATGTGTTTGAGAAGGTAACTTCTGGCCTTTGCGTAATTGCCACTTCTCCTCGGTTAAATTGCACTGCCAGTTGCCATCTTGCTCTACAATGAAACCCGGCATCGCAATCGGATGTTGCACCACCCGCAGCGCCTGCCATTTTTCAACCACTCCATTGGCTATGGCGTAATCGACCAGATCCTTGGGGTAGTAGCGCATTTCCCGATAACTGCTGTCATCAAGGTCATACAAGACCGTAATAAGTGCCGCCTCAAAGGCCCAATAGCCAAAGTAGATGGCGTGTTTTGCCTTGTGCCTGTCGTACCAGTAACACTCTTTACATCCCTTGTACCACCCCTTGAGATACTCTTTGATACTCGCCTGACGCTCAACCTTGGTGGGATTCACACCATCTCCCTTGATGGCATCGAATAGGGGGCGATACACCTCGGGAATATAGGACTCTGGACCTCGGGGGAAGCCAGGATAGCCCAAGCGGGCCAACAGTACGCTCCAGAGCGGGTCGTCGTCCCCTTCCGGATTCTTACTGATATAACGCACCAACTCGGGCAACATCTCATCCTGGCCATAGAGGATGCTTAATGAGAACATCCAGAGCAGATATTGATAGGCATCTTGCTCCCAGTAATAAAACTGCTCATCTGGAAACGCTTTTTTATGGCGCAAAAACTCTTTAGTGACGACGTTCAGTTGAGCAATCACCTCTTCATGGGATACCCCACCAGAATAGAGCAAGATTACATGTTCAAGATTATCTATAAACATTCCAGCACTGGCACCTGAGCGAGTAGGTAAACGACCAGGATCTCTCCAGCGTTCATGTTGAGGATCATTTATTTTATCCCACCATTCCTGCTTGAAATATAGAGACTCCTTATAGTCTTCTAATTGCTCCAAGAAAAAAGCTTCTGATAGCAGTGGATCTCGACGCTGTTCAATAAATGAGTTCATTTTTTCTCCTACTTAACCGGAATAGTACCTATAGTATTGGCATTACCATCCAGCCTTGTTATCTGTATCACCTGACCAGACTCATCAACCACCATAAGCCAAGAGTCATGCCCCTGCTCCTTTATATCCGCCAATACCTTTTTATCTGTTATCTCATCCGGTAACCGCTTTACTATCCACTGGTTACTCATCTGCTTGCCCGACCCCTTGGTCATCGACAGCAACTTGGTGCTCTTGGTGCCGTCCCCGTCGATATACTCCCCTCCTGCCGTCCGAAACTTGGTTTCGGTCACCACGTAGGGAGGCGGAGGATTGCTGTTCTTGTAGATACCATCAATGCCCCGCCCTCTGGGCTTGTCACTTAGGCTACGCACCTGACGATGTTCAGGCAACAGGTTCTCAAACTGGTGATTTTCCATCCAGTTATCGCTGATGATCTCGCCATATAGACCTTTCTTGGTTCGGCTCAAGATTTTGACATCTACCTTGGCAACATCATCCGGCAGCGAATGAACTACTGTTCCACCGGGAACCGCTTTATAACCTGGGGCATGCTTGACCGCCTCTTTTTCCAATCCTTCGGCAATCTCATCAAGGGATTTGAGTACGGGCCCCATGGCATCAGGCAGCATCTGGGCGGCCTGTGATTGCATCTGCAGCACCATACGTTGGGATTGCTCAAGCCACAACCTGACCGATGCAGGGGCAAGTCCTTTTATCTTGCCGATCAAACTGGTCAGCGTGCTGACGGCATCATTAAGATTACCCAGCAGCACACTGACTGCAATTTGCCCTCTCAATCCCCGGATCTGGCCAGCAAACCCTTTTAGCACGGTATCGAGGCGCGGAATTCCCAGTACTTTCTTGACTTTGGGATCACAGAGAAACGTCAGCACGGGAGCCATGGCGGGTCTGAGCGCCTTAGTAGCATCTCCTCCCGCTTTACGGACAAACAGGAAGATGATTTTCAACACCCCCTTGAGCGCTGAGCCCAGCGACGGGATCAGACCAATCAGGGTAAAGCTCAGAAAAACCCACTTCTCTGGCTGTCTGGGATCACGGGAAATATCTCGGGCATTGGCAATAAGATCGCGGCAATCCAGCACCTGATCGACCACCGGAATAAGACCCAGCACCGCATTGGCAGCAATTTGTCCCGCACTTTGATTGGGATTGAAATCCCCCTGAAGGGCTTCCCAAATCCATTGTAAGCTGGAGGTGACGCCCTTCTTTACGGCTTCTGCACTTTGCCTTACATAAGCGACACCACCGGATACGGCCTGATCCAGATTGTCATAGAGCTGCTCAAACAGATCGTTACCAAACATATCAACCCTCGTCACTTAGGCTATCGAGATGGCCAGCAAGGGCCGAGATGGGTTCACGGGTCAGGTCAGCAAACATATCTTGCTGGTCATAGGTCACAGATGCCGTGCCAGAAGGCACATCCTCAAGCAAAGCCATGCCTTCACCATCAAGAGTTCCTTCTCGGACCGAACCATCACTCAGTACGGCTTTGTAGGAGACACCCGCCAGCGGCATTAGCCCAGCATCAAGGTGATAAAACTTCATCCAACGTTTGTTAGGACTATCCAGCATGCCTTAGATACTTTTGGGAACCTTACCCGCCCAACCTGAACCAGACCCCGGGCCTCCCCCCGAGTTCATCTTGATCGTCGGGCCGACCATAGTGACGCCACCGCCATCGACCTTGATAAAGCAGCCGCCGACCTTGACGGTAATTTCAGATCCCGCCTCCAACACCACCTTGGCGCCGGCCTTGACGTGTACTTCCTGTCCCGCCTGGGTCAGCCAGCTATCTCCCAGCTTCTGGTGCATGGAGGCATCGACAGTGAGGGAATAGTCAGCCTTGATATGATCCCGTTTCTCGCCCTCCACCGTCAGGTGGTCGTTGGCCTTGATACGGGTCACCCGCTCGTTGTCGATATCACGATGCTCGTCGTGCTTGATGTGCCAGGCCGCATCGTTTTCGATAAGCACGTTCAGGTCTTTCTGACCGTGGATATAAATCTCTTCCAGCCCCGCCTGGTCTTCAAAACGCAGCTCGTTGAAACCCTCGCCCTTGTGAGTCTCGGTGCGTAGCACGGTGCGCGTCTTGTGAGCCGGCAGCTCATACGGCGGGCGGTTGGTGGCGTGGTAGGTGCGACCGGTCACGATGGGCTGGTCGGGGTCCCCTTCCAGAAACGAGACAATCACCTCGTGGCCGATGCGCGGTATCGCCATCATGCCATACTGACCTCCGGCCCAACCTTGCGATACTCGCACCCAGCAGGAGCTCTGGTCGTTGGAGCTGCCATATCTGTCCCACGGGAACTGCAGCTTCACCCGGCCATGCTCGTCGCAGTAAATCTCCTCCCCCTCGGGGCCGACCACTATCGCGATTTGCGGGCCATCCACCATCGGCTTGTGGGGCGCCTCGGGGCTGCCGATACGGGCGCGCCAAGTGGTGCTCGCTTTCACTACGCCAAATTCGTTGTGATAGACGGTGGGGCCGCTGCCGCCCTCTTCTTCCAAGGCTTGTGGCTGCTCACCGGTGTGGCGGATATGAACGATTTGCCAGTCGGTGTTGAGGCTGCCATTGGGGTGTTCGGTGAGTGAGAAGTGCTGACCCGGCAAGAGCGCCGCGCTGTTGGACTTGCCACTGCCCGCCACCGCATCGTTACGCAACGCATCGAGCCGATGCTGGGCAAATGCCTTGCCGCTCGGGTCCTGCTTGTAGCGACCCGGATAGTCAAAATGCTGGTAGGTGTCCCGTTGATGGTCGAGCTCAGCTCCCTGCTTTTTGTGGGAGAGGCCATAAGCTGGCGTCTTGAAGCTGTAATCTTTCAGCTCCACATCCGAGGGGCGCACCGCCTCGCGGTAGTGGAACTGGCGCACGTAAGGGCCTTGTTCCAGCGAACGGTTGCCGAGGTTGAAAAAGAGCTCGGGGCCGGCAGTCAGGGCTGCCGCATCGTCAGCAAAGACGATGCGGTGCTTGCCTGCTTCAAACTCGTAGAAGTAGAACAGCCCCTCTTCGGCAGCGAGGCGATTCACGAAATCGAGGTCGGTCTCCCGATACTGCACGCAGTATTCGCGCTGGGCGTGCTCGTTTTTCAGGGCAAAGGCGTAGTCGGTGATGCCGTGCTCTTGCAGCAGGATGCTGAGGATTTCATCGGGCTTCTGCGCCTGAAAAATGCGGGAGTTCTGGCGCAGGCCCA
>NZ_JRGK01000302.1 GCF_000764645.1 Aeromonas finlandensis
TAGGTGCTGGTGTTGTAGCTAGCGTAATCGCCTAATCGATTCGTTATATACAAACATGAAAAGGGGTGGCTTCGGCCACCCCTTTTATTTTTGGGGCTATTTATGGCCTGTGAGATACTGAGCGAAACCATTGATAGAGGTAGTTTCCGTGAGCAAAGCCGCCATTTTTCTGGATCGTGACGGTGTCATCAATGAAGACACTGGCTATGTGAGTCAGGTAGATGATTTCCATTTTCTGCCCGGGGTGATCGACGCCCTGCAGCTGTTAAAGAAGAAAGGGTATTTGTTGGTTGTCGTCACCAACCAGTCCGGAATCGCCCGAGGTTACTTCAGTGAAGATGACTTCATGAATCTGACTGAGTGGATGGATTGGTCACTGGCTGATCGGGATGTGGATCTTGATGGCATCTACTTCTGCCCCCATCACCCGGATCACGGCGCCCCCTGTGATTGCCGCAAACCGGAACCAGGCATGCTGCTGTTGGCGCAACAGGAACTGGGGATCGATATGAGCCGTTCCTATATGGTGGGTGACAAGCCTTCTGATCTGAAAGCGGCCGCCAATGCCAAGGTCGGGCATAAAGTGTTGGTAAAAACGGGTAAACCGGTCACCGATGCCGGTATCGCATTGGCAGATGCCATCTATGACAACCTGCACGCGTTTGCCGTTGCAGCCCCCGTCGCAGGCTGATTTCGTTCGCACAATAGACATATTGGTGGCTTTGTGAGCGAACGCGCGATGGAAGCCATCTTTTTGCAATTATCTGCTTGCCAGAAAGAATCTGTTCCCTATAATGCGCCTCCATCGACAGGGCAAGCGGCAACGCAAACAACCTCGTCGATAACCTCGAAAAGCCTTTGAAAATAAGGCTTGACTCGAGAAGGCGGTTGAGTAGAATTCCACTCCCGCAGCAACGAACTGTTGCGTCGCTCTTTAACAATTTGAA
>NZ_JRGK01000303.1 GCF_000764645.1 Aeromonas finlandensis
CAGCCTGAGCGCGGCCGATGTGCAGGCCCAGTTCGCCCCGGCCTTCGGGGCGGATGGGAAAGGCAGTCTTGGCTACAGCCTGGCGCTGACCGGCAGCAACGTGGCGAGCGGCCTGTATGCGGTCGACCCGCTGGTAGCCAACGGGCAGGGCGCAGCGATTGTGCTCAATCAGGTGGGCAATGTCATCACCGGCAGTGTCGGTACGGTGAACTACTTCACCCTGACCATCAACCCGACCACCGGGGAGGTGACGCTGGCCCTGCTGGACAACGTCTGGCATAGCGATACCACCAGTGCGGATGACAGCGTAGCGCTGACCGTGGGTAGCGGCGTGCTGACGCTGGTGCAGACCGTGACTGATGCGGATGGCGACCGGGCCAGTGCGTCTGTGGACCTCGGGGCCAATGGTGTGTTCCGCTTCGAGGATGACGGCCCGCGTGCCGGGCTGGCGGTGGAAGCACCGCGTCTTGGTGCAACTGTGGATGAAAGTTTGGCCAGTCTGGGTGGTGTGGGTAGCGACGGGGTGGCCAGTGTCAGCCTGAGCGCAGCCGATGTGCAGGCCCAGTTCGCCCCGGCCTTCGG
>NZ_JRGK01000304.1 GCF_000764645.1 Aeromonas finlandensis
TCCTTCATGTAACCGCGCAGTACCTGACTGATCTTCTCGCATCAGGCATGGTTGCGGGTCATGCCTGATTAACCGCCAACGGCGATGCGTTTCATGTCCTTCATGTAGCCACGCAGTACCTGACCGATTTTTTCGATCGGATGGTTGCGAGTCGCTTCGTTGGCAGCCAGCAGCGCCAGGTTATCGACGCTCTGCCCTTCCGCCTTGCTGGCACCCAGATCGCCCGCTTTCAGGGTCGGCATGAAGTGCTCACGCAGCAACGGCACGGCGGCGTTGGCGAACAGGTAGTTGCCGTACTCGGCGGTGTCGGAGATGACCACGTTCATCTCGTACAGACGCTTGCGGGCAACTGTGTTGGCGATCAGCGGCAGCTCGTGCAGGGATTCGTAGTAGGCAGACTCCTCGTAGATACCGGAAGCCACCATGGTCTCGAACGCCAGCTCGACACCCGCCTTGACCATGGCCACCATCACCACGCCATGGTCGAAGTACTCCTGCTCGGCAATCTTGCCAGCGAACGCCGGGGCGTTTTCGAAGGCGGACTTGCCGGTCTCTTCACGCCAGGTGAACAGTTTGACGTCATCTTCGGCCCAGTCGGCCATCATGCCGCGGGAGAACTCACCAGCGATGATGTCGTCCATGTGCTTCTCGAACAGCGGGCGCATCAGGGTCTTGAGCTGCTCGGAGAGCGCGAAGGCGCGCAGCTTGGCCGGGTTTGAGAGGCGGTCCATCATCAGGCTGATACCACCCTGCTTCAGGGCTTCGGTGATGGTCTCCCAACCGAACTGGATCAGCTTGCCGGCGTAGGCCGGGTCTGTGCCTTCGGCAACCAGCTTGTCGTAGCAGAGCAGGGAACCGGCTTGCAGCATGCCGCAGAGGATGGTCTGCTCGCCCATCAGGTCAGATTTCACTTCCGCCACGAAGGAGGATTCCAGCACCCCGGCACGATCGCCGCCGGTGGCAGAGGCCCACGCCTTGGCGATGGCCATGCCTTCGCCTTTCGGGTCATTTTCCGGGTGAACGGCGATCAGGGTCGGCACGCCGAAACCGCGCTTGTACTCTTCACGCACTTCGGTGCCCGGGCACTTGGGCGCCACCATCACGACCGTGATGTCGGAGCGGATCTGCTGACCCTCTTCCACCACGTTGAAGCCGTGGGAGTAGCCCAGCGCAGCACCCTGCTTCATCAGCGGCATCACGGTCTTCACCACGTCAGAGTGCTGTTTGTCCGGAGTCAGGTTCAGCACCAGATCGGCGGTCGGGATCAGCTCTTCATAGGTACCGACCGCAAAGCCGTTGTCGGTAGCTTTCTGCCAGGAGGCACGCTTCTCGGTGATGGCGGCCTTGCGCAGGGCGTAGGAGATATCCAGCCCGGAGTCGCGCATATTCAGGCCCTGGTTCAGACCCTGGGCACCACAGCCCACAATCACCACCTTCTTGCCCTTCAGTACGTTGCAGCCGTCCGCGAACTCTTCGCGCTGCATGAAACGACACTTGCCCAGCTGGGCCAACTGCTGACGCAGGTTCAAGGTGTTGAAATAGTTAGCCATGGTGATTGCTCCGTTCGATTGATTCCATGCCGGATAGCGGCGTTGTCTGAACCACTATAGCGCGGGACACTTATTGCCTGAACTGATATATTCGAAACAGTACGTTGCAAGAATTGAAAGATGATTCTTGGCAATTCCACCCCCATGTGACTCCCCATTACAGCAAAATTGCAGCTGAATTATCCGGGGAGGCGGTTGCCAGAGCCGAACGGTTCGGCATGAATCTATGCCCTGACTGCAGCAGGAAGTGATCAATGGATCTTCGCAATCTCGAGCTGTTTCTCCACCTCGCCGACTCCCTTCATTTTGGCAAGAGCGCCGATGCCATGGCGGTCAGCCCCTCCACCCTGAGCCGCGCCATCCAGCGGCTGGAGCAGGAGACCGGCTGCATCCTGTTCGAGCGGGACAACCGCTCGGTTCGGCTCACCCCCGCCGGCGAGAAGCTGCGCGAATTCGGCGGCGGCCTGTTGCAGGAGTGGCGTCAGCTCAAGCAGGAGCTCAAACGCAGCGATGAACCGCTGCAGGGGCGGCTGCGGGTCTTCTGCTCGGTCACCGCCAGTTACTTTCTGCTGCCCGAGGTACTGGAGCGCTTTCGCCGCCGCTACCCCCAGCTGGAGATCAAGCTGGAGACCGGCGACCCGGCGCTGGCGGTGGACAAGATCCTGGCCGACGAGGCCGATCTCGCCATCGCCGCTCGCCCCGATGCTCTGCCCGCCAAGCTGGAGTTCGCCAGCCTGCAGCTGGTGCCGCTGGTCTTTATCGCGCCGCGCAACGCCCCCCAGCTGAACCAGTGGTTCCGCCAAGGGGAGCCGGACTGGGAGCAGCTACCGCTGATCCTCTCCGAGCAGGGCTTGGCCCGCAAACGCAGCGATCAGTGGTTTCGCAACAAGGGGATAGCCCCCAACATCTACGCCGAAGTAGCGGGTAACGAGGGGATCGTCGCCATGGTGGCGCTCGGTTGCGGGGTGGGGCTGGTACCGGCTGCGGTGATCGACCACAGCCCGCTCGGCGATAAGGTGCGCGTCATCGATCTCAAACCCGCCTTCAAGCCATTTGATGTGGGGATCGGGGTGCTCAAGAAGCGGCTGGAAGAGCCGCTGATCCGCGCCTTCTGGGATACCGCGCAGAATCAGGGCTCACTGCGCTGACACCGGATTATAGATAAGGGCCGGATCGACCATCATCATACGGCTGGGCAGCGGCAAGTCGGGGTTGTGCAGCTCGAGGCGCACCCGCTCATCCAGTTTCAGCCGCCGAATGGTGCTGCCAAATCCCTCTTCAAAGACCCGGTCAAAAGCACCAGACTGCCGCGCCCGCAGCAGGCCAAGCTCGATGCGCTGGGCCAGCTCCGGATATTTTGGCGAGACAAAGAAGAGCAGCGCCAGCGGATAGCGAAACACCAGACGGGGCTCGATAGCGAGATCCGGATGCTGCCTTAGCTCATCCTCGATCTCGATGACCGAACGCAGGAAGCAGTCAAAGCGCTTCTTGCGCAGCATGTTGAAGAGCGCCTCATAAAGATTGCCCACCGTCACCTTGAGGCCGTTAGCCCGCAGCAACTGGGTGTCTGGCCAGGATCTGTGCTGACCGATAGAGAGCCCGGCGCGATGCCAGTCCGCCAACGATCCGATCGCGGCAAAACGTCCCTCATCCCCCTGCCGAACCAGACACACCCGCCACCCCAGCAGCCCCTTGGCCAGCGGAATGTGGATTGCCAGCAACTCCCGTTCTCGCTGACCATCCGGGGCAAAGACACCGACCTGAACCAGCTCACCGCTGCGCAGCTCCTTCACCGCCCGCCCCTGCTCCATTTGCGGGCTGGATACAAGCTGATAGGGGCCATATTCGGGCACGGTGAGATCGAGGGAGAGGCGCAACAACTGGACGACGGCGGGGTTGGGGTGATCCAGCAGCAGATTCCAGGCGCGGATAGGCTGCTCGGCTGCCGTTGCGCCAACCGTCCACAGTGCCATGCACCACCACCAGACTCTGATCATCCTGTGCACCATCCGTGCCTCGTGCTCCTCGCCATACTATAACGCCAGCCAGCGCCTCAACGGCGCCCTCTCTGAAAGATGTGTGAGCGCTCTCGTGTCAAATTTCGTGTCAAAAGTGACAATAGGCAAACCCGGCTGGTCATCGCAGACTGGGCATTCATCAACAAACACCAAGGCGCAGGGAGGAGAGCCATGAAACAGCATCTGGTAGAGATCAAGGGTTCAACCCTGTTTGACGAGTATCTGCAAAGCATGGGCGTACCCAGCACGGCGCTCGATCGGGAGCAGGATATCTATCTGCAGGAGCGCCACCTGGGCGCCATTCGCCGGGTGCAGGGCGAACTGCGCTTTTATCTGCGTGCCAATGCCCTCAACAAACGGTGATCAGGATCCGGTCACAGAACCCGCAGCAAAGGCGTATTAGACTGGTATCTTCCCCCTTTTGTCGGGAGTGCCCATGAAAGCAAGCGGTCTGGATCGGCTGTTCAAACCCCAATCAATCGCCGTGATCGGCGCCTCGACCGACCCGCTCAAGGCGGGTCATGTGATCGTGCGCCACCTGCTGGCGGGCCAGTTCAAAGGGCCCATCCTCCCTGTCACCCCGCGCAACAAAGCCATCGCTGGCGTGCTGGCCTATCCCGATATCGCCAGCCTGCCGCTGACCCCGGATCTCGCCATCATCTGCACCAGGCGGGAGCGGGTCTTGCCGTTGCTGGAGGCGCTCGGCCAAAAGGGCACGGGAGCGGCCATCATACTGGCCGCCGACTTTTCCCCCGAGGAGCGGCTGGAGCTGAAACGGGTCTGCCAGCAATATGGCATTCGCCTGCTCGGCCCCAACAGCATGGGGATGCTGCTGCCCGGCCAGGGGATCAACGCCAGCTTTTCCCCCATTGCCGCCAAGCCGGGACAGGTCGCCTTTCTGTCGCAATCCGCCGCCGTCAGCACCACCATTCTGGATTGGGCCAAGCAGCATGAACTGGGCTTCTCTGCCTTCATCTCCCTTGGTGACCACTGCGATATCGACTTCGGCCAGCTGCTGGATCAGCTCTCCCGCGACAGCGTCACCCGCGCCATTTTGATCTACATGGACAAACTGCACGACGCCCGCCACTTTCTCTCGGCGGCGCGAGCAGCCTCGCGCAACAAGCCGATCCTGGTGCTGAAAAGCGGGCGTCACGATCCGGCCCACGGCCTCGACAATGTCTATGATGCCGCCATCCGCCGCGCCGGTATGCTGCGGGTGCGGGATACCCACGAACTGTTTGCCGCGGTCGAAACCCTCAGCCACTCCATGACCCTCAAGGGGGAGCGGCTCGCCATCATCTCCAACGGCCGCGGACTGGCCAATATGGCGGTGGATGTGCTGCTGGAGCGGGGTGGCAAGCTGGCTCGCACGCCGATCGACATCGGCAGCGATGCCACCATCACCACCTATCAGGAGGCGCTGGACAGCGTGTTGCAGGAAGATGGCATCGACGCCATCCTGATCATCCACGCCCCCTCGCTCACGGCACCGAGCGCGCCGCTGGCCAGCCATCTTATTGCCCATTTGAAACAGCACCCCAGAGCGCGCCGTTTCAATATCCTCACCAACTGGGCAGGCGAATACTCGGCGCAGGAGGGGCGCAAGCTCTTTACCGAGGCGGGCTTCCCGACCTACCGCACGCCGGAAAGCGCCATGGCTGCCTTCATGCACATGGTGGAATACCGTCGCAACCAGAAGCAGCTGATGGAAACCCCGGCGTCACTGCACGGCAACCAGCTCAATGTCGAGCTGTGCCAGCAGCTGATCCGTCAGGCGCAGGAGCGCAAGCAACTGAGGCTGGATACCCATCTGGTACACCCGATTTTGCAGGCCGCCGGTCTCTCGACCCTGCCAACCTGGATCGTCACCGACGCCATCGAGGCGACCCTGACCGCCGAGCAGATCGGCTATCCGGTGGCGGTGAAACTGCGCTCACCCGACATCCTCCACAAGTCTGCCGTGCATGGCGTGGTACTCAACCTGCGCACCTCGGCCGAAGTGGCGCAAGCCGCAGATGCCATTCTGGATCGGGTCAGACAACATGATCCGGGCGCCCGTATCGAAGGCTTGCTGGTGCAGCGGATGGCTCGCCGCAGCGGCGGCCTGGAGCTGCGGGTGCGGATCCAGCAAGACGCCATCTTTGGCCCCGTCATTCTGCTGGGTGAATCGGGTGCCGAACCGCAGGAGATGGTGGCAGCCTTGCCACCGCTCAATCAGGCGCTGGCTCGTTACCAGATCATCGGAGCGCTCAAAAGCCGTAAAATCCGCGAACAAGCGACACCGGAGCGACTGGATTTCGATGCCCTCGGTCAGGTGCTCTGCCAGCTCTCCGAGTTATTGCTCGCCTTTCCGGAGATTCAGGAGCTGGACCTGCACCCGCTACAAGCGTGCGGTGCCGAAATGGTGGTACTGGATGCCAGCCTCACACTGAGTGACCCTACCATCCCGACAATCAACCGACTGGCAATCCGCCCCTATCCTACCGAACTGGAGGAGGGTGCCTGGCTTAAAGATCAGCGCCATATCCTGCTGCGCCCGATCCGGCCGGAAGATGAACCGGCTCACAAGCAGTTCGTACTGCAAGTCTCCGATGAAGACAGGTACAAACGCTTCTTTGCCGATGTGGGCGAACTGGGTCATGAAGAGCTGGCTCGCATGACCCAGATCGATTACGACCGGGAGATGGCATTCGTTGCTGTGGGGCAAGATGGTGAGCTGCAGGATCAGATCCTCGGCGTAGTACGTGCCATTTCGACCCCGGATCTGAGCGATGCCGAGTTTGCCATTCTGGTGCGCTCGGACCTAAAAGGGGTGGGCCTCGGCAAATTGATGATGGAGAAGATCATCCGTTATGCCAAAGAGCAGGGGATTGGCCAGCTCTCCGGCATGACCATGCCCAGCAATCGCGGCATGGTCAACCTCGCCAAACGGCTTGGCTTCAAGATCGATGTCCAGATGGAAGAGGGGGTGGTCAATATGGAACTGCCCTGCAACCAGCAGGCGGCAGAAGGCTGATTTGACCACCTGTAGAGTCGTTCAAATGGCTGTTAATGAAGCTGATAAGGCTCTGATATAGCCAGGAGATGGTGGAAATAACCGGCTTTTTAGTTCTCTTGCGGCAGACAAAAGCAAGATATTGGCTGTTTAACACGCTAAAAACACCAAAGCCCGGTCGAGAGACCGGGCTTTGGTGTTCGTTCTGCTGTGAAAATCTATGGGCCAGCAGGCAAATCGCCCATAGCAAAAAGGCCTTCCCATTCGGGAAGGCCTTCAAATTAGT
>NZ_JRGK01000305.1 GCF_000764645.1 Aeromonas finlandensis
GGTATGCTGGTAAGCGTGCTCGCAGAGGCGGCGGCGATCCCGATAGCTGAACACATTGGTGAAGAACATCTCGCCATCGGCGGAGGAGGGTTCAAACAGCAGGGCGTCGGCGTCGGGATATTGGTGTTTGTAGCGATCCATCCCCACATGCATGCGGGAGTGGATGATGGCGCGAAAAGTCTGGGCCAGCACCACCGGCAGGCCGCTGTCCACCAGATTGGTCGGCTCTCCGGGTGCCATATCAGCATCAAACGGCACCAGTGGATTGATGCAGAAGACCAGATCCGCCCCCTCCTGCAGTGCCACCGAGGCGTGCAGGGTTTTGATCAGTGCACCGTCCACATAGTAACGGCCATTGATAAGCGAAGGAGGAAAGAGCCCGGGCAGGGCGGCCGAGGCCTGCACAGCCGCGGAAATGGGGACATCATCAAGCCCCGGACTACCGAACGCAACCGGATGACCGGTGTCGAGCTCGGTGGCCACCACAAACAGCCGGCTGCGCAGTTGGCGAAAATCGTTGCTGCGGCCGGGACGAGCAAAAAACTGCCTCAGGATGCGATCCACCCCGCGGTTGTCAAACAGCCCGGTCGGGATAGCTTTGGAAAGGCCCTGCAGCGATTCAAACAGGCTGCGCTTCCAGGGCGCCGCCAGATAGTGGGTCAAACTCTGCCATGCCAGCGGCGGGATAGAGGTCAGACGGTCGGCATATTCACCAAAGGCGGGGCGCAGCAGGGTCGCGGGGTCAAATATCTCTCCCGAGTCATCGCTGAGCAGGATCCGCACCAGCTTTTCGGACGAGATCCCGTTGGCCAGCGCCGACGCCACCACAGCGCCCGAACTGACGCCAACATACATATCGGCATGTTCAAGCCGCAGACCGCTGATGCTGTCGGAGAGCGCTGCGCAGGCACCGATCTCGTAGATGCCACCGAGCGGCCCGCCGCCAGCAAGGGCAATTGCGATGGTACTCATAACGTCGCCTCCCTATCCATGGAAAAACCGGCCCAGCGAAGGGCATGGGCCGGTATCAACTACCTTCTTTCACCGCGAGGGATCAGGGCAGGACGCTTTCCGCTTTGGCCTTCACCTCTTTCACCGCATCTTCGGCGGCAGAGAGGAGATCGGCTGCCTGCTCAACGACGGCTTCGCTGGCTTTGGCGATCGGCGCTTTCTTTACCGGCGGCTTTCTGGCTGCGGGCTTTTTGGCGGCAGCCGGTTTGGCTTCTGCGGCAGGGGCCTCTTCTTCCTGCGCATCCAGCAGTTGCTGTACCACGTCGGTCAGCTCGGCCATGCGTTTGGAGAGCTTGTCGATATCCTTGCGGGTCGGGATACCCAGGCTGGCGACAGCGCGGGCAACGCGCTCTTCGAATACCTGCTCCAGACGACCCCAGGTATTGGCAGTCTTGTCGGTCACTGCGGCAATTTTTTCGTCAGCGCTCTGACGAGTTTTGGCTTGCAGCGCTTCACCTTCTTGCACCAGCGCTTCAAAAATTTTGCCGCCCTCTTCCTGCGCTTTGGCGTAGGCACCCAGACCCGCCAGCCAGATCTGCTGAGTGGACTCTTTGATGGTGGAGGTGAGTTGGTTGTCGGTCACTGAACTCGCCAGCGCTTTGAGTTTTTTAGCCATGATCTTCTCCTTGAATAACGACAGTTAAACGTAATGGCGACAACAACAACGGCAATCCGGTTGTGGCATTACTGATTTTTCAACTCCAGTCTAGGGACAAAAAATAGAGGGTTCTACCTAATAACGAAATAGGGAATGAGCTGAATTTAGGGATGGCTCACGAACCGGCAATCTGATTGCAGATTTCCATATGAATCGTGATATATCTAACGGTAAGTAATAGCCGAATCAGTAACAGCCAAATCAGTAACAGGATTTACTTCATGAACTATTTCATTACAGGCGGTAGTGGCTTTATCGGGCGTCGATTGGTCAAAAAACTTTTTCAGCAGCATCCCGACTGCACCATCTATTTCCTGATGCGTCCTTCCCATCAGGAAAAATTGTCAGAACTGTTGTCATTCTGGGATGTGGATGCATCCCGTGCTGTCGCCATCTCCGGCGATTTGACGCAACCCATGCTGGGGGTCTCTGGCGAGATCCAGGAACAGTTGCTCGGCCAGATTGACCACTTTTTCCATCTTGCAGCCATTTATGACCTCAACGCCAAAGCGGGGATCCAGCAGCAGGTCAACACCGAAGGGACCCGTCAGGCGGTACAACTCGCTGAGCGACTCCATGCCCGTCAGTTCCATCACTGCAGCTCCATCGCAGCGGCAGGTCTGTTTGATGGTCTGTTTCGGGAAGATATGTTCGATGAGGCCGAGCACCTCGACATGCCCTATTTCCAGACCAAGCATGAAGCCGAGGGGATTGTACGTAACGAATGCACCCTCCCGTGGCGCATCTATCGGCCAGGCATTGTGGTCGGGGATTCCAACACCGGCGAGATGGATAAAATTGACGGCCCTTATTACTTCTTCAAGACCATCCAGAAACTGCGCCGTCTGCTGCCGCCCTGGATGCCTGCCATCGGGGTAGAGGGGGGCCGCATCAATATCGTGCCGGTCAACTTCGTGGTCGATGCAATGACCCATATCGCCCATCAGGAAGGGGAAGAGAACAAAACCTTCCACCTGACCGACCCCAATCCTATGCGGGTAGGGGATATGCTCAGCACCTTCTCCCGCGCCGCGCATGCCCCTGAACCGGCGATACGCATCAATGCGTCCCTCTTTAACTTCATTCCCCGCCACCTGACGGCCATGCTGATGACCATGGCGCCGGTACGCCGTATTCGCGATGCCGCGATTGCTGACCTGGGGTTGCCCAAAGATGTGTTTCGCCTGATCAGCTATCCCACCCGTTTCGACAGCCGCGAGACCCAGCGTCTGCTGAAAGGGACGGGGATCGAAGTGCCGCCACTGCACAGCTATGCCTGGCGGTTGTGGGACTACTGGGAGCGCCATCTCGACCCCGAACTCTTTATCGATCGCTCCCTGCGTGGTCGGGTTGAGGGCAAAGTGGTGCTGGTAACCGGCGCGACCTCGGGCATTGGCCGTGCCACCGCACGCAAGCTGGCGGGGGCAGGGGCCATCGTGGTGACCATTGCCCGTGATGAGCAGAGGATCGCCGAAACCCAGGCCGAGTTTGCCGAGTTGGGGCTCACGCTGCAGATCTATCAGGGCGATCTCGCCGATCTGGCCCAGGGGGAGGCGATCACCCGGCAGATTGTGGAGGACCACGGCGGGGTGGATATTCTGGTCAACAACGCCGGTCGCTCCATTCGCCGCTCCATCGAAGACTCCTTCGAGCGTTTCCACGATCTGGAGCGCACCATGCAGCTCAACTATTTCGGGGCACTCAAGGTGATCATGGGGGTACTGCCCGCCATGATTGAGAAGAAGAGAGGACACATCATCAACATCTCCTCCATCGGGGTGCTGACCAATGCGCCGCGCTTCTCCGCCTACGTGGCCTCCAAGTCGGCGCTCGATGCCTGGGTGCGAACTGCCGCGTCCGAGTTTGCCGACAAAGGCGTCTGCTTCTCCATCATCAATATGCCGCTGGTGAAAACGCCCATGGTCGCGCCAACCAAGGTCTATGAGCAGGTACCGATGATGACGCCGGAAGAGGCGGCTGATCTGGTGTGCGATACCATCATCAACAAGCATGTACGACTGGCGACTCGCCTCGGGGTGTTCGGTCAGGTGGTTCATGCCCTGGCGCCGCGGGTCGCGCAGGTGATCATGAATACCAGCTTCCGCACCTTTGCCGATCCCAAGGATGGCGACAAGTCCAAGGCGACCGCCGATCAAGTTGCCGTCTCCACCCTGATCAAGGGCATTCACTTCTAACCGGGTGATGCGATAAAGAGATCAACAGGGGCCTGAGCAATCAGGCCCCTGTTTTATTTGGAATAACGGTTGAAGAACGATTAAGGAAGGTCAGGTGCGGGCCAGCAGGCCAAGCAGCAGATCGGTGGTACGGCGAGAGTAGAGCAGAGAGAGGTGGCCAATGGCGGGCAGCTCGATATCTTCCATCCCCGCCAGTCGTTGCCGCTCCTGCGGCATCACCACGTTGTCATGGCTGGTGCGTACTGATATGCCCGGAACACAGAGGGGCACCGAGGCGATACGTTGCAGCCAGCCGGAACCCGGCTCCATCTCGCGGGCATTGGCACCTAGCCCAAGCGCGGCCAGCTGACTCCCTTGATGAGGGGTCGCCAGGGTAATAAGGCGCGCGACCTTGTCACCGCCATGGACAGCCAGATAGTCGCGGCAGACCAGCCCGCCCATGCTGTGACCGACCAGCACCAGTTTGTCGGCCCCGGTGTGTGCCAGCACATCGTTAATCCGGGTGGCCAACAGCGGCACCATCTCATCGATATGACCAAACGGCGGCATCAGGGTAATGGTGGCGACCACATGACCCGCGGCTTCCAGTCTGGCACGCTGGGTACGCCAGATCCCG
>NZ_JRGK01000306.1 GCF_000764645.1 Aeromonas finlandensis
GGGCACTACCGATGCGAAGACCGGTGCCGGTTATTACCTGGTGGTGGATGGTGCCGAGGAGGCGCGGGCGGAAGCGGCGCGGATCCGGGGCCGGGCGGTTGAGCTGGTGAGGGTTGGGTCATGAGCGAACACACACAAGAACCTTGGGTTCTATTTGAAGTCGGCGATCGGCATGTCCATTTGTGCCCCGCATCTGCCGCCAATAAGACGTCGATCCTGACTGTTACAGAAGAGGACGGCGTCACATTTGCCGCAGTCTACAGCGATGATGATGCCCGCCGTATTGTGGCCTGCGTGAATGCGTGTCGTGGCCTGCCGACCGATGTGCTGGAGCAGAAATGGTTTTTAGCAGCTGTAGGCACCCTACCGCTGGAAGCGTATCAGCAGCGAGATGAACTGCTTGCCGAGAAAAAAGATCATCAACGGTTGGTGCGCGAGCTTGATGTTTTGCTGAACGGCGTCGATGGAGCAGCGCATCAGGCAAGTTTATGCGACTTGGTTGCTCAGCTGAAATCTAAAGGCGGTGCAGCATGATGCACTACTACGCCCAGCACACGGCAACCCGCGACTGGTTCGCACCTGTGCTCAGGATTGATGAGGTCGAGCAGGCAAGGCTGGCTGGTGTGCAATGCACCGAGACCCCTGTGCTGCTGATGACAAAAGGGTTTGATATGTGGGCTGCTGACGTGGCCCAGATCGTCGGGGTGGCGCTCCATCGCGCCGCCCACCACACCACCACCGGGAGGGGGAGGAGCTGATGAGCCTTGGATGGATGTTTCTGATACTGGGACTGCTTTGGCTGGCGTTGCTGGTCATGTTGGTGGTTATTGTTCGCCAGTGGATTGCAGAGGAAATAGGCCCCGCACTGGACGGGGACGGGCCAGATGATGAGCCGCGGTTGGTATCGACCTGCCGCGAGCTGAGCGAACTGGCGGCCAAGACCCGGGAGGCCAGTCATGGTTAAGGGTTTCTTCTTTGTGATGTACGTCTTTGTGGCGCTGTTTGTGCTGGCCCATGTGCCCTATGAGGGCGGGGTCGGGTGGCAGATGCTACAGGCGCCGGTGGTGTGGGTGATCACGGCTGGTTGGGTGATGGTGATGTTCCCCCGTCAGATCGCCCGCCTGCTACTCGCACCACTGCGGGCCGTGCTGCTGGCGGTGGTGTGGTGCGGGACCCTGTTCCTGGCGTTGGCAAAGGCGGTTCTGGTGAAGCTGAACCGCATGAATCGCGATCTGGCCGAGGAGGCCCATCATGACCGTTAAACCGAAAGAGCTGAACGAGCAGGGGTTGATCGACCTGACTGGAGTGAAGGTCTATATCTCCAGGCACAGGGGGCAGTGGTAATGAACCCGGCGATCTTGCCTGACGGGTTCAGTCATGACGCCTATATGCGGATCGCCATCCCCATGATGATGGAGTGTGAGGCAGTTGCGTTTTTGCCGGGTTGGCAGCAGAGCAAGGGGGCGCGGCAGGAGTTCACAAGGGCTCACGCATTCGGGCTGGAACTGCTGCAGCTTGAGGTGGAAGAGGTTGTCGGTGAGCTGTGGGTGAAGCGCCACCTTCCCTTAGTTGTGTAGGGAATACCCGATATTGCGAACCTAACAAACGGTGATTGTTGCCTGTATAAATAAACAGTAATATTTGGGTCTAACCCTATCCATGACAATCGGGAGAGTGACATGCAGGTGTTGAGTTTTGACAGCGCGGAGTTTGGCAAGGTGCGGCTGATCCAGGAGGATGGGCGCGTGTTGTTCTGCGCGGTCGATGTATGCAAGGCGCTTGGCTACAGCAATGCACGGGATGCTGTGAAGCGCCATGTGGATGAGGGGGATGTCGTGAAACGCGACACCCCCACAACCAGCGGAGTTCAGGAGGTCTCCTTCCTCGATGAGGGCGGGGTCTATGCCCTGATCTTCGGTAGCAAGCTGCCTGCGGCCAAGGAGTTCAAGCGCTGGGTCACTGGTGAGGTGCTGCCATCTCTGCGCAAGGTCGGCCACTATCAGATGGCACCCAGCCCCGCGGTCAATGTGGAGGCGGTGCAGGTGGAGTTGCTGTTTGCTGAGACTGCCGCCCGTATGCTGAACGTGAGCAACTCCGGCAAGCTGGGGATGCTGCAGACCATTCAACGCCAGCACGGCCTGCCAAATTTGCTGCCGAGTTACGCCATTGATGCGCCGAGCGATGCCACCGATGGCAGTTCGCGGGCTACCTTCTCGGCAACCGAGGGGCTAAAGCAGCATGGGGTGACCATGGGGGTGCGTTACTTCAACGCCCTGCTGGAGTCGAAAGGGTTGATCGTCAAGATGACCCGCCCCTCTTCCAAGACGCCGGATAAGCAGAAGGAGTTCTGGTCGATCACCCCGGCTGGGCTGCGCTATGGCAAAAACATCGTGGATCCGCGCTGCCAGCGAGAGACTGCCCCGCACTGGTATCAGAGCCGGTTTGCCGATCTGTTGGCAAAAGTCGGGCTGGGGAAGGTGGCTGCGTAAAACTATATGTAGTGCTTTATGTTTGTTTGTGTTGGTACATATTGTGTTTTGTGTTTTTTGGTCTTATCGTTGTTGCTGACATAAACACAATAGGAGGTGAGCTATGTCAGGTAAAAATCAACATGTTGTACCGAGGGGTGATCAATGGGCGGTTCGAGGGGCTGGTAATTCAAAGGACACCTCTCACCACTCGACTCAAAGGGAAGCCTTTGAGGCGGCTCGTGATATCGCGCGAAATCAACGCAGTGAAGTGCTTGTTCACAATGAGAAAGGGCAGATTCGTGAGAAAAACTCTTACGGAAACGATCCTTATCCACCTAAGGGTTAACAGTCTGGGGGCGTAAGCCCCCAAGTTTTGTATCGAATTGTTGCTTAGGTAAGTCAAGTTTTCCAAAAGTCAGCTAAATATCCGTATTATTTTTATTCACTGGCTGAACCACTACCGTGAGGTAAAGGGGTCACATGAGCAGTAAATTCAACAGCCGCAGCATGGCCAGAACTCGCCATTTGCAGCAGCAGGCAGCCAACCCGATTGGTGCCGAACTCAACACCAGTGCCGAGCTGTTCCGCGCTATCAACACCGCCAGCCCCGGCCTGACCGCCGCCGAGGCAGCCCGCCGCGTGATCGCCTCTGAATCCACCACCCTGCGCCGCAGCGCCAGCTATCAGCTGCTCGCTCGCCTTGGCCCGTTGCTCGACAAGCTCGAGATGGTGGAGAAGCTGGCGTGAACCCGACCCATCCGGTCTTTGTGCCTGAGATGGGGATGGTGTTGCTGGCGGTGGGGGATGGGTTGGCCAAGCTGCGTTCATCCCTTGGCAATCGTCCGGCAATGCTGGTTCCCGCCGCTGAGGGGGGTGATCTGCTGGCGCAGTTCCCGGAGCTCGCCAGCACCCTGCTGCACCCAGCTATCGTCAAGGCCGCCGGTGGCGAACTGGCCTTGCGCAGCGTGGGCCAGTGCCTGATCGGCGAGGGGTGCGCGGGCGAGACCGTCACCACCGAGATGGGCGGCCTGCCGCTCCCCCTGTGCTGGCATCACGATAACGAGTATTGGGATGGTCAGTTGCCGTTCAACCCCGCCCAGCATGCCGCCACCATTGCGCGGGCGCTGCTGACCCGGGTTGCCGGATGGTGCGGGGTGCCGCTTGCCCAGTTGCAGGCGCGGGATCTCTGTTGGTGGGCCAGCGTTTACAAGGTGCAGGGGCATCTGCCGATCGCGGTGGTGCGCCACGCCTGCCGCCTGCCGCCGCTGGAGCCGGAGCGGGTGCTGGTACCCGGGCGCGGTTATCGGGAGACCGATGCCCGCTTTCGGGTGAGCAAAGAGGAGATGCTGGAGCAGGACCCGCTGGCCGAGCTGCGGGCCAGGATCCGCGCCAAGCCTGCGGTGAAGGCCATCGACCCGGAGCCGCCGATGCTGCATATCCCCCGCCCCAAGATGAAGCGCTGGGAGTCTGCCGATTATCTGGCGTTCGTGCGCCATCTGCCCTGCGTGGTGACTGGCCAGACCGAGGGGGTCGAGGCGCACCATGCGATCGGCCACGGCCTGAGCGTGATGGGCAGCAAGGCGAACGATCTGATGACTTTTCCGCTTAGCCACGATGCACACATGGAATTGCACAACAAGGGCTGGCAGCAGTGGGAGCGCACCCACGGCAGTCAGCTGGTTCACGTCGCGATGACGTTAAATAAGGCCGCTGGCCTGGGAGTGTTTGGATGACGCCTTACAGTGGGAACAAACCGGTAAAGAGCAGGGCACGGCCACGGCCGATACCCGGCACCATGAACAAGACCGAGCAGGCCTATGCCGATCACCTGCGGCTGCTGATGCTGGCGGGGGAGATCCTCTCCTATGAGTTCGAGCCGCTCAAGCTGAAGCTGGCCGACAAGACCTTCTACACCCCGGATTTTATGGTGGTGGGCAAGGATGGCTTGATCGAGCTGCACGAGGTGAAGGGGTTCTGGGAGGATGACGCCCGGGTGAAGATCAAGGTGGCGGCCAAGCAGCACTGGATGTTCACCTTTGTCGGGGTACAGCGCAAAGGCGCCAACTGGTCACTGGAGGCATTCTGATGCGGCTCGAATATGCACTCTCTATCGGTAACCCGCGCTCGGTGATGATCCAGGCCATTCAATCCCGTTCGACAGGAGCCAGCCATTTGAACAAGGCGGATATTCTGGGGGCGCTGGGGCTGGTGCAGAAATACGAGGCCGTTGGCCTGGCGCTGGTGATGGCCCGCTACAACAAGGATATGGAGAGCCATGGCGTGGCGGTGCGCGGGGTGATGGCTCACTGCAGCAAGATTGCGCCCAAGTTCGTTGGGGCCAACAAGACCCGCGGTCACGGTATGGCGCTCAAGGCGCTGGCAGCCCTCGCCGTGCAGCACTTTTGCCGCACCGTGGATACCCCGGGGGCAGCCTGTCACCCGCAGTTCTGCCGGGGGCGCGGGGTGATCCGCGATCTGGAGTTGAGCCGCCTGCACGGCAAGGCGATCGACAAGACCTGCCCGCGCTGCAACGGTACCGGCCTGCGCCCGATCCCGGGCACTCAGGTTCGCCGCGCCATCGAGCCGTTTCTGGGCCCACTGATCCGCAGTGAGTGGGAGCGGCAGTGGTACCCGCTTTATCTGGCTGTGCTGGCCTGGTGCCATGTGCAGGAGAGTGAGGTGGAAGCCTTCTACAAGCGAGTGACGGCGGTGTGATGTGTAAGTGCATGCACAAATTTCATTTTCATCATAGTCATTCGGAGTTCATTTAAATTTTAGCTAGAAAAAGTAATTGAACTTAAAGGAATTATTTTTTTGATGGCTAAATCTCGCTCGACGTTTCTGTCATTATGGTGTTGACGATGTGGATTGTATTGGCCATCATTCAGCCTGCAACTTGACATGTTTTTCTAACAAATCGTTGGTTAAAACATGAAAGGGGCCCGAAGGCCCCTTGTTAGATTTGGTAGAACTGCACTGTTGTAGCAGTTGGGCTGGACCCCCAATAGCTATCCATAAAAACAGGCTTTACTACCGCAACGATAACTGTGATTAATGCACCCACAATAGCTTTACGAAGCTTGTTGTGGAGTTCAGATAAAAGCCACCTCAGCCAACTGGATAAGGTGGCTTTATTTTTTTGGCGTGATGGTGCTGTACGCCGTTTTCGCTGTCGTCGTTTTGGCATGGAGAACCTCCGTTTTTTGCCATGTGATGGGCAAGTTCCTGCCCGGGTCTAAAATCATTCTTTTCTCGTTTCTCATGGTGCTTTTCCTTGGTGGGGTCGTGATAAACACAATATGTAGGGTTGTATTACTTTCGAGCTACAAGATAATGAGGTAGTCATCGCATTGCAACCTGTGGATAAGTTCAGGCTGTGGATAAATTGTGTTTGTTTTCCTCCCAGTTAGTGAACGCTCACAGGCAGCGGGTTTTCATGCGTAAGATCAGCTAATTGCAAGCATCACGATCGAAAATGGAAAATTAAAATAACTTTTTTTGCTTGCGATAATGGGGGCTTTTTACTAGCAAACGGCGGCTGATTATCCCTCATGCAACAAGGGTCAAAGGCTGTCCATTCACAGTACATCCACAGTCCATAATCAGAGTCTGCATGATGCTGTCTTGGTTTGGTTGCGGTGAGACTCACTCTGCGGGCACCACCCACGTTATGTTGATGGAGCCCGCATACGTTGAAATTACAATTCCTATAACTTCGAGTGGATCTTGATAGCGAATTGCCGTGCAGCCTCAGGTAGATCGCTTGGTGTCCCAAGCATGGCCGGCAGCCGATCCACCCGCTTGATGATCACCTGCTCCAGCTCATCCACGCTCGGTGTTACCTGGAGCTGTTTAAGTTGGCGCATGGCAAGGCTGAACAGCTTCTTGTCTGACGGGTGAGAGCTGAACCAGGTTGGCTTTGACAGCCATGGCTCCAGCGCTTCTTCAATCGACATATCTCTCTCCTGTTTGGTGGTGCAGCTTCATTTACACACCCATAGTAACCATGCGTGATCACCGCGCACAATTCTCCACAGTAATCAGAGGGGCTTTCACCCCTCTTTCTTTTCTCCATCAGCACCACCAAGGCGTCAGCGACAAGATTGGCCACGTTTTGGCGAGCACAGATAGAATGGCCGTTGCGGCAACTTGGGTCGCCGCCTCCTTTGCAACGGTGAGCGCCCAGAGAGCGCAGGACGTAAGGAAGTTTTGTTTCATGATTGCTCCTGTTGGGGTATTTCAATAGACAAGGGTTTACAGGCGCATTTCTGCTCATCCTTCCCTTGCACCAACGAGCATGTCATCAAGACACCGAACTGTGTGCACCTTGCTGGTGTGTGTGGCGACCACACACCCGCTACATTGTTAGAGTGGAACAAGGAGGGACTCAATGGACAGCAAATGGAAGTGGCCAGCGTTGAAGGTAGCAAGGTGGGCGTTCAAACATGGTGAGTTCTTTGACCTATACGATGTGTCATACCTTCTTGGTATCCCGGCGAGCGACGCAGGCAAAGTAGTGCTTTATCTGCGGTCATTGCGCTATGTGGAAAAGGAGGCAGAAACCAGGCGGTGCAAGCCGGAGCCTGGACGAATGGCTTGTCGCCGAGTCTTTATCAAAGTTCTGGCCATTTACCCGGAGCCAACAAATGCGCAGGCTCCGGTGTTAGATGAGATACGATGCAGCTAACAGCAGAGGGCCTGCTGGCCAAAGGGGCAATACCCTGAAGGTTCGCCGTGGATTAATGGAAGAGGGGAAGGCGTCAAAACGTATTTTTATCAAGGTGCTCTGCATTCACCAGGAACCGACCACAAGGTTGGATAAGGTGCCACCAGATCCAAAGTGGAAGCCGATTCAGCAGCAGCTGACTAAGCTGGTGAAGTTCATGCCCTCACCGAGGGGAGTTCGCTAAAAACAGGTTGTGTAGCCTAGCTGATTTTGTTTTTCAGCCATGACTAGGGCAGCTTGAGTCTCAGCAAGTTTGGTCTGCAATAGTATCAGATCTATTAGACGGTGCAGGCCTGATGCTATGTGTAGGAAAGTGGGGGATGGTCTTCTTCAAGCGATGGGGGGGCAGTATGATTGCACGATAACATTATGGAATCGGCACAGTGGTCAAATAAACCGGTCCTTTATGGTCGCTTATTGGGGATTGTTTCGCTGTAAGTTCTTCGATCTATACTTGATGGTGATGGCTCAAAATTTTGCAGTAAAAAGCCTCGTTGCTGAGTCAACAGCGACGAGGCCATCTTAGTTTGCCAGTGTTATGATGATGCATCATAACTAAATCTATGGTTTAGCTGGCTTTTTTGCGTGCATCACGGTAAATCTGGCTTACTCTGGCAGCACTCAGATCGTAGATTTCAGCTACTTTCTTCTGAGGCACACCGCGCTCTACGGCCGCTTTGATTTCAAGGTCACGAAGACGACGGTTAGCGTCAGCACGATCGTGATCTTGAATGGCCTTTTGCATGGTAACTTGGCGCTGCAAGCCAGCTACTTTACGCTCGAGCTCTTCGATACGATATTCGTGTTCCGTTTTACGGGTCATGATATAATCCTTTCATTGGGTTAGTGTTTGGTTTTGCTTTAACTTGCCGGTTTCAGCAGAGCTACACTAACCCATTTTTTTTTTGTGCTCAACGGGTGAAAAATATCAAAATAATTCTTGAAACTGCATTCATTTAATTTTGCATTTTTAATGCATTGTTTTTTATATATTTTTTCTTGGCAAATTAAGTCGTGGCTTAACTTGGTTGTTTTTTGTTCAATAAATTTGTGGTCTGTGTCACAAAATTTCATGAATGCATTGGTTGGTATCATTTTGGCTCTGTTGCTGACTTGTCAGCATTATATGTCATTCTAAGTCTATGATTTTACTTGTGGTAGTTCTCTGATGTTAGTGGTGTAGAGGGGGCTGAGCTGCTCCCGCTTCATCATCCACTCTCTGGTGTCCCGGCCGCGGGCCGCAAAGTAGACCTTCCCAAGTCCTTCCTGATTGATCTTGTCGATCACCTGCATCAGCGCATTGCTGCGCTGGCCTTGCTGCTCGTTGGCGAACAGGTCGCCCTGCTGGATACTGTCCGGGGTGAAGTCTGCCAGCATGACGCCGCCTTTCTGGTAGCGGTGTCCGTCTCGCCAGATGTTGGATAGGAGCGGTCCAATCAGGGCAAGCAGCGCCCTGGTGTCGTTGGTGGGGATGGCTACCCGGGTGCTGATCTGGTTGCCGTAGTATGGCTCTTTGTCATTGAATGGGCTGGTGCGGATAAACAGGGTGACGTGACGACAGCGCATCCCTTCAGCTCTGAGCTTCTCGGCGGCTCGCTCCATGTAGCCGGCGAGGGCTTGGTGCATGGCGCCGATCTGGGTGATGCGCTCACCAAAGCTCCGGCTGCAGATGATCTGCTGTTTGGCCTGCGCAAGCTGCTCGAGGTCAGCGCAGGGGATTCCCCGCAGCTCCTGAACAGTTCGCTCGACGACAACCCCATATCTCCGCCGCAGGATCTTGGCATCTGCTGACACCAGCTCTGCCACAGTGCGGATCCCCTGTGATTCCAGTTTGGCGGTGAGCCGGCGGCCAATTCCCCATACTTCTTCAACCGGGGTGATGGCCATCAGCCTAGCCCGTCTTGCCTCATCGCGCAGGTCAACCACTCCGCCGGTGGCTGGCCACTTCTTGGCTGCGTAGTTCGCCAGCTTGGCCAGCGTTTTAGTTGGCCCAATCCCGACCCCTACCGTTAGGCCAGTCCACTGCTGCACCCGTTCACGGATCTGGCGGCCGTATGTCGTCAGGTCACCAGCCCATGATTCGTTGAGCTCGATAAAAGCCTCATCGATGCTGTAAACCTCTACCGCTGGCGCCATGCCTTCCAAGGTCGTCATGACTCGTTGCGACATATCGCCATAGAGGGCGTAGTTGCTGGAGAACCAGACTCCACCCATGGCTTCAAAGAACTGGCGGATCTGGAAGTAGGGAACCCCCATCTTGATCCCCAGCGCCTTCGCCTCCGCCGAGCGGGCCACCACGCAGCCATCATTGTTGGAGAGCACCACGATGGGGCGCCCCTTGAGATCTGGCCGAAACAGGCGTTCGCAGGAGGCGTAGAAGTTGTTCACATCTACCAGGGCGATGGCGGTGGGCATGCTCTACCCCAGCTTGGTCTTGTGGAGCACGAAAGTGACAACTCCGAATATCTCCAGCTCCTGGCCTTCCTGCATGGTGAGCGGCGGGAAATCTGGGTTGGCAGGGAGCAGGGCTGGGAATGGGCGCTCTTGTAGCCGCTTGACGGTGAACTCCCCATCGAGGCAGGCCAGTACGATTGCGCCATGGCAGGCCTTGATTGCTCTATCCACGATCAGCAGATCCCCGTCATTAATGCCTGCATTCACCATGCTGTGTCCGCTGGCCCTGACATAGAAGGTGGCGGCAGGATGTTCGATGCAGATCTGGTTGAGGTCTATGGTCTGCTCGATGTAGTCCTGCGCCGGGCTTGGAAAGCCACAAACGGCAGGCGAGAGGAACAGTGGCAGCTCAAGGCTGTCAGGAGATGGTGCTGGGATGGCGAACATGGAGGTGGCTCGTTGCTGTGTATTTATACAGTATAGCAAGGGCTTTGACTGGCCGCATCTGGTGTCAGTTGGGGTGTACTTCAGTTTACTCTGGCGCCCGATCTGTCAATTAAAATCATTTTAGCGGCTAAAATGTCGTGGTGAGACATTTTATAATTTCGGCTCGAACTATGTCATAGCAGGACAATTATTGATAACTTTCGTTAGCCTATATGGATAGACTATATGAATGTTTTTTTTGGTCTGTTTTTAGTCGCGTTCAGCACACAAGATGCATTTGTTAATACTTTTCTTGTCATCAATATTCTATCGGGCAATCAATTTTTTATCTCCATGCGGGAACATCCTAACAATCAATATTGAAATTCTGATGATGGACAACCGTCAATGATTATTTGATTCTGTGATTATATAATCATGGATGAGCACATAAGTAGATACATCGGCAATCTCAGGTGGCATGCGGGCTCAGTCGCCATAGGTCACTGTTGCAAGAGCTGAATGAGGCTTTCCCGGCTTGGCACCGCCATCCATCAAGATTGCAATCTTGATGTGAAATGCGGCCTGCGAGTGAGTTGAGCAAGTGAGTTGTAGTGATGTGCCACAGAGGTGATGCTTGTCTTGGTCTGGCGCTCTCTGATGTGAGAACGTCTAAATACTGATAATGGCAGGGTTGAATTAATGATGTTTACTTCAACTTTAAATAAATGAACTATCGTTTGCTTATAATTATGAATGTCGAGCTTGGACATTGAGATATATTTTAGTGTGTCATCCGGTGAGTTATTAAAACTATAGTTGAGCATTTTCTAAACTTAAATCTACAGCCCGTGGAAAAATCCACGTTTTGTGTGACAGGGAGTAGTTTGTTGTGCCGTGACATATTTTCATGGTTGAACCTTGAAAATTTGTTTTTTTGCCGGAAAGGATTGACATCAAGAATTACTGATCTGTAAATTATCCCCACTGGCAGCTCATGCCAAATAACTCATGCACTTAATTTTCATCCGAGCATACAATGCCGGAGGCTCGCTATTATGTTGATGACTGAATATCCGCTCCATTATTGGCAGGGGAAAGGGGTTTTTACATCCGAAATTCACGGTGAGGAGTTCATGGAGTTCAAGGTTTCCCAGGTGCTTGGTGCTGGAAACTCTGCGCTCAAGATGATGATCCTGGCTCAGGAGCGGGCTGGTCGTGATATGGGAGCGTGCAGGGCTGAGCTGGATGCACTGCAGCAATTTACCTGCCTTAGTGAGATTGACAGTGTTGTTGTGCTGACTGGGTCTCTTGGCCATAGGAGGGCGTTATGTCGTTGAGAGGCATAGTGGCAGTAGTGCTGGCCTTGTATGGGGTCTATCTTCTTTCCACAGGATCTACTGTTGTTGCGGGGTGGGGTCACTACATATCGCAGACAGAGGCAGCAATGTGTACAGGTGGATTTTTAGGAAGGTTAACTCGCAAGCAGGCCAATACGTGCTCTGCGCTGTTTACCAGCCCAAGTGGACTCGTGAAACGAACGGCCAGCGGAAACGCACTATTTGTAGATCATCAGGTATCTCGCGGTGACATGAAGAGGCTACATCTCGTTGTGCTATCGACTTCACCGGAGAGCATGGTCAGCGCGGTATCTTTTGATGAGTGGTGGAGCAGTTTGCCGATTGAAGGCAGTTGACAGTTAAAAGCAATTTTGTGTAAAGTGAATTCCAATGATGGAAGACTGCAACCTAACGGATGCGGTCTTTTTTATTTTCTGCTTCAAAACCTCGGCCGATGCCGGGGTTTTTTCGTTTCTGGGCCCTGCGGGGAGGTAGGTATGTAGATGCCTGAAAAAGACCTTGGCCTGTGGGCTTGGTTGCTTGCGTGGGTTGATGCCCATTGGCCAACCCTGTACGGCTTTACTCTGTCTCTTGTTATTTCCTGGCTGCGCGTCACCTATTCGGGTGGCGGCATGCGTCAACGGCTGCTGGAGTCCCTGCTGTGCGGTGCCATCTCCCTCTCGGTTATGTCCGGGATGGATATGCTCGGCATTCCTGCGACAGCCTCCGGCTTTGTTGGCGGCTCCATCGGCTTTCTCGGTGTAGAGAAGATCCGAGAGTTTGCCGCCCGCATGCTGGATCGGAGGTTTGGCAATGGCACGAATTGAGTGCAACCGCAATCTGGCGGCCTTTCTCGATATGCTGGCGTTCAGCGAGGGAACCATCGGTCGCGGTGATGATGGCTATGACAAGCTGGTCAATCCGGGCAAGACCTTTGCGAGCTATGCCGAGCATCCGAACGTGTCTATCCAGGTGGCGCCGGGGCTGAAAAGCACGGCCGCCGGTCGCTATCAGTTTCTGAGCAAGCACTGGCAGCACTATAAGGCGCAGCTGGCGCTGCCTGACTTCGGCCCGATCTCGCAAGATAAATGGGCCATTCAGTTGATCCGCGAACGGCGGGCGCTGGCCGATATCGAGGCTGGGCGCATCGGTACCGCGATCGACAAGTGCCGCAATATCTGGGCATCCCTGCCTGGTGCCGGTTACAACCAGCCGGAGCACTCCAAAGAGAAGTTGCTCGCCAAGTTCGTGGAGCTCGGCGGGGCGCTGGCATGAATGCGGTTCGCCTGTTCCTCAAGGCGCACCCTGTGTTGTGGTTTTTGCTGCGCCAGGCAGTGATGTTTTTTCTGGTGTGGCTTCTTTATCAGCAAGGCTACTCGAACGGTGCTCACGATAATGAGCTGGAGTGGTCTGCCAAGTGGAATGAGCAGGCGGCCGAACTGGCGAAAGTCAGGGCCAATGCTGAGATAGCTGCCAGAAAGGCGGAGGAACGCCGTCAGGCGGATATTGAGAAGGTTAGGCAAGATGCAGAAACACAGATTGCCAATGCTGAGCGCGCCGCTGTTGCCGCTGATGCTGTTGCTGGCGGGCTGCGCGAGCAAGCCGAGCGATTGGCCAAACGCGCCAGTCAGTGCGC